>NZ_CP121354.1:0-341666 GCF_029674545.1 Mesorhizobium sp. WSM4904 | reverse complement strand
CGACGTGCGTCCGGCGGTGAAGGAGCAGGTGCAGTCGCTCGGCGCGAAATTCCTCGCCGTCGAGGACGAGGAATTCAAGGCGGCCGAGACGGCCGGCGGCTACGCCAAGGAAATGTCGAAGGAATATCAGGCCAAGCAGGCGGCGCTCACGGCCGAGCACATCGCCAAGCAGGATATCGTCATCACCACGGCGCTGATTCCCGGTCGTCCGGCGCCGAAGCTGGTCTCGGCCGCCATGGTCGCCTCGATGAAGCCGGGCTCGGTGATCGTCGACCTCGCGGTCGAGCGCGGCGGCAATGTCGAGGGCGCGGTGCCCGGCAAGGTCGTGACGACGGACAACGGCGTCAAGATCGTCGGCCATCTCAACGTCCCGGGCCGCGTCGCGGCATCGGCCTCGCTGCTCTACGCCAAGAACCTCTACGCCTTCCTCGAGACGATGGTCGACAAGGCGGCGAAGCAGCTTGCCATCAAGCGCGACGACGAGCTGGTCAAGGCGACGATGCTGACCGACGCTGGCCAGGTCGTGCATCCCAATTTCGCCAAGGCCGCCGATGCGCCGCGCACCGAGCCGGCTGCGATCCCGGCCACGATCATGGTTGCCGGCGCTGGCGACACCAAACCGGCGCCCCGGAAAGCCAACAACAGGAAGGCCGCGGCCAATCCGAAGGGGAGCGCGTGATGGAACAGCTGCAGAAAGCCCTCGACCAGCTCGATCAGGCGACGGCCGCCGTCCGCCTTGCCGTGCAGGACCTCGCCAACGCGCCCGCCGGCGCCGAGGCTGCCGGCAACGCCGCACATGCGCTCTCTGGCGGCGCCATCGATCCCTTCGTCTTCCGCTTCGCCATCTTCGTACTGGCGATCTTCGTCGGCTATTATGTCGTGTGGTCGGTGACGCCGGCGCTGCATACGCCGCTGATGGCCGTCACCAACGCCATCTCCTCGGTCATCGTCGTCGGCGCGCTGCTCGCCGTCGGCATCGCGGCCTCCGGCCTTGCCGCGGGCTTCGGCTTCATCGCCCTGGTCCTGGTCTCGGTCAACATTTTCGGCGGCTTCCTCGTAACCCAGCGCATGCTCGCCATGTACAAGAAGAAGGAAAAGTGACGTGACCGTCAATCTCGCTTCCTTCCTCTATCTGGTCTCCGGCATCCTGTTCATCCTGGCGCTGCGCGGCCTGTCGCACCCGACCACCAGCCGGCAGGGCAATCTCTACGGCATGATCGGCATGGGCATTGCTCTTTGCACCACGCTGGCGCTGGCGCTGCCCTCGGCGGGCCGCTTCGGCCTGATCGTGCTGGGGCTAGCCATCGGTGGCGGCGTCGGCGCCTATGTGGCGCGGCGCATCGCCATGACCTCGATGCCGCAGCTGGTCGCCGCCTTCCACTCGCTCGTCGGCTTCGCCGCCGTCATGGTGGCGGCAGCCGCCATCTACGCGCCGGAAAGCTTCGGCATCGGCACGGCGGGCGACATCCACGCCCAGGCGCTCATCGAGATGAGCCTCGGTGTGGCCATCGGCGCCATCACCTTCACCGGCTCGGTTATCGCCTTCCTGAAGCTCGACGGCCGCATGTCCGGCAAGCCGATCATGATCGGCGGCCGCCACATGATCAACATCGCGCTGGGTTTTGCCCTGGTGGTGCTGATCGTGCTGCTCGTGACCACCGAATCCAAGCTTGTCTTCTGGCTCATCGTCGCCGCCTCGCTGGTGCTCGGCGTGCTCCTGATCATCCCGATCGGCGGCGCCGACATGCCGGTCGTGGTATCGATGCTGAATTCCTATTCCGGCTGGGCGGCTGCCGCGCTGGGCTTCACCCTCGGCAACCTGGCGCTGATCATCACCGGCGCGCTGGTCGGCTCGTCCGGTGCGATCCTGTCCTACATCATGTGCAAGGGCATGAATCGCTCCTTCATCTCCGTCATCCTCGGCGGCTTCGGCGGCGAGACCGCCGCGGCGGCCAGCGACGGCATCGAGCGCACCGTTAAGCAGGGCTCGGCCGACGACGCGGCTTACCTGATGATGAACGCGCAGAAGGTCATCATCGTGCCGGGCTACGGCATGGCGGTCGCCCAGGCGCAGCACGCGCTGCGCGAGATGGCCGACAAGCTCAAGGCCAACGGCGTCGAGGTCAAATACGCGATCCACCCGGTGGCCGGGCGCATGCCCGGCCACATGAACGTGCTCTTGGCCGAAGCCAACGTGCCCTATGACGAGGTGTTCGAGCTCGAGGACATCAACTCCGAATTCGCGCAGGCCGACGTCGCCTATGTCATCGGCGCCAACGACGTCACCAACCCGTCCGCGCGCGACGACAAGTCCTCGCCGATCTACGGCATGCCGATCCTCGACGTCGACAAGGCCCGCACCTGCCTGTTCGTCAAGCGCTCGCTCGGCTCCGGCTATGCCGGCATCGACAACACGCTGTTCTACAAGGACGGCACCATGATGCTGCTCGGCGACGCCAAGAAGATGACCGAGGAAATCGTCAAGGCGTTTGACCACTGAGCCGGTCGCCAGCCAGTACATCCGCACAAGGCCCGGCTTTACGCCGGGTTTTTTGCGGTTGGAGCTCGCGCCGCTCGCTACTAGATTTAGCCTCTCGCAGGTGGCCTGTTCAATTCATCCCGGTAGCGAATGACCTCGACGAGGAAGCGCTTGATCAGGCGTTGGACATCGATTTTGTCACCGAACCCGATGAGCAAGGCGTACCAACCAGGGTTCTTCGCGCCGAGCATATCATCGCGACGGCATTGAAGTTGGGACGCCCCAAGGATCACATGCGGATGGCTGCTTTTGTCGAGAACCAGGCCTATGACGGCGATGCGCTGGACGATGTCCTGATCCGCCACGGGCTCAAGGAAAAGTGGATCGAAGTTGGCAAACAATGGGGGTGGTGGTAAATCTCGGTAATGGCAGAGACCAAAAGAGCATATCCAGATATTTCCGATATCCTCGCTCGAAAGACAGCGGGACGTCGCGAATTGGCTGGGCTTACCTTCGGGCAGAAAGTCGCGAGAATGGAAGCTCTGCGCGAAAGGCTCGCTCCGTTGAAAAGGCTGCGCCAGGAGCGCCGGGCACAAAGTCATGCAGACGTCGAAAAATCCGGGGTCGAATAACTTCCCCGCTACGCCTGGCACGGTACCGCTAGCGCCAGCGCTTGGCGTTGTTCCGCGGAGAGGTCGCGCGCTCGGAGGTTACGCAACCTTCAGATCGTGAACTTCTTTACGCCGAGCGAACGTCTGAGTCTTGGAGCAACGAGGCTCAAATATCCAGGTTGGCCACCGACAGCGCATTGTCCTGGATGAACTCGCGCCGCGGCTCCACCTCGTCGCCCATCAGCCGCGAGAACAGCGAGTCGGCGTCCGTCGCGTCCGCCACCTTGACCTGCAGCAGCGAGCGCACATTCGGGTCGAGCGTGGTTTCCCAGAGCTGTTCGGCATTCATCTCGCCGAGGCCCTTGTAGCGCTGCATGGTGAGCCCCTTGCGGCCGGTGGCGAACACAGCGTTGAGCAGTGTCAGGGGTCCTGAAATGGTCTCGGCGGCGTCCTTGCGGCGCAGCGTCGGCTGCTCGCCATAGACCTCCGCCAGCCGCGGCGCGTAGCGGTCGAGCTGGCGCGCATCGGCCGAATTGATCAGCCCGGCATCGAGCTGGACCGCATCCTTGACGCCGCGCACGGTGCGCTCGAACACATAGCCGCCCGAGCCGTCATTGGAGGTCGAAAGCCGCCCGGTCCAGCCGCGCTCGGTCTCCTCGGCGATCATGTCGAGCCGCTTGGCGACGCGTTCGGCCATCGCGGTAGCGCGGCCGAGATCGGCAAGCACGTCGGCGTTGAGCGCGCCGGCGATCGCCGCCTGCTCGACGACGTCGCGGTTGTAGCGCGTGTGCAGCCCGTTGATCAGGTGCCGCACCGCCAGCGCGTCGTCGACGGCGCTGCGCAGGTCCTGCCCGGTGCGCACTTCGCCGGAGCCGAGCGTCAGCGACGTCTCTTCCAGCCCGGAATCGATCAGATATTCCTCATAGGCGCCTTCGTCCTTGAGGTATTGCGAGCTCTTGCCCCGTGTCACTTTGTAGAGCGGCGGCTGGGCGATGTAGAGATGGCCGCGCTCGATCAGTTCCGGCATCTGCCGGAAGAAGAAGGTGAGCAGCAGCGTGCGGATATGGGCGCCGTCGACGTCCGCGTCCGTCATCAGGATGATCTTGTGGTAGCGCAGCTTGTCGGCATTGAACTCGTCCTTGCCGATCGAGGTGCCGAGCGCGGTGATCAGCGTGCCGATCATGTCGGAGCTGAGCATGCGGTCGAAGCGCGCGCGCTCGACGTTCAGGATCTTGCCGCGCAGCGGCAGGATGGCCTGGTTCTGGCGCGAGCGCCCGCCCTTGGCCGAGCCGCCGGCCGAGTCGCCCTCGACGATGAAGATTTCCGACTTGGCCGGATCGCGTTCCTGGCAGTCGGCGAGCTTGCCCGGCAGCGAGGTGACGCCGAGCGTGCTCTTGCGGGTGATGTCGCGCGCCTTGCGCGCGGCTTCGCGCGCGGCGGCCGCCTGGATCACCTTCTCGACCACCACCTTGCCTTCGGTCGGATGCTCTTCCAGCCAGGTGCCGAGCGCCTCGTTGACCAGGCTCTCCACCACCGGCCGGACTTCCGATGAGACCAGCTTGTCCTTGGTCTGCGAGGAGAATTTCGGGTCCGGGACCTTGACCGACAGAACGGCGGTCAGGCCTTCGCGGCAGTCGTCGCCGGTGAGCGATACCTTTTCCTTCTTGGTCTGGCCGGAAGACTCGCCATAACCGGTGATCTGCCGGGTCAGCGCGGCGCGGAAGCCGGCCAGATGCGTGCCGCCGTCGCGCTGTGGGATGTTGTTGGTGAAGGCCAGCACATTCTCGTGGTAGCTGTCGTTCCACCACATCGCCACCTCGACGGTGATGCCGTCGCGCTCGGCGCGGATCGCGATCGGCTTTTCGATCAGCGGCTTCTTGACCCGGTCGAGATATTTCACGAACTCCTCGAGGCCGCCGTCATAGTGCAGCTCATGGCGCACGAGGTCGGCGTGGCGGGCGTCGGTCAGCACGATGCGCACGCCCGAATTGAGGAAGGCGAGCTCGCGCAGCCGGTGCTCCAGCGTGTTGTAGTCGAACTCGACCATGGTGAAGGTCTCGGCCGACGGGAAGAAGGTGATCTCGCTGCCGCTGCGGCCCTCATAGGTGCCCGGTCGCTTCTCCTGCTCGTAGCTGCCGGTCACCTTCAGCGGGGCGTCGGCATTGCCGTGCGTGAAGCTCATCTCGAAGATCTCGCCATTGCGGCGGATCTTGAGCCTCAGCCATGCCGACAGCGCATTGACGACCGAGACGCCGACGCCGTGCAGGCCGCCGGACACCTTGTAGGAGTTCTGGTCGAATTTGCCGCCGGCATGCAGCTGCGTCATGATGACTTCGGCCGCCGAAACACCCTCGCTGGGGTGGATGTCGGTCGGAATCCCGCGGCCATTGTCGATCACCGTCACCGAGCCGTCGGGGTTGAGCGTCACCGAGACGAGGTCGGCGTGCCCGGCCAGCGCCTCGTCGATGGCGTTGTCCACCACCTCATAGACCATGTGATGCAGGCCCGAGCCGTCATCGGTGTCGCCGATATACATGCCCGGCCGCTTGCGGACAGCATCCAACCCCTTCAAAACCTTGATGGAATCGGCGCCGTACTCGGCTTCCGCGCCAATGGCGCTTTCGGTCTGGTCGCTCATGAAAACCTGTTTGATTGATGCTGCTGATCCGGCGCGGGAAAATGGCCCCGAATCGCGCCGTTTTGATGTCCTAGATATAGGCGCAAATGGCCGTTTTTCCAAGGTTTACGGGCATTTTGCCGGCTTCGCGGCAAGCAGGATCGAGATTGCTTTCGCCGGCCTTGCGGCGCGTTCGACGGAGAAGCCATAAAAACGCGCGGATGCTGGCAAAAGTCTGCGCAAAAGGGCTGCCGTCCGGTCACATGGACGCCCGCCTTGCCGCGCATTACATTTGGCTGCCAGCGGAGCATGCCCATGGACACCAACCCCGCCCCCTTCGTGCCGCCCGCACCCAAGCCGCGCACTGAGCCGCCTTCGACGCTGGAGATGATGCGCATCGTCTACCGCAACCCGCTCGAGCTCTGGGGCGAGCATACCTACAACGAGCCCTGGATATCGGTGACCGGCATCGGTGGGCCGCTGGTTATCGCCAACGATCCAGGCCTGATCCGCCATGTGCTGATCGACAATGCCAAAAACTACAAGATGGCGACGGTGCGCCAGCTGATCCTGCGCCCGATCCTGCGCGACGGGCTGCTCACCGCCGAGGGCGAGGTGTGGAG
Source organism: Mesorhizobium sp. WSM4904 (assembly GCF_029674545.1). Lineage (NCBI taxonomy): Bacteria > Pseudomonadati > Pseudomonadota > Alphaproteobacteria > Hyphomicrobiales > Phyllobacteriaceae > Mesorhizobium > Mesorhizobium sp. WSM4904. The sequence goes on along the minus strand of NZ_CP121354.1, from coordinate 335,336 downwards.
GCGCTCGCGCAAGGCCATGGCGCCGGTGTTCACGCCGCGCCACATCTTCGGTTTCGCCGAGCCGATGCTGAAGCGCACGCTGGAATTCGCCACTCGCTACGAGGCCGGCGGCACGTCGGACATTGCCTATGACATGACGCTGCTCACCTATGACATCCTGGCTGAGACGCTGTTTTCCGGCGAGATCGCGGGCGAGCCCGGCAGCTTCGCCAAGGAGATCGACCGCCTGTTCGAGACCATGGGCCGTGTCGATCCGCTCGACCTGCTGCGCGCGCCGGAATGGCTGCCGCGCTTCACCCGCATTCGCGGCCGCAAGACCATGGCCTATTTTCGCAACATCGTCGCCGGCACGGTGAGGATGCGCGAGGAGCGGCTGAAGCGCGATCCCGACGGCGTGCCGCAGGATTTCCTGACGCTTCTGTTGAGAGCCGAGGGGCCGGAGGGCCTGACTCGCTCGGAAGTCGAGGACAACATCATCACCTTCATCGGCGCCGGCCACGAGACGACGGCGCGGGCGCTGGGCTGGACGATCTATTGCCTCGCAGAGGCGCCCTGGGAGCGCGACAGGATCGAGCAGGAGATCGACGCGGTGCTGGCAAGGGAGCCAGATCCGACAAAGTGGTTGGATGCCATGCCGCTCGCCCGCGCCGCCTTCGAGGAGGCGCTGAGGCTCTATCCGCCGGCGCCTTCGATCAACCGCGAGCCGATCGAGCCGGAGACCTGGAACGGCCTCTATATCCCGAAATACGCCGCCGTGCTGGTCATGCCTTGGGTCGTGCACCGCCACCGCAAGCTGTGGGACAGGCCGAACGCCTTCATGCCGGAGCGTTTCCATCCGGAAAACCGCGACAGGATCGACCGCTTCCAATATCTGCCGTTCGGCGCCGGGCCGCGCGTCTGCATCGGCGCCAGCTTCGCCATGCAGGAGGCGATCATCGCTTTGGCGATCCTGTTGTCGCGCTTCCGCTTCGACGTGACGGCCGAAACCCAGCCCTGGCCGGTCCAGAAGCTGACCACGCAGCCGCAGGGCGGGCTGCCGATGCAGGTTTCCCGACGCGGCTAGAGCAATTCCAGGAAAAGTGTGTAGCGGTTTTCCGTCCGGAATTGCGCAAAACAAACGGTAGCGCGTTTGCTATCGATCGGCGATCGGCCGGCGCTGCTGGAACTGACCGGCCGCGCGGAAGCGCCAGAGATAGCTCGGCAGGATCGTCGCGATCGCCTGCGGCTGGATGCCGAGGCCGCCGAGCGTCCGGTTCGCCTTGGCGGCGGTTTCGGAGACGACGTTGTGCTCGCGCAGCTGCAGGACCTGGTCCTTGGTCAGCAGCGGATTGGGCAGCAGCTGAAGGATCGAGGCCTGCAGGTTCGCCACCCACCACGGCACCGGCACCAGGAGCCGCCTGCGGTCGATCACGGCGAGCATCTCTTCCATGCATTGCTTGAAGGTCAGCACCTGCGGGCCGCCGAGCTCATAGATCTGGCCGCCCTTGACGTTGCCGTCGACCGAACGCGCGATCGCCTCGGCGACGTCGCCGACATAGACCGGCTGGAATTTTGTCTGCCCGCCGCCAATCAGCGGCAGAACGGGGGAGTAGCGCGCCATGCCGGCGAAGCGGTTGAAGAAGCTGTCCTCCGGCCCGAAATTGATCGATGGACGGAAGATGACGGCATCGGGGATCGTCTCGAACACCGCTTTCTCGCCGAGCGCCTTGGTGCGGGCATAGCCGGACGGCGAACGCAAATCGGCGCCGAGCGCCGAGACATGGGTGAGGCCGGCGCCGACCGAGCGGGCGGCCTCGGCGACGGCGCGCGCGCCGAACTCGTGCAAGGACCCGAATTTCTGCCGGCCGGTCTCATGCAGGATGGCGACCAGGTTGACGACATGGTCGGCGCCCTGCACGGCGCGGTCGATGGACCAGCGCACGCGCACATTGGCCTGCACCGGCTGGATCTGGCCGACATTGCCGAGCGGCTGCACATGGCCGGCAAGATCGGGCCGCCGGCAAGCGACACGGATACGGTAGCCGCGCTTGGCGAGCGCCCGCACGACATGACGGCCGACAAAGCCGGACCCGCCGAAGACGACGACGAGCTTGGGGGTTTGCAGGATTTCGGTCATGGCTGGCTCCGGCGCGCTTTCCCGAGGACATGGGGCTTGGCTAGAGGCGTTCATAGTCGGTTTCGCGCCAAAGGCAAAGGGCGACCGGGTGTCGCCGGCCCCCAATTTTGAGCGCTGCCGGAACGCCTTGCCGATATGCATCGGCCGAATGACAGCCGCCGCCAAGGAGGCGAGAAAGAGCAGGGCCGGCGCACGGAGCAGAGAACGCAGAAAACCCCGCCGAAGCGGGGTTTTCCGGGCAGTGCCCACGCCGAAACAGGATCCAACGAGGCGGCCTGACCTGAGACGGTATCAAGGCGGCGTGAAGCACTCACGCCCGCCCCGGCCCTGGACGCCCGGCGCGGCGCCGCCAACCGCAAGCCGCTGCCCCAAGCCACCCTCTGCGGCCTGCGATGTGGGGTGCCGCCGATGGGTCGTTGCCGGGCGGGAAAAGGTTCAACGGCGCGCAGGAAATTCCGCGCCTCGTTGCGGGCGATGCCTGGGTCAGGCTGGCGAATAGCGCTGGGCGAATTCGGAAATGCGCTGCACGACCGCCTTGGGAACGTCGAAGCCGCGCGCCGTCGCCTTTTCCGTGGCCTCGGCGCGGGCGCGGCCGGGAATATGCACGCCGTAGCGCCGCCGCAGCCGCTCGAGCTGATCCTTCATGCGCTGCTCGAAGTCCGGGTCGAGCAGCTTGGGCTCGATGGCCAAAACGAAGAGTCCGGTTCCGGGACTGTCCGGTCCGCCGGAGAACCATGGCGCGTCGAGCGACCAGTTGGCGCCGGAAATGCCTGCCGCCAGCACCTCGACCATCAGCGCGATGTTGGCGCCGCGCTGGCCGCCGAAGGCGAGCATCGCGCCCTTCATCGCCGCCGCTGGATCGGTGGTCGGATTGCCGCTGGCGTCCAGCGCCCAGCCTTCCGGAATCCTCTCGCCGTCCTCGGCCGCCTTGCGGATGTTGACGAAGGCGGTGGCGCTCGACGACTGGTCGATGATCAGCGGCGGCCCATCGGCGGCCGGCGCGGCGAAGGACATCGGGTTGGTGCAATAGACCGGCTTGACCGAACCGGAACCGGCCAGCACCGCCGGCCCGTTGGTGGCGGCGAAGGAGACCAGGCCAAGCTGGGCGAGCCGCCCGGTGAAATAGCCGAGCGCGCCGCAGGTATAGGCATTCCTCTGGGAGAAGACGGCGACGCCGAACAGCCTTGCTGCCTTGGCGAGATCGTCGATCGTGCGGTCGAAGCCGGTATGGGCAAGGCCGCCGCGCGCGTCGGAAAGATAGACGGCGAGCGCCGGCCTGGTGATGACCGGATCGGCGTTGCCGTCGATGCGGCCGGCTTCGAGCGCCTCCAGATAGTCGATGAAATGCGAGAGCCCGACCGTCGACAGTCCCTCGGCTTCGGCGGCGATGATGGAAGCGGTCAGCGACTGCGCCGCCTCTTCGTTGGCGCCAGCGCCGAGCGCTGCCATCCGGCATAGGCCTCTTGCCTGGTCGAGAGTGAGTTGCATTGTGGCTGTCCCAAGGGAGTAGGGGAATAAGGGAGTAGGGGAGTAGGGGGAAATTATGGAGCGAATATCGAATGGGGATGGAAATGTGAATGCGGATCGTGGCTGAACACTCCCCTACTCCCATAGGCGCTAAGATAGGTGTTGCAGCGCGGAATCGGTTGTGATTCTACGCTGAGGATGACACACGAATCACTTGTTGATGACGGCTGGGCCGAGACGATTGCGCTTCTCGGCGGCGAAGAGTTGATCGCAGGAAGTGCGCGCGAGACGAAGGCGTTCCTGCGACCGCGGGGTATCCGGTCGGCGTGCGATCTGTTGCGCCTGACATTGGCTTACTGCCTTGGCAAGGTGGGCATGCGGGGCGTCGTGGCCTGGGCGGCGGCGAGCGGGATTGCCGACATCTCGGACGTGGCCTTGCTCGGCCGGCTGCGCAATGCAGGGCCGTGGCTGCAGCAGTTGATTGGGCATCTTTTGAAGCGCGAGGAAAAAGGCTTGGCCAAGGGCCGGCTGATCCGCATCCTCGATGCGACGGCGGTTGCCAAGGCCGGTGCGCATGAGAAGAAGAACAATGGCCTTTGGCGCATGCACTGCGCCTTCGAGCTTGAGCGCGAGCAGTTCGATTTCCTCGAGATCACCGACCAAAGCGAGGCCGAGCTGATCGACCGCGTGCCGGTGGTGGCGGGCGAGATCCGCATCGGCGACCGCGCCTATCTGCAGGCCGAGCGGATCGCAAGGGTCATGGCGCAAGGCGGCGACGTTGTCGTGCGCGCGTCGTGGAAGAATGCGCGATGGCTCGACGCCAACGGCAAGGCGTTCGATCTCATCGGCTACCTGGAGAGCCGCCGCGAGGAAGTCTTCGAAACGCCTGTCCGGTTGGCCCTCAAGAAGGGCGAGCCTGTGAAGATGCGCCTGATCGCCTTGCGCAAATCCGAGGCAGCGGCACAAGAAGCGCGGCGCAAAATCAACAAGGAAGCCAAGGCCAAGGGCAACAAGGTTCGACCCGAGACGCTGATTGCGGCCGGCTTCGTCATCCTTGTGACCTCGCTTGACCGGCAGGAGTTTCCCGCCGGCACGGTTCTCAAGCTCTATCGCATGCGCTGGCGCATCGAGCTCGCCTTCAAGCGTCTGAAGAGCCTGATCGGGCTGCGCGCGCCTCCCGCCAAAGACCCAAGGATCGCAAAGCCTTGGATTCTTGCCCACTTCCTCATCGCGCTTGTGACCGAACCCCTCTCGCAGGAGTTGGGTGTCTCTCCCCCTTGAGCGACGGGCGCCCGCTGCTGTGGCGCGCCACCCGCCAGATCGTCGCCTCGCTGATCGCAGCGATCTTTACTCAGCCTCGCTTGGCAAGCTTGCGCCAAAATCTCCATGCCTTGCGGCATCGTTGGCGTGAGCCACCGCGAAAACGCAAATTTCAAGCCATGCCAAAGCTATCTTAGCGCATATGCCCCTACTCCCCTACTCCCCTACTACCCGATTTTGACCGGAATCCGCGCCTCAATCCTGCTGAAGATCAGGACGAGAATGCCGGTGATCGTCATGTAGATCAACGCCAGCAGCAGCAAGGGTTCGTAGGTGAGATAGGTGTCCTGCCGCACCTTGGAGGAGACGGCGAAGATGTCGATGACGCTGATCGTCGCCACCAGTGGCGTCGACTTCAGCTGCAGCACCGTTTCGCCGGTCAGCGTCGGCAGCGCGCGGAAGAAGGCCTGCGGCAGCCAAATGCGGCGGAAGATCTTGAAGCGGCTCATGCCGAAGGCGCGGGCCGCCTCCAACTGTCCTTTCGGAACGCCGGCGAAGGCGCCGCGCATCACCTCGCCCTCATAGCCGGCGAAGGACAAGGTCAGCGCCACCACGCCATAGGGCCAGGCTTGCCTCAGATAGGGCCACATCCAGGACTCGCGGATCCATGGATATTGCGGAAACAGCGATCCGAGCCCGTAATAGAGCAGCCACAGCTGCAGGAGCAGCGGCGTTCCGCGGATGATCGTGCAGAACACCTTCGCCGGTACCGCGAACCAGAACGGGCCGCCGGCCTGCGCCAGGCCGAGCGGCACCGCCAGCAGGAAGCCCAGCGCGCAGGTGACGACGAGGATCCACAGCGATCGCCAGATGCCGAGCAGCCCCATCTGCCAATATTGCGGCAGCCAGTCCCAGCGCATGAAGAAGGCCGCGCAGAGGACCAATGCCAGCGCGATGAGGATCAGCACGATGCGGTGCGGCTTGAGCCAGAGCGAGGCACGCGCCGCCATGTTGATCGCGGTCGCCTCAGTCGACATCAGCGTGCCTCCTTGACGGAAGGCATGCCGCGCCGCGACCAGGCCTCGACGCGGCCGATGATCAGGTTGGAGAACAGCGTCAGCGCCAGATAAAGCGCGCCGGCGGCGAGGTAGAAGATCAGATAGGCCTTGGTGACACCTGCCGCCTGCCGCGTCGCGAGCGTCAGTTCGAAGAAGCCGACGACGGCAAGCAGCGCGGTGTCCTTGGTGGCGATCAGCCAGAGATTGGCGAGGCCTGGAATGGCGAAGGGCAGCATTGCCGGCAGTGTTATGCGCCTCAGCATCAGGCCGGGCGGCATGCCATAGGCGCGGGCGGCTTCGATCTGGCCTTGCGGGATGGACAGGATGGCGCCGCGGATGACTTCCGTCGAATAGGCGCCCTGGACGACGCCGAGCACGAAGATGCCGGCCGCCAGTCCGCTGATGTCGACGCGCTGGTAGCCCATCGCCGTCAGCACCTGATTGATGAGGTCTGTGCCGGCATAATAGAGCAGCAGGATCAGCACCAGTTCCGGCACGGCGCGCACCACCGTGGTGTAGACGGCGAGCAGGTCGCGCGTGACCGGTCCGCCATAGAGCTTGCCCCAGGCGCCGCCGGTGCCGATCAAAAGGCCAAGGCAGGTGGCGCCGATGGCGATCTCGATCGAATGCAGCAATCCGACCAGCAAGGTGCCGCCCCAGCCGGGCGGCACGGGCGACAGGAGTTCGATGATGCCGGCCGCCGAGGCCGGAAGAAAGGCGTCGATCAGTTTCGCCCCCGAATTAGTGGCAACCGCCGACGGCAGCGTTCAGCGGCAGGCACGCGTGGCAAGGTTTGGGCTAGGGGCATGGCGCTGGCCATGCCCCGGAGCTCATTCGGAGAGATTAGTTCGACTGCGTGGCGCCGCCGTAGATGTCGAAGTCGAAATATTTCTTCGAGATCTCGTCATACTTGCCGTTGGCGCGGATCGCCTTGATGCCGGCGTTGATCTTTTCCTTGAGCGCGGTGTCTTCCTTGCGCACGCCGGCGCCGACGCCCGGTCCGAGCACCTCGTCGTCCGGAGCGACCATGCCCTTCAGGTCGCAGCAGGCCTTGCCCTGATCGGTCTTGAGGAATTCGCCGAGCGCGATGGAATCGGCCTGCACCGCGTCGAGACGGCCGGCCGCCAGATCGTTATTGGCCTCGTCCTGCGTCTGGTATTCCTTGATCTCCTGCGCGCCGGTGAAGTGCTTCTTGGCGTAGACGGCGTGCACCGTCGACACCTGGACGCCGATGGTCTTGCCCTTGAGGTCGTCCGGCGTGGCGCCGAATTTCTGGTCCTTCGGCCCGATGATCGCCGTCGGCGTGTTGTAATACTTATCCGAGAAGTCGATCGTCTTCTTGCGTTCGTCGGTGATCGACATCGAGGAGACGATGAGGTCGATCTTCTTGGTGGTCAGCGCCGGAATGATGCCGTCCCAGGCTACGGGCGTGATGACGCAGTCGAGCTTCTCCTCGGCGCAGACGGCGTCGATGAAGTCGATTTCCCAGCCGACCCACTTGCCCGTCGCGTCCGGCGAGGTGAAGGGCGGATAGGGCTCGGCGGCGACGCCGATCTTGACCTGATCGGCCTTGGCCGCGCCCATCGCGGCGACGCCGAAGAGCAGCGCCGCTGCGAAGGTCTTGAGAACAGTCTTCATTTCAGTACTCCCAGTTTGTTGTTGTTCCCGGTTTTTCGTTCCGCTTGACGCCGGCCTTAGCCGACGTTGCGGAGGAATTGTTTGAGCCTTTCGGATTTGGGCGCGCCGAACAGCTGTTCCGGCGGACCTTCCTCCTCGACCAGCCCGTTGTAGAGGTAGACGACATGCGTCGCGACCTCGCGGGCAAACTTCATTTCATGCGTCACCAGCACCATGGTGCGCCCCTCGCGCGCCAGGTCGCCGATCACCTTCAGCACTTCGCCGACCAGCTCCGGATCGAGCGCCGAGGTCGGCTCGTCGAACAGCATGACGCGCGGATTGATCGCCAGCGCCCGGGCTATCGCCGCGCGCTGCTGCTGGCCGCCCGACAGGAACGCCGGATAGACGTCGCGTTTTTCCGCCAGCCCGACGCGGGCAAGCAGCTTCTCGGCCTGGGCGATCGCCTCGTCGCGCTTGATGCCGAGCACGTGCACCGGAACCTCGATGACGTTCTCGATCAGCGTCATGTGGCTCCACAGGTTGAAGTTCTGGAACACCATGCCGAGCCGGGAGCGGATGCGCTCGATCTGCTTACGGTCGGCCGGAACCGTGTGGCCGTGGCTGTCGGCCTTCAGCTTGATCTCCTCGCCGTTGACGCGAATGATGCCGCTGGTCGGGTTTTCCAGGCAGTTGATGCAGCGCAGCAGCGTCGACTTGCCCGAACCCGAGCCGCCGATGATGGCGATCACCTCGCCGTCGCGCGCCGACAGCGAGACGCCCTTCAGCACATGCAGCTGGCCGAACTTCTTGTGCAGGTTCTCGACATGGATGGCTTCGGCGGCGCCGCTTTGCGCCTCGCCGGACAGGACCGCGGCGGCTCCCGCCGCACTCACCGGGCGACCTCTAGATGGTCGAAGGCAGTTCGTCGAACGTCCATCCGGCTAATCAACACACGCTGCACTGCCTGCTCCAGACTTCAGCATGGACCCGACAGAGCGAGCCCGTCAATCCCGCCCATTACGGCACTTGCGGCCTTGTTGTGCAAGTGTATAAATAGCCTCTCATGAAATTTTTTCGATTTTTTTCAGCCAAAAAAGGGCATCGATGGGCGCTTTCGGATCACAGTCCATGGCGGCGCCGCTGCGGCGCGTGCTGATGCGGTCGGCGGCCAACGCCATGCGCGACGCCGACAGAGATCAATGGCACTATGGCCCGGGGTTCAACCCGGCTAAAGCGGCATTGCAGCACGCCGTCCTTGCCGAACTGGTGGCGGCTTCCGGCGCCGAGATCGAATGGATCGAGGATGAAGCCGACGGCCTTTCGGATTCGGTATTCACGCACGACCCGTCGCTGATGACCGACCGCGGCGCGCTGATCCTGTCCATGGGCAAGCCATTGCGCGCCAGGGAGCCTTCCCTGCATGAGGAAACCTACAGAAGATTGGGCATTCCGATCCTCGGCCGCGTCGAGGCTCCTGGCCAGGTCGAAGGCGGTGATTGTGTATGGGTGGATGCCCGCACGCTGGCGATCGGCCGCGGTGTCCGTTCCAACCAGCACGGCATTCAGCAGGTTTCCAACCTGCTGACGCCGCTGGGCATTTCCGTCTACGGCTTCGATCTGCCGCTATGGCAGGGCGAAGAGGCGTGCCTGCATCTGATGTCGGTGATCAGCCCGCTGGCCGACGACCTCGCGCTGGTCTATCCGCCGCTTTTGCCGGCCCCGTTCTACCAGATGCTGAAGGCGCGAGGCATCCGGCTGGTCGAAGGCGACGCCGAAGAGTTCGCCGCTTCCAATGGCCTCAGCTTGAACGTGCTGCCGACCAGCCCTCGCAAGGTCATTGCCGTTGCAGGCTTTCCCAAGACCAAAGCCGCGATGGAAGCCGCCGGCTGCACGGTCGAGGTATTCGATGCGGATGCGCTCTGCATCGCCTGCGAGGGCGGGCCGACATGCCTGACGCGGCCGATCCTGCGCCAATGAATGCGCGCCGGAAGTTCCGTCGCGAGGGCGAGGAGCGGCGGCGGCAGGATCTGATCGAAGCGACTCTGGACTGCGTGGCGGAATATGGCCTGCAGGGCGCCACCTTGCGCACCATCGCCTTGCGCGCCGGCGTCACTGCCGGGCTGATCCGCCATTATTTCCCCGGCAAGGAAGACTTGCTGCAGGAAGCCTATGCCGCACTGATGGGCCGCATGACCGAGCAGGCGAAAGCGGCATTGATCATGGAAGACGCCTCGCCGCGCCAGCGTCTTGCGGCCTTCGTCACGGCCAATCTCAACGCGCCGATCATCGACCAGCGGGTGTTTTCGCTCTGGGCGACCTTCATCGGCCGTGCCGGCGCGGATCCGACGCTCGCCCGCGCCCACCGCGAAGGCTATCTCGGCTTTCGCAACGAGGTGGAAGCGGTGGTGGCCGAAGTGCTCGCCGCCGAACGGCGCAAGCCGGATGCAAGCCAGCTGCGCCGCCATGCCATCGCGATCAATGCGATCATCGACGGGCTCTGGATCGAAGGCTGCCTGGCCGGCGAGATGTTCTCGCCCGGCGAATTGGCGGCGATCGGCATCAAGGCCGTCGAGGCCGAACTCGGCCTCGCGCCGCTAGAGCAATTCCAGGAAAAGTGAGAAGCGGTTTTCCGTCCGGAATTGCGCCAGAAACGAAGAGATAGAGCTGATCACCGTTTCCGCTAAACGGTGATCCGCCCAAAGGGAGAAGAGCAATGACAACCGTCGGCGAAGCGCTGATCACCTTGCTCGAGGCGCATGGTGTCGACACCGTCTTCGGCATTCCGGGCGTACACACCGTCGAGCTCTATCGCGGCCTGGCGCGCTCGAGGATCCGCCACGTCACGCCGCGTCACGAGCAGGGCGCCGGTTTCATGGCCGACGGCTACGCGCGCGCCAGCGGCCGGCCGGGCGTGGCCTTCGTCATCACCGGGCCTGGCCTCACCAACACCATCACCGCCATGGGCCAGGCGCGCGCCGATTCGGTGCCGATGCTGGTGATCTCGGGCGTCAATGCCACCGACACGCTCGGCAAGGGACTGGGCTTCCTGCACGAATTGCCCGACCAGCGCGGCATGATGGAGAAGGTGGCACTGTTCTCTCAACGCATCACCGAGGCCGAGGAACTGCCCGGCGCGCTGGCGCGTGCCTTCGCCGTTTTCTCCTCATCGCGTCCGGGTCCGGTCCATATCGAGATCCCGACCGACGTCATGGTGAAGGCCGCCGAGGGGCTCGCGCCGGTGCTCGGCAACGCTGCGCCGCCTGCTCCGGCAGCGGCGGCGATCGTCGAGGCTGCGAAATTGATCCAGGCATCCCGCCGGCTGCTCATTCTCGCCGGGGGTGGCGCCAAGAAGGCCGATGCGGCGCTAAGGCGCTTCGCCGAAGCATTGGGCGCTCCGGTCATCGAGACCGCCAATGCGCGCGGCCTGCTGCATCGCCACCCGCTCTGCGTGCCGGCAAGCCCGAGCCTGAGGGCAGTGCGCGCGTTGATGGCCGACGCCGATCTGGTGATTGCCGCCGGCACCGAATTCGGCCCGACCGACTATGACGGCTATGGCGACGGCGGCTTCGTGCTGCCGCCGAACCTCATCCGCATCGACATCGGCGCCGACCAGATCGCCCGCCGTCCGGTGACGGTCGGAATCCAGGCCGATTGCGCCGAGGCGCTTGGCGCGCTGCTGACCGAGCTTGGGTCAGCCCATGTGGCCGCGAAGGACGGCGAGACCCGCGCCGCAGCGGCGAGAGCGGCGGCGCTTGCCGAGCTGAAGCCCGACTATCTGGCGCAGGTGCACGCGGTGGAGGCGATCCGCGATGCGCTGCCCGGCGCGATCATTGTCGGCGACTCGACGCAGCCGATCTACGCCGCCAACCTCTATTACGACCACGACCGTCCGTCCGGCTGGTTCAATGCGGCGACGGGGTTTGGCGCGCTGGGCTATGGCCCCCCAGCGGCGATCGGCGCCGCCCTTGCGGTGCCCGAGGCGCCGGTCGTGTGTCTCACCGGCGACGGCGGCTTCCAGTTCACCTTGCCGGAGCTGGGCGCGGCGCTCGATACCGGGGCGGCCGTGATCTTCGTCGTCTGGAACAATCGCGGTTATCGCGAGATCGAGACCTCGATGCTCGATGTCGGCGTCGAGCCGGTCGGCGTGTCGCCGGCGCCGCCGGATTTCTGCAAGCTCGCCGGGGCCTATGGCATGGAAGCCGAGCGGCTGACCGGGGTCGGCGGCCTCGCCGAGGCGCTGAAGCGCGCGCGAGCGGCGGGCAAGCCGCGCGTCATCGAAATCACCATCGACTGAAGATCTTGGCAGCCTTCCATCCAGCCGGAACGCAGCGGCGTGACGTCACACGCGGCAGCCCGACGCATGCAAAGAAGGGACGCAGCCATGTCGATATTTCAATTGAGTGACAGCGCGAAAGGCGCGACGTTCGACGCTGGGGCGGCATAACCATAAGAATACGACAGGAGCAGTCGAAATATGACGGAAACGCTTAACGGCAGGCATGTCGTGGTGACGGGCGGCACTGGGGCGCTCGGCGGCGCGGTTGTCGGCAGGTTGCTTGAGCAGGGAGCGATTTGCCATGTGCCCAATGCCCATGCCTCGGCTCCGCCGCATTTTCCCTACGCGGCCCATGCCAGTGTCCACCTGGCGCATAATGTCGATCTCTCGGACTCCGCCAAGGTCGAGGCCTTCTACCACCAGGTTCCGGAGCTTTGGGCTTCGATCCACCTCGCCGGCGGTTTCACCATGGCGCCGGTGGAAAAGATCGAATCGGCGTCTTTCGCCGAGATGATGGACACCAACGCCCGCACCGCCTTCCTTTGCGGCCGCGCCGCGGTACGCTCGATGCTGACGTCGGGCACCGCTGGGCGCATCGTCAACGTCACCGCGCGGGCCGGGCTCGATCCCAGGCGTGGAGCCGGCATGGTCGCCTATGCCGCCAGCAAGGCGGCGGTCGCCGCGATGACGCAGGCCATGGCCGAGGAACTGAAGCACAAGGGCATCCTCGTCAACGCCGTGGCGCCCTCGACGCTCGACACGCCGGCCAACCGCGCCGACATGCCCGATGCCGATTTCACCAAATGGGTCAGCCTGGAGGCAGCCGCCGAAGCGATCGCTTATCTCGCCTCGCCCGCCAACCAGGCGATGAGCGGCACGCTGGTGCCGCTCTACGGCCGGGCCTGACCTCACGGATCAACGTGCAATGAAAAACCCCGCCGGATCGCTCCGGCGGGGTTTCGTTTTCAGTGTCGACGAAGCGGCTTAGTTGCCCTGCTTCTTCAGCGCCGCGCCCAGGATGTCGCCCAGCGAGGCGCCGGAGTCGGTCGAGCCGTACTGGGCGACCGCTTCCTTCTCCTCGGCGATTTCCAGCGCCTTGATCGAGACCTGCAGCTTGCGGGTCTTCTTGTCGAAGGCGATGACGCGGGCGTCGACCTTCTGGCCGACGGTGAAGCGCTCTGGGCGCTGCTCGTCGCGGTCGCGCGAAAGGTCGGAGCGCTTGATGAAGGTCTCGAGGCCGCTGTCGACCAGCCGCACTTCCAGACCGCCATCCTTCACCGCGATGACCTCGCAGGTGACGACGGCGTTCTTGCGCAGCTCACCGCTGCTCGCCGCCTCGCCGACCGTGTCGCGGGCCAGCTGCTTGATGCCGAGCGAGATGCGCTCCTTCTCGATGTCGACGTCGAGCACCTGCGCCTTGACCATGTCGCCGCGATTGTACTCTTCGATGACCTGCTCGCCCGGACGGGTCCAGTCGAGGTCGGAGAGGTGCACCATGCCGTCCACGTCGCCTTCCAGGCCGATGAACAGGCCGAACTCGGTCTTGTTCTTGACCTCGCCCTCTACCTGGCTGCCGACCGGATGGTTGCGCGCGAAGGCTTCCCACGGGTTCTCCAGCGTCTGCTTGAGACCGAGCGAGATGCGGCGCTTGGCCGGATCGACCTCGAGCACCACGACGTCGACTTCCTGCGTCGTCGACAGGATCTTGCCGGGGTGCACGTTCTTCTTCGTCCACGACATTTCCGAAACGTGGATGAGGCCCTCGATGCCCGGCTCCAGCTCGACGAACGCGCCGTAGTCGGTGATGTTGGTGACGGTGCCCTTGATCTTCTTGCCGATCGGGAACTTGGTGCCGATATCCGACCACGGATCCGACTCGAGCTGCTTCATGCCGAGCGAGATGCGGTGGGTTTCCTGGTTGATGCGGATGATCTGCACCTTGACCGTCTGGCCGATGTTGAGGATCTCGGTCGGATGATTGACGCGGCGCCATGCCATGTCCGTGACATGCAGCAGGCCGTCGATGCCGCCGAGGTCGACGAACGCGCCGTAGTCGGTGATGTTCTTGACCACGCCTTCGACCACCTGGCCTTCCTCGAGGTTCTGCACGATCTCCGAACGCTGTTCGGCGCGGCTCTCCTCGAGCACGGTGCGGCGCGACACCACGATGTTGCCGCGGCGGCGATCCATCTTGAGGATCTCGAAGGGCTGCGGGTTGTGCATCAGCGGCGAGACGTCGCGGATCGGACGGATGTCGACCTGGCTACGCGGCAGGAACGCCACGGCGCCGTCGAGGTCGACGGTGAAGCCGCCCTTGACCTGGTTGAAGATGACGCCTTCGACGCGCTCGCCCTTGGTGAACTTCTCTTCGAGGCGCACCCAGCTCTCCTCGCGGCGAGCCTTCTCGCGCGACAGCATGGCTTCGCCAAGCGCGTTCTCGATGCGCTCGACATAGACTTCGACGGTGTCGCCGACCTTGAGCGAGGAGTCCTTGCCCTTGGCGCCGAATTCCTTCAGCGGCACGCGGCCTTCGACCTTGAGGCCGACATCGATGATGGCCATGTCCTTTTCGATCGCGGTGATCGTGCCCCGGACAACCTGGCCCTCGCCGGAATGGCCGGCGGTGAATGATTCTTCGAGCATGCTCGCGAAATCATCGCGAGTGGGATTTGCAGCTGACATTGTTTCTCCTGGAGTGCTCCGCATGACGAGCGAAGCGGGCGCCGTGGGTTAGCGTTGCGAGAGCCTGCCGGCGTTCCGGGCTGAAAAGCCCTTGGCCGCTTTTAGCGGCAAGTCCGGCGCATGAAGAATGCTGGCAGGCTGGTTCGTGTCCGATATGGGTATTTTCGTCGGCTCCGGCAACGGAAGCACGAGGAAAGACCCGGATCAGGCCCTGTTTCTCTTGGCCAGGACGTCGTCAACGATCGCCATCGCCGCCAGAAACGCGGCCTCTATAGCCATTTCGCTGGTATCAAGCAAGTGCGCGTCGGCGGCGGGCTTGAGCGGCGAGTCGGCGCGGCCCATGTCGCGCTCGTCGCGGCGCTCGATGTCGGCGAGGATCGTGGCGAATTCGGCGCTGCCGCCCATGCTCTCGATCTCGGCCAGCCGGCGCTGCGCCCGCACCTCGGCGCTCGCCGTCACATAGAGCTTGATGTCGGCGTCCGGGCACACGACGGTGCCGATGTCGCGACCGTCGAGCACCGCGCCCGGCGGCGCCTTGGCGAATTCGCGCTGCTTTTCGACCAGGATGCGCCGAACGGTGGGGATGACCGCGACCTTCGAGGCCGCCTCGCCCACCGCATGCGCCGAAAGCACCGTGCGGTCGAGATTCGAGAGGTCGACCTGCCGCGCCGCGGTTTCCGCCGCCGAGACATTGTCGAGCGGCAGGCCGAGCTCCAGCAGCTTATGCGCCACCGCGCGATAGGTGAGGCCAGTGTCGAGCAGGTTCAGCCGATAGTGGTCGGCCAGCCGGCGGGCCAGCGTGCCCTTGCCAGCGCCCGCAGGGCCGTCGATGGCAATGGTGAAGGTGTGGGTCATTGGTGGGCCATCGCTTCGTTGGCGTGGCGACAAAGCCTCACCCTTTCGTCATCCCAGGGCGGAGCGAAGCGGAGACCCTGGGATCCATGCCGTGACATTAGCCAAAGAATGCTGCGAGCCAGAATTCTGCACCGTTGCAGCGCGTTGGCGTCACGGCATGGATCCTGGGGTCTGCGCCACGTCGCTTCGCTCCTTGCTCCGCCCCAGGATGACGACGGGAAGGATGTTGGGTGCCAATCTCCCAAGTTTGCGATTGCCATCACCCTCACTCGATCTCCGCGCCCAGTGCCTTCATCAATCCCATGAATTCCGGAAAGCTCGTCGCGATCATGTTGGTGTCGTCGATGGTCACCGGCTTTTCCGTCGCCAGCCCCATCACCAGAAAACTCATGGCGATGCGATGGTCGAGATGCGTCTTCACGGTCGTGTCCTGACCGTTCGGATGCCCTCCCAGCCCCTTGCCGCCTGGCTTGCCCTGCACGGCGAGCGAAGCTTCGCCCTCTGTGCAGTCGACGCCGTTGAGCTTGAGCCCGTTGGCAACCGCCGAAAGCCGGTCGGATTCCTTGACGCGCAATTCCTCCAGACCCTGCATCAGCGTCTCGCCTTCCGCGAAGCTCGCGGCGACAGCCAGCACCGGATATTCGTCGATCATCGACGGCGCGCGTTCCGGCGGTACGGCAACACCCTTCAAGTCGGAATACCGCACGCGCAGATCCGCCACGTCCTCGCCGCCGGCATTGCGCGGGTTGAGCACGTCGATGCGGCCGCCCATTTCCTGCAATGTGAGAAGCAGGCCGGTGCGGGTCGGGTTCATCAGCACGTTCTCGATGACGATATCCGAACCCGGCACGATGAGGGCGGCCACCAGCGGGAAGCCGGCCGAGGACGGATCGCCGGGCACGGCGATCGTCTGTCCGGTGAGCTTGCCCTGACCCTCGATGAAGATGTGGCGCACGCCGCGTTCGTCGGTCTCGACGGTAAGATTGGCGCCGAAGCCCTTGAGCATCTTTTCGGTGTGGTCGCGCGTCATCACCGGCTCGATCACCGTGGTGATGCCCGGCGTGTTCAGTCCGGCAAGCAGCACCGCCGATTTCACCTGGGCCGAGGCCATCGGCACGCGATAGGTGATGGGCGCGGCGTGCTTGGGGCCGCGCAGCGTGATCGGCATGCGGTCGCCCGGCGCCGCCTTCAGCACCTGGACGCCCATCTGGCGCAGCGGCTCCAGCACGCGGCCCATCGGCCGGCCGGAAAGCGAGGCGTCGCCGATGAAGGTCGTCTCCATGTCATAGGTGCCGACCAGGCCCATGGTCAGCCGCGAGCCGGTGCCGGCATTGCCGAAGTCGAGCGGGCCTTCGGGTTGAAGCAGCGCGCCGTTGCCGGTACCGCGGATCACCCATTCGGCGCCCTTCTTTTCTATATGCGCGCCCATCGCCTTCATGGCGGCGCCGGTGCGCATCACGTCTTCGCCCTCGAGCAGGCCGGTGATGCGCGTCTCGCCGGAGGCGAGGCCGCCGAACATGAAGGAGCGGTGCGAGATCGACTTGTCGCCCGGCACTCGCGCCGTGCCGGCAAGGGCAGGAGATTTGCGGGCCGTGGCCGGCTTCGGGGCGGCAGCGTGAGACATTCGTGTCTTCCAAATGAAAATGCCGGCTGGCCGGCCCAATTCGTCATGTTTGCGGCGGTCTCGTATCACGGCGCGCGGCAATGGTCATCCCCTCGTGCGGGCCTTTGAAAAGCGGGTTTTCGGGACATGTCTTTTGGCTTTGACAGCACGGAAAACTGCGGTTAAGGGGACCATTCTTTTTTTGACGAGGCTTGCCGTGGCAAAACCTGAACTTGGCACAAAGCGTGTCGACCCCGAAACGGGGCGGAAATTCTACGACCTGAACAAGGACCCGATCGTCTCGCCCTATACCGGCAAGAGCTATCCGCGCTCCTATTTCGATGAGGGCAAGATCTCCGCCATCGAGGAGGATGAGGACGTCTCCGAAAAGGAAATCGACGCCGAGGAGGAGGAAGGCGCCGAAATCGTCTCGCTGGAGGACGCGGACGAGGAGACCAAGGGCGGCGGCGACGATCTGCCCGATCTCGACGATGACGAGGATGATGTCGATCTCGGCGACGATGACGACGACACCTTCCTTGCCGACGAGGAGGAAGAGGACGACGACGTCTCCGACATGATCGGCGTCGGCGACGACGAGGACGAGGTCTGATTTTGATCGTTTGCCGGCCATTTTGGCCTGTGACGAAAAAGCGGCCTTTCAAGGCTTGATCTTGACCGAAGGCGGCGCTAGAAGCCGCCAGCACTAAACGACGGCGCGGTTCCCAGCCGCGCCTGATCTCTTCGCCGGAAACGGCGCCGGCTGACTGCCGGGAGTGGGGCCATAGCTCAGTTGGGAGAGCGCTTGAATGGCATTCAAGAGGTCGTCGGTTCGATTCCGATTGGCTCCACCAAACAGTCCTTATCTCATGCTCGGCTTCTCGGCATTCGCGCTCGCCGCCTGCCAGTCGGCTCCCGAGACGACGCCTCTTCCTCCGCCGCAACCTGCTCCGGCTGTCGTCGCGGCGCCTGCGTCCCCCGATTTGGCTGTCTTGGACCAAACCGTGGCGATCACGCCTCCCGGCAAGGGCGTTCCGGCCAGATATGCCGCATTTTCAGGCATATGGGCCGGACGGCTGGATGGCATGTATGAAGGCAAGCTGGCCGTGCTGACGGTTTCTTTCGGCGGTCAGGTGACGGTCAGCTATGCCTGGGGTGATGTAGCCGACTACAAGCCGGGGGTCGCCGACGGCGCCGGCAGGATTGTCGGAAACACATTGAAGCTTGGGCGCCTGCCGAATGGCGCGGACGCCACCTTTACGATGCAGCCCGACGGAACGCTGGCCGCCACCTATGCGCTTGCCGGCCAAACCTATTCAGGCTCGTTCGCCAGGCAATAATCCACGGAGCCTGCTCGGCAATCGACAGGAACTTCCCCTCGGATCGATCCAATGCCGTCTCTTCCAACAGCTGGTCGTCGCTAAAGCATGTCTCCCGAAAGTGGGAACCGGTTTCGGGGCAAAGACATGCGTAAACCTAAAGCGCAGGGAGCGAACCTGAAAGATCGCGACGCGCTTTGGTCTGTCAGCCGTCGGTCCGCAAGCGGATCCGCCGAACAGCGGCGGAAATCTCACCTGCTTGTGCTGGGTCGGTTAGCCGCGAATCGGTTATGCCTTTGCCATGCAGGAAACATCCCTCTATGCCCCGGTGAAGCGGTTCCTCGAGAGCCTGGACTTCACCGTCAAGGGCGAAGTCGGCGGTTGCGACATCGTCGGGCTGCGCGAGGGAGAGCCGCCCGTGGTCGTCATCTGCGAGCTGAAGCTGCAGTTCAATCTCGAACTCGTGCTGCAGGGCGTCGATCGCGCGGCGGCCTGCGACGAAGTCTGGCTCGCCGCCCGGATGTCGGCGCGCGGCAAGGGCCGCGAGCACGACCGCCGTTTTCGCGCGCTCTGCCGGCGGCTTGGCTTCGGCCTGCTGGCGGTCGACGGAAAGGGCAAGGTCGAGCTGCTGCTCAGCCCGGCCGCCGTGCCGCCCCGGCGCGACCCGAGGCGCCGCTCGCGCCTGGTCGAGGAACATCACCGCCGCAAGGGCGACCCGTCCATCGGCGGCAGCACGCGGCGAAAGCCCATCATGACCGCCTACCGCCAGGAGGCCATCGCCTGCGCCGCCGCCATGGCCGACGGCCCGAAGCGGCCGCGCGACCTCAAGGCTCTTTCGCCGCGCGCGGCCAGCATCCTGCTGCACAATTACTATGGCTGGTTCGCCAGGGCGGAGCGCGGCATCTACGCGCTGACCGAGCTCGGCCAGGCCGCCGTGCACTCACATGGGGTCCTTGAGGGTCCGCTGCAGGTCGCTCCGTATCAAGCCGATCAGCTCGGCGTGAAGCTCGGCGCGTGACCGGCTGCCGCCGTCGGCGCAAATAGGGTCGATTTCACCCGCGTCCTTCAGCAGCTCGGCGCCGCCTGGCTTGCATTCCTGCAGGAAGCTGAAATGGATGGCGCCGTTGACGGAGGCATAAGTTCCTCGCGGCGTCAGCGCCGCCAGCTTGTCGGCAATCACCCCCTCGGGGATCGTATCGACACTGCCGAGATTGATGAAATCCATCGGGATCGTGATCGCCTTAAGGCTCGCGGCGTCGTAGGCCGGCGCAAGGCCGGGATCGACCAGCACGGCCGCTTTGACACGGGGGTCAAGGTTTGATTGGTCGAAGCGTGCCTTGTCGATCGTCCGCAGGTCGAGCTTGTCGACATGCACGACCGCGTCGTTGCGATAGCCGATGCCGCCCGCATACCAGGCGCAGTCCCATTTCTTGTATTCGTCACAATAGTGGGCATAGGCGTCGAGGCTGGCGCGGGCGCCGGCAATCTCCATCGCCGCGGCGCCGCCGAGCGAAAAGCCGAGCACGCCGATCCTGTCGCCGTCGACGACGCTGCCCCATGTCGGATCGGCCGTCATCGCGTCGATCACGGCCGAAAGATCCTGTGTGCGCTCCCACAATTTCGGCGTCTCGGCCGGCGTCGAGTCGCCGCTGGTCGTGCCGGGATGATTGGGGCCGGCCACGATGAAGCCCGCTCTGGCCAGTTCCGTCGCCAGCCAGGCCATGCCTTGCACGCGCCCGCCTGACCCGTGCGACAGCACGACCAAGGGAAAGCGCCCCTCGAGCGGTGGCGCATTCTTGAAGGCCGGCACGCCCTTGAAAGCCTTGTTGTCGCCGAGCACGATGGCTTCGCCGCCGGCCTCGGCCGGATACCAGACGAACACCTGGAGATCGCGGCCGCGTTCCGGCGCGGCGATTGAAATTTCGCGCAGACCGACTTCGGCGGCATGCACCGGTGCGACGGTCGCCACCACAAGCGCGGCGGCGGAGAGGATACGGGAAAGCGTCATGGGAAACCTCGCTTGGTCGAAAAGGCCGGGCGATGATTTGCCGATGACGCCTTTCTTGCGCGTCCTGGATCGCGATCGAGGTCGTTCTTGATCGCGATCTGGGCCATTATCCCGGCAGTCGATTGCTCTCGAGACTGCCGTGATTTTCGTTCCGCTGCCTTTCGTCGTTGCCCTGCTGCTGCTGATCCTGCTTGGCCGTATGCTGCGCGCCGAGCGGCCAAGTCGGCCATTCCTCGCCCTGGTTGGCCTGTGCGCCCTGCAATCGGTCTTCATCGGCCTGCGCTGGGGCTACGACATAACGGCGCTGCGCTATGTGCTGCCTGTGGTGGCAAGTTGCCTGCCGCCTTTGGTGCTGACAAGTTTTCGCAGCCTGATTCATCGCGGCACCGGGGACGCAAACGGCTTCCGCTGGCTGCATGCGGCTCCGCCTGCTCTCGTTCTGGCATTGCTGCCGTTGGCCCCGCGGCTGATCGATCCTGCGCTTATCGTGATTTTTGTCGGCTATGCACTGGCCGTGCTCGATCTTGGCCGCGCCGGCCCCGATGCGCTGGACGAGGCGCGCTTCGACGGTGCGGTCGCCGCGCATCGGGCGCTCGTCATTGCCGCCTTGTCGCTCTGTCTGTCGGCCTTCTTCGATTTCGCGGTCTTCATGGATTTCGAATGGAGCAGGGGCAAGAACGCAGCCTTCCTGGTCAGCAATGCAAATTTTCTCGGCCTGCTCCTCATCGGCCTGACGGCTATAGTCGCCGCTCGCGCGCGGGCCGAGCCCGTTGCCGCCGTGGAGGCTGCAGCTACATACGCGACGGCGCAGGACCGCCAGGTCCTCGACCGGATCCACAAGCTTTTGGTCGAGCAGAAACTCTCCCGTGACGAGAACCTGACATTGTCGCGGCTGGCACGCCGCGCCGGTGTGCCTGCCCGCCAGATTTCCGGCGCGGTCAACCGGCTGGCCGGCAAGAACGTTTCGCGATACATCAATGATTTCCGCATTGCCGAAGCCTGCCGGCTACTGCGTGATACCGATATGTCAGTGACAGCGGTGATGTTGGAATCCGGCTTCCAGACCAAATCGAATTTCAACCGTGAGTTCCGGCGTGTGACGGCGGCCAGCCCTGCCGGCTGGCGCGAGAAGGCACGGTCAGAACCGCTCGCGGTAATCACGCGGGTTGGTGCCGAGGGTGCGTAGAAAGCCGCGTCGCATCGTCTCTTCCGAGCCGAAGCCGCAGCGCCGGACCGTCTGGTTCACGGCCAGTCCCTGTTCCAGCATCCGTCGTGCGGCCTCGATGCGGATCTCTTCGACCGCGCGGGCGGGTGTCCGACCGGTTGCCTCCCGATAGTGCCGCGAGAAGCTGCGCGGGCTCATATTGGCGCGTTCGGCCAGTTTCGGCAGCGAAAGGTCGCTGCCCAGGTTTTCCAGAATCCAGCCATGCAGCTTGTCGAAGCGCCCATCGCCATCCTGCAGCTTGAGTGCCTGGCTGAACTGCGCCTGGCCGCCTGGGCGTTTCAGGAAGACGACCAACTCGCGCGCCACCGCAAGCGCCATGCGCCGGCCAAGGTCGGCCTCGACGAAGGAAAGGGCCAGATCTATTCCCGCCGTCACGCCGGCGGACGTCCAGACATTGCCGTCGCGAATGAAGATCGGATCGGGTTCGAGGCGGACCGCAGGAAATCGCCGGGCGAATTCCGCGCAGCGCCCCCAATGGGTGACCGCGCGACGGCCATCGAGGAGACCGGTCGTCGCCAGCAGCATGGCGCCGCTGCAGACGGAAGCCGTTCGCCTGGCGCCGCGCGAGCGGCCGATGATCCACTGGACGAGCTGGGGATCCTCGCAGGCCGCGTTGACGCCCCACCCGCCTGGCACGATCAGCATATCGATCTCGGCATTGGGCGGCGAGAGCGCCGCGGTCTCGAGCACGAGACCTGCCGACGTTCTCACCCGCGGTGAAGCGGCGACGACCACGGCCTCGTACGCCGCGGGCTCACCTGCCTGCAGCATGAAGTCGTTGGCGCTGGCGAAGACCTGAAGTGGCCCGCTGACGTCGAGGAGTTGGACGTCGGGATAGGCAAGAACTTCGATGCGGTGCATTGATTTGGCCGGAAACGAGGGATGATTGGCGATCGCGCCAAAGCATGATGCCTTAGATTGCCGGGAGTCAACCTGCGGAGATTTCCATGACCCTTCGTTTCGGCATCCTCGTGTTCCCCAACGTCCAGCAGCTCGACCTCACCGGCCCCTACGAGGTCCTGGCATCGGCAAGGGGCGCCGAGGTGGATTTGATCTGGAAGGACCGCAATCCGGTAATGTCGTCGACGCGACTGGCCCTCAACCCGACCGTGACCTTCGACGATTGTCCGCCTCTCGACGTGCTGTGCGTTCCGGGCGGAGGAGGCGTCAACGCGCTGCTGGAGGACCAGGCGGTCCTCGATTTCGTGCGGGAGCGCGCGGCGCAGGCGCGTTATGTCACTTCGGTGTGCAGCGGCGCCCTGGTGCTCGGCGCGGCTGGGCTGCTCAAGGGCAAGCGAGCGACGACACATTGGTATGCGCATGACTTCCTTGAAGAGTTCGGGGCGGTGCCCGTCGATGCGCGAATCGTGGAGGACGGCAGGCTGATTACCGCCGGCGGTGTCACCTCGGGGATCGATTTCGGCCTGGCGCTGGTTGCGAGGCTCCTCGGCCAGGCCGAAGCCGAAACGGTGCAGCTCTCGCTCGAATATGCCCCGGCTCCTCCTTTCCGGTCGGGCACGCCTGCCGAGGCTCCGCCGGCTGTCCTGGCGCAGGCAAAAGAGCGGCTCGCGGGTTCGCGGCGGGCTCGCGAGGAAATGTTCGCCCGCTGGCGCGGCGCCCGCACGGCCGCCACGCCGGCGCGCAGCCGCGGCTAGATGTGAGCAATTCCAGGAAAAGTATGAAACGCTCAGGCTCGGCGACTTCGCCGCAGCCTCCGTTCGGAACTGCGTCAAAACGAAGAGATAGAGTGGTTTCCGTGAACGGTGAACCGCTCTGAGCCGATCGGACCGAATGGCGCATCTCCGCGCCGTTCGGTTCTGCCCCCGATTTCGGTTGTTGACTCTCAATTCGGCCTGTGCAGAAATTGGTTGGACCATTGAACCACTTTAGGTCCCGCCGGCGTGACAGACAGCCTCCCGCCCATCCAGACGACCGCCCGCGATGACGCGGTGCTGAAGGCGTTGGCGGGCTTCGTCAGGCAGGAGGCGCTGGGGCCCGGCGAAAAACTTCCGACCGAGCGTATCCTGGCCGAGCGTCTCAAGGTCAGCCGCAACACGGTGCGCGAGGCGCTGACGCGCTGGGAAGGGCTGGGTCTCGTCGAGCGGCGGCAGGGCAGCGGCACCTATCTCAAGGCCGCCGTCTCGCCAGACATGCTGCACATGCCGCTGACGCTTGCCCGCGGCAACGATTTCGCCGGCCTGATGTCCACGCTGGAGATTCGCCGCGCGCTGGAGGCGGAGGCCGCCGCGCTCTGCGCCATCCGCGCCGGCAAGGCCGAGCTCGCCGAGATCGAGCGCAAGCTGGACATCATGGAAGAGGCCTTCCGCACCCGCGACGGCATGTCCTCGGAGGAGGACTGGGAATTCCACCAGGCGATCTTCCGCGCCTCCGGTAATCCGCTGTTCGAGCAGATCATCGCCGCCATGTATGAGCTGTTCCATCGCTTCTGGGAACATCCGCTCGGCGTGCGCGATTTCGGCCACGCCAGCTTTCCCTACCACCGCACCATTTTCGACCGCATCGCCGCGCATGACCCCGAGGGGGCCCGCGCCGAGGCGCTGAAGCTCATCGCCACCGTCGAGGACGACCTGAAGCGCGGTGCTGCCAACCTCAAACTTTCGGACCGCAAATGAACGAGCAGCCCACAAGCTTCGACCCGGCTTCCCTGGCCAGCGACTATCTCGGCGAGGCGGCGACGCTTCTGGCGCATGACGATCCGTTCCCCGGCGGCGCGGTGGTGCCGCCGATCTACCAGACCTCGCTGTTCACCTTCGACAATTACGCCGACATGGCCGATACCTTCGCCGGTCGTCGCCGCCAGCCGATCTATTCGCGCGGCGACAATCCGACGGTGATGGAGTTCGAGGCGCGCGTCGCCGCGCTCGAAGGCGCCGAAGCGGCGCGCGGTTTCTCCAGCGGCATGGCCGCGATCAGCGCCACCGTGCTCGCCTTCGTCGGCGCCGGCGAGCGCATCGTTGCCGTGCGCAACTGCTATGGCGACGCCTACCGTCTGTTCGAGCGCCTGTTTCCGCGTCTCAACATCAAGGTCGACTATGTCGATGGCTCCGATCCGGACGCGGTCGCGGCGGCGCTGCCTGGCGCAAAGCTGCTCTACCTCGAAAGCCCGACCTCGATGATGTTCGAGCTGCAGGACATCGCCCATCTGGCGCGGCTGGCGAAGGAACAGGGCATCGTCACTTCCATCGACAATTCCTGGGCCACGCCGGTGTTCCAGAAGCCGATCGCGCACGGTGTCGATCTGGTGCTGCATTCGGCCTCGAAATATCTCGGCGGCCACAGCGACACCGTCGCCGGCGTCGTGGCGGGCTCCGCCGCACATATCAGGCACATCAACGAGCAGACCTACTCCTCGCTCGGCGGCAAGCTCTCGCCCTTCGAGGGCTGGCTTTTGCTGCGCGGCCTGCGCACGCTGCCGCTGAGACTGCCGCATCACATGAAGAGCGGTCTGACCCTTGCCGAGCGGCTCAAGGCGCATGGCCAGGTCGAGCGGGTCAATCACCCCGCCTACTCCAACCATCCCGGCAAGAAGACGCTCGCCGGCTATGCCGGGCTGTTCTCCTTCGAAGTCACGGAGGATGTCGACATTCCGGCTTTCGTCGATGCGCTGAAGCTCTTCCGCATCGGCGTCAGCTGGGGCGGCCATGAAAGCCTGGTCGTGCCGGCAAAGGCCTCGCTCGAGCAGACGCCGGGTCTCAATTCGATGGCGCGCTTCGGCGTCAGCCCCCGAACCATCCGCTTCAATGTCGGATTGGAAAATATCGAGGACCTCTGGGCAGACATCGCCCAGGCCTTCGGGAAGTCAAAAAAATAAGGTGTTCAAAATGGGAGTTCCGAACATGAAAAGACTGACGTTCATGCTTGCCGCCGTCGCCGGCCTGGCGATCTCTGCCAGCAGCGCGCTCGCCGATACCACCGTCAAGATGGTCGAGGTCATCACCAGCCCGCCGCGCACCGAATTCCTCAAGAAGCAGATTGCCGAGTTCGAGCAGGCCAATCCCGGCATCAAGGTCGAGCTCGTCTCGCTGCCCTGGGGCCAGGCATTCGAAAAATTCCTCACCATGGTGCAGGCCGGCGACACGCCCGACGTCGTCGAGATGCCGGAGCGCTGGATGGGACTTTACGCCAATAACGGCCAGCTCGAGGATCTTGGCCCCTACATGGCTAAGTGGGACGACGCCAAGACGCTGGGCGACCGCGCCAAGCAGTTCGGCTCGACCGTCAACAATACCCAGTTCATGATCCCTTACGGCTACTATGTGAACGCGCTGTTCTGGAACAAGAAGCTGTTCAAGGAAGCGGGCCTCGACCGTCCGCCGGCAACCCTCGACGAGTTCGTCGAGTTCTCGAAGAAGATTTCGGCCATTCCCGGCAAATACGGCTACTGCCTGCGCGGCGGTCCCGGCGCCTTCAACGGCATGCACATGTTCATGAACATCGCCGACGGCAAGGGCGGCTACTTCACCGACGACGGCACCTCGACCATCAACGACGAGGGCTCGGTCAAGGGCCTGCAGATGCTGGCCGACATGTACAAGAACGGCCTGGCGCCGAAGGACGCCGTGAGCTGGGGCTTCAACGAGACGGTGACCGGCTTCTATTCCGGCACCTGCGCCATGCTCAACCAGGACCCGGACGCGCTGCTCGGCATCGCCGACAAGATGAGCGCCGACGACTTCGCCGTCGCGCCGCTCCCCGTGGGCCCGAGCGGCAAATCCTACCCGACCCTGGGCTATGCCGGCTGGGCGATGTTCGCCAATTCCCAGCACAAGGACGAAACTTGGAAGCTGATGGCGACGCTGCTCTCGCCCAAGGACAATCTGGAATGGGCCAAGGAAGTCGGCGTCATCCCGATCCACAACGGCGCCGACCAGGACGCCCATTTCAAGACCGAGCAGTTCAAGGGCTGGTTCACCGAGCTCAGCGACAGCTCCAAATATGAAATGGTGACGCCGCCGACGCATCTGGAAAACCTCGGCAACTTCGTCGACCAGGTGGCGATCAAGAATTTCCAGGAAGTGCTGCTCGGCCAGAAGCCGGCCAAGCAGGTGGCCGACGAATGGGCGGCGTTCCTGACTAAGGAGCAGCAGGCCTGGCTGGCGAAAAATAAGAAGTGACACTCCTTTCTTTCTCCCCGCTTACGGGGAGAAGGTGGCCCGATAGGGCCGGATGAGGGGCAGCGCCATACCTTCGTAAGTTCGCGCCCCTCATCCGCCTGCCCTCCCACGCAGCAGCTGCGCTGCAGCTACGTAGGGTGAACCGGTATCTTCTCTCCGTTGAACGGAGAGAAGGGGCTGTCGCTTACGCCGCATCACCCATCACCCGTAGAGCCGAACTTATGACCTACGCAGTGTCCGAAATCCGATCTGCCGCCCGGCCGCGCAAGAAGCGGCTGAGCAAGACGGCGATCGAGCCATGGCTCTATCTTTCGCCGGCTATCGTCCTGCTGGTCGTGGTGCTCTTGGTGCCGCTGATCATCGGCATCAGCTATTCCTTCCGCAAATTCTCCGCCTTCAAATCGGAATATGTCGGGCTCGGCCAGTATCAGGCGATGCTCTCCGACGCCGTGCTCGGCCAGGCGCTGATCAACACGCTGTGGTGGACGGTCGCCAGCCTGTTCTTCCAGTTCTTCCTCGGGCTCGGCCTGGCGCTGTTGCTCGACAAGCCCTTCTATGGCCGCAGGATAGTGCAGGCGGTGGTGTTCCTGCCCTGGGCGGTGCCGTCCTTTCTGTCGGGCCTCACCTGGGCCTGGCTGTTCAACCCGATCATCGGGCCGCTGCCGCACTGGCTCTTCGCGCTTGGGCTGAAGGCCGAGCCGACCAATGTGTTGTCCGACCCCGCCACCGCCATGTGGGGACCGATCGTCGCCAACATCTGGTTCGGCATCCCCTTCTTCGCCATCACGCTGCTCGCGGCGCTGAAGTCGATCCCCTCCGAACTGCACGAGGCGGCGGCCATCGACGGCGCCTCACCCTGGCAGCGCTTCACCAAGGTGACGCTGCCGTTCCTGGCGCCGACCATCGTCATCACCGTCATGCTGCGCACCATCTGGATCGCTACCTTCGCCGACCTGATCTTCGTCATGACCGAGGGCGGGCCGGCGGGCTCGACCAGCACGGTGCCGGTCTACATCTATGTCAGCGCCTTCAAGTCGCTGGATAAGGGCTATGCGTCCGCGGTTGCTGTGCTGCTTTTGGTGCTGCTGATCGCCTACGCCATTGGCCTGATCGCCATCCGCCGCACGCTTGTGAGGCATGTCTGATGATCGCCGGTCGCTCCACCTCCTCGCGCATCGCCGGCGGCATCGGCCTCTACGCCGCGATCGCCGCCTATGTGACCTTCGCGCTGTTCCCGATCTTCTGGACGCTGAAGATCTCGGTGACGCCCGAGCGCCTGCTCTATTCCGAAGGCATCACCTTCTGGCCGTCGGAGATGACTTTTCAGAACTTCGCCACCGTGCTCGAAGCCTCCGATTTCCCGCGCTATTTCCTGAACAGCGTCATCGTCTCGGTGTCGACGGCGGCCCTGGTGACGGTCATCGCCACGCTCGCCGGCTACGCCATGTCGCGCTTCACCTTCCGTGGCAAGGCGACTTTAGCCATCCTGCTTCTGCTGACCCAGACCTTCCCGCTGGTCATGGTCATCCCGCCGATCTACCGCATCATGGGTGATCTCGGCCTGACCAACAGCCTGACCGGCCTGATCATCATCTACACCGCCTTCAACACCGCCTTCGCCACCTTCCTCATGCAGTCCTTCTTCGACGGCATACCGAAGGACCTGGAGGAGGCGGCGATGATCGATGGCTGCACGCGGGCCCAGGCGATGCGCAGGGTCATCGTGCCGCTCACTCTGCCCGGCATGGGCGCGACGCTCGGCTTCGTCTTCACCGCCGCGTGGAGCGAGTTGCTGTTCGCGCTGATGCTGATCTCCAGCGACGAGCAGAAGACCTTCGCCGTCGGCCTGCTCACCTTCATCGGCAAGTTCGCGGTCGACTGGGGGCAGATGATGGCGGCGTCCATCCTGGCGCTGATCCCGGTCTGCGTCTTCTTCGCCTTCCTGCAACGCTATCTCGTCACCGGCCTCACCGCCGGCGCGGTCAAAGGATAAAAGATGGCTTCCGTCACGCTGCAACATGTCGAGAAGGACTATGGCGCGCTGCGCATTCTGCACGGCGTCGATCTCGAGATCGCCGATGGCGAGTTCGTCGTCCTGGTCGGCCCGTCCGGCTGCGGCAAGTCCACGCTCTTGCGCATGATCGCAGGACTTGAGGAGGTTACAGGCGGCGAGATTCGCATCGGCGAGCGTCTGGTGAACGATGTCGCACCCAAGGACCGCGACATCGCCATGGTGTTCCAGTCCTACGCGCTCTATCCGCACATGGACGTATCCTCGAACATGGGCTTCAGCCTGATGCTGAAGAAGGCCGAGAAGACGACGATCGACGGCAGGGTCGGCGCCGCCGCCAAGCGGCTCGGCCTTGAAAGCTTCCTCGGCCGCCTGCCGCGCCAGCTTTCCGGCGGCCAGCGCCAGCGCGTCGCCATGGGCCGCGCCATCGTGCGCGATCCGAAAGTCTTCCTGTTCGACGAGCCGCTGTCGAACCTCGACGCCAAGCTGCGCGTTCATATGCGCGCCGAGATCAAGGCATTGCACCAGCAGCTCAAGACCACTTCGGTCTATGTCACGCACGACCAGGTCGAGGCGATGACCATGGCCGACCGTATCGTCGTCATGCATGACGGCTGCGTGCAGCAGGTCGGTCATCCGCTGGAGCTCTACGATCGCCCGGCCAACACCTTCGTCGCCGGCTTCATCGGCTCGCCGGGCATGAATTTCTTGCCGGCGAAGGTCGTCAAGGGCGGCAAGGTCGATGCCATGCTCGCCGACGGCCAAAAGCTCAGATTGCCGGACGGCCTGCCGCTGAAGGACGGCGACGCGCTCACCGTCGGCCTGCGGCCCGAGCATATCCGGCTGGTAGATGACGGCGCGCTGAAGGCCGAGGTCGAGGTGGTCGAGCCGCTTGGCCTGTCGACGCAGTTCTATGTCAGGCTGGCCAGCCAGCAGGTCTGCGTCTTCGTCATGGGCCGCAGCGACGTGAAGCCGGGCGACAAGATCCGGCTCGCCGCCGATCCGGCGGCGCTGCATCTGTTCGACCCGAAGAGCGGCGACCGCATCGGCTAGCTGCCGGGTCGATGCGAGGCTTCCTCGTAAGCTAAAATCGTTCCTGCTGATTCGTATCGACAGGGAACGGCATGAGCAAGGCTCTCGGCACATTCGCATTGGTCACGGTTCTGAGCGCCTTGCTGATGGCGCTTTCGCTGGCGGTCGCCAGACACGGCTATCCGTATGGCGCCTTCGGCATGAAGCGCCTCGACGGCATTGCCGATGCGGCGTCCTTCCTCGCCATAGCCGCCATCTATTTCTTCAGCGCGTTGCTGATGATGGTCCTGCCCATCCGCGCCGCCGGCGTCGTGCTCACCCACGCCGCCGATGCGATCTTCTGGGCAACGATCATGCTGTTCGCCACCATCGTCGGCTCGCTTCTCGCCCGCTGGGCGCTCGGCCAGCATGACGTGCTCTGGGCGCTTCTCAACTGGCGCTTCCTGTTCGTCGTGGCGATCGTCGCCGCGCATCTCACCATGAACGAGCTTCGCCGCAACATCCTGCTCAGAAGCCTGTTCTTCGTCGTCTTCGCTGCGGCGACGCTGGCCTGCCTGTTCTGGTCGTTTTCCGTCTGATGCCCTCAGGCTCCGCGTCGTGACAGGTCGTCGCGGACAAGCCCGATGGACTTCCACCGCGGCGCGCCTACCTTTATCGAAAGCGCCCGGTAGACCTTTCGGCGGACAATGCGTATATCATTTGTCTGACAAATGACCGGCGCCTTGCCGCTCCAGCCATCTCGAAGCCAATCTCGAAGGAAATGAAGATGACCGTGCTCCGCAAGAACCTGATCGACGGCGAGTGGCTGGGCGAGGCCGGCTCGCGCAACATCAACCCGTCGAACACCAACGACGTGGTCGGCGAATACGCCTCGGCCGGGCCGCAGGAAGCAAAACAGGCCATCGCGGCCGCCCAGGCGGCCTTCCCGGCCTGGTCGCGCTCCGGGCCGCTGGCCCGCCACGCCGTGCTGAAGAAGACCTCGGACGAGATCATGGCGCGCAAGGATGAGATCGGCCGATCTCTCGCCCGCGAGGAAGGCAAGACCCTGGCCGAAGGCGTCGGCGAAACCATCCGTGCGGCGCAGATCTTCGATTTCTTCGCCGGCGAGACGCTGCGCCTTTCAGGCGAGATGGTGCCGAGTGTTCGGCCCGGCGTCGGCGTCGAGATGACGCGCGAGGGAGTCGGCGTCGTCGGCATCATCACGCCGTGGAATTTCCCGATCGCCATTCCCGCCTGGAAGATCGCGCCTGCGCTCGCCTACGGCAACACGATCGTCTTCAAGCCGGCCGAACTGGTCCCCGAAAGCGCCTGGACCATCGTCGACATCCTGCATCGCGCCGGCCTGCCCAAGGGCGTGCTCAACCTGGTCATGGGCAAGGGTTCGGTGGTCGGCCAGGCGATGCTCGACAGCCCCGATGTCAACGCCATCTCCTTCACCGGCTCGGTCGGCACGGGCAAACGCGTCGCCGCGGCAAGCGTCGAGCACATGCGCAAGTTCCAGCTCGAGATGGGCGGCAAGAATCCGCTCGTCGTGCTCGACGATGCGGACCTGGCCGTGGCCGTCGATTGCGCGGTCAACGGCGCCTATTTCTCGACTGGACAGCGCTGCACGGCGTCCTCTCGCCTCATCGTCACCGAAGGCATCCATGACCGCTTCGTCGACGCCTTGAAGGAGCGCCTGGACAAGCTGGTGATCGGCGACGCGCTGGATGCCAAGACGCAGATCGGGCCGGTCGTCGACCAGACTCAGCTCAAGCAGGACGAGGACTATATCGCCATCGGCCGTCAGGAGGGCGCCGAGCTCGCCTTCGGCGGCGAACGGCTGGAGCGCGAGACGCCGGGCTTTTATTTGCGGCCGGCGCTGTTCCTGGGTTCCACCAACGCCATGCGCATCTCACGCGAGGAGATTTTCGGCCCGGTGGCCAACGTCATCCGCGTCAAGGACTATGACGAGGCGCTGGCAGTCGCCAACGACACGCCGTTCGGCTTGACCTCCGGCATCTGCACGACCAGCCTGAAGCACGCGACGCATTTCAAGCGCAATTCCGAGGCCGGCATGGTGATGGTCAACCTGCCGACGGCGGGCGTCGACTTCCATGTGCCGTTCGGCGGCCGCAAGGGCTCGAGCTACGGTCCGCGCGAGCAGGGCCGTTACGCCATGGAATTCTACACCACCGTGAAGACGGCCTATACGTTCGCCGGATGATGTCGGATCTTGCCGGAATGACTTGGCTCAACCCGCCGCCGCACCATGCGCTGAGTGACGGGACGCTCCATGTTCGCACCGGCAAGGAGACCGATTTCTGGCGCGAGACCTTCTACGGCTTCCGGCGCGACAACGGCCATTTCCTCTACCGGCCGGTCGCGGGCGACTTCAGCGCCGAGGTCACCGTAAAGGGCGACTACAAGGTGCTTTACGACCAGGCCGGGCTGATGATGCGGCTGAGCGAAACGCACTGGATCAAGGCCGGCATCGAGTACACGGATGGCCTCGCCTATTTTTCCGTCGTCGTCACCAATGACAGGTCCGACTGGTCGCTGGTCGCCGTTCCCGCGGACCGGGACGGCCTTCGGATCCGCCTGACCCGTCACGCCGAGGCGATCCGCATCCAGTATCGCGATGTCGCGGACGGCCATTGGAAACCGGTGCGGCTGGCCTATTTCCCGACTTCGCAGAGCGTCGATGTCGGCGTCATGTGCTGCTCGCCGCAGCGCGAAGGCTTCGAGGCCAGCTTTTCCGACTTTGTGGCTGGCCCGCCGATTTCCAGGGAATTGCACGACTGAGCAGGCGGAAAGTCGGCCATCCTTTCGTCATCGGACCGCGCCGTCCGGTCCCAGCCCTTGGCGCACCGCATCTCGGATCGCTTCCGGCCCGAACCGGGACCATGCGCCGTCATAGGCCCGGGCGCGCAGGCTGACGATACGGGCGCGGTCCTGGCAGAGCTCGATCGCCAGGCGGGCAAGGTCGTCGTCACTCTCGGACAACAGCACCTCTTCGCCCTCGATCAGGCCGAGGCCCTCCACCGCCAGCGGCGTCGCGATGACCGGGACCCCCCAGGCCATCGCTTCGAGTATCTTGATGCGCGTCCCGCCGCCCATGGCGAGCGGGACGATGGTGAGATGAGCGGCGGACAAGAGCGGTCTGACATCGCCGGGGTCCTCGACGAGGCTGACTCCGTCCAGCCCTGCCAGGACACGAGCGGACGGCTTGGGCGAACGGCCGGCGAGAACGAGCTTCGCCGTGGGCAGCCTCTCGCGGATGCGCGGGAGGATGGCGTGGGCCAACCGTTCGGCCGCCTCGATGTTCGGCTCGTAGCCCAGATGGCCAACATAGAGGATGAGTGGAAAGCCGCCGGAGACGGCAGGCTGTGGCGGCAGCGACTTCGGCATCGCGTCGGGGCGGGGGATGCCGTTCGGCACGACATGAACGGGAATTCGGGGGTGGACGACCGCTTCCAGCCGCTCTCCGTCCAGCTTCGAGCAGACCCAGATCCGGTCGACGATGGAGGCAGCCTTTTTCTCGAGCGGCCTGACACCGGAGGAAAATGGCCGCCAGCTCTTCTTGCGCGGCAGCTGGTCGGCGAGATCCGATTCGACATTGTGCATGTCGAGGATGAGTTGCCGTGCCATCGGCCGCAGAGGTGCTAGAAGCTTGAACAGCGCAACGCCTTCGACGACGATCGTGTCCGGGCGAAAGTCCTGCACGAGCGCCTTGAGGCGCGCCAGCATCGGAAGCGATATCCGGCTCTCGCCTCGGACCCTTCGCCAGCCAAGCGAGGGCGCGCGCTTGTCGGAGTTGTTGCCTAGCTCAACCAGACGGATGTCCAGGCCGTCAGGTTGTGCCTCGCTGGTCCGCGGCACGAGCGATGCCAGGCAAGCCGGGCCGAACGCGGCAGCGGCCATGGCATTGCCGAAATTCCTGAGGTCGCTGCCGGACGTTGGCGGAAAGGGCGGGTCGTGGCAGACAATCAGTGTTCGTCGCAAGCCAGTCTAACCCCGCTCCAGCCGTCGGACGGCATTGTCGAAACGACTCCGGGCCTGCATCCGCCCTTGTTCCCTGCCCAATTCTCAGCGATCTGCCTTAGCCGGACATTTCCGTCAACCCGCGATGCTTGGCCCGCGATGCTTGGCCTTGCGCGATCCTCGCCACTCCGCGCCCGCGGTCTAGGCATCCATGCGGTGCTGGAAGAATTGCAGGAACAGCTCTCGCTCGGTGGTGATGTCGAGCTTTTCATAGATGCGGCGACGGTGGTTCTTCACCGTGCCGACGGTGATGCCGAGCCGCCCGGCGATGTTGGCGGTCGGGTGTCCGGCCAGGATGAGCTGCACCAGCTCGCGCTCGCGCGATGAAAGCTCGGGCCACAGGCTTTCCGGTATTCTGGGTTTCTGCTGCGGTGATGCGCCGGGACCGGTCGGCTCCGAGGTCCGGGAAAAGTCGCTGCCGCGCGCCTTGATGTCCAGCGCATGCAGGGCTTCGAACACCGGCAGCCGTTCGGTGAGCAGCGCGATCTCGCTGTCCTTGAACGACACGGTCGAGCGATCGAGGAAGATGCCGAGGCACCAGTCGCCGCCATCGGCCAGCATGATGCCCACCTCGTCGCAGATCTCCGACTGCGCCAGGAAGCCGGCTATGTACTGGCCGCGCTTGGCTTCCTCGTCGGCAAGGCCCTTGAGCGGCATGATGCCGAGCCGCCGCTCGCGCCGCCACGAGGCGTAGAAGGGATCGAAGACGTAATAATTGTCGAGATAGCGCCGCACCATCTCGTCGGAGAAGCGCCGGTGCTTGACGAATTCCGGCGTCTTGGTCGCCGAATAGCGCGTCACCGTCACCAGATCATGCGCGATGTCGGTGCCGATCAGGTCGATCAGGCAGTCGACATGCCGGTCGGTGCCGGTGGCGGCGATCGCCTTGGCCAGCGGCGCCCAGATATTGCCCATGCGCATGCCCTTTTCTCGGCGAAGCCAGCCGCGCGGTCATTGTGTCTTTAGGCATATGGCGCGATCCGGCTCTGGGAATCTAGCCTGTGGTCACTCTCGGCAAGGGAAGGCGACCCGTGGACCAGATCACCACCAACCCCATCGTCATCGGCATCGACGCCGGCGGCACCATGACCGACACGATCCTTGTCGATCAGGACGGCCACTTCAAGATCGGCAAGTCGGCGACCACGCCGAAGAACGAGGCCGAGGGTTTTCTCGCCTCGGCCGAGGACGCGGCGGACGCCTGGGGCATCTCGCTGCAGGACCTGTTCTCGGGCGTCAATGTCGTGCTCTATTCCGGCACCGGCATGCTCAACACGCTTTTGTCGCGCACCGGCCGCAAGCTCGGGCTGATCACCACCAAGGGCCTCGAGGACATGATCCTGATGGGCCGCGGCCTGCAGGCCTGGGCGGATTATTCCTACGCCGACCGCCTGCACGCGGTCACCCACCATCATCCCGATCCGCTGGTGCCGCGCCGCCGCACCCACGGCGTCACCGAGCGCATCGATCAGTTCGGCGACGTCATCCTGCCGCTCTACGAGCACGAGGTGCATGACGCCGCCAAGAAGCTGATCGCCGACAAGGTCGAGGCGATCTGCATCATGACCGTCTTCTCGCACGTCAATCCGGCGCATGAGAAGCGCATCGCCGAGATCTGCCGCGAGGAGATCGCCTCCGCCGGCGCCGATATCCTGGTCTACACCAGCCATGAGGTGCGTCCGGTCATCCGCGAGCAGTCGCGACTGAACTCGGTACTGATCGAGGCCTACGCCACCTCGCGCGGCCGCAGGCAGCTCAAGGGCATCGAGGACGTTTCGAAGAAATACGGCTTCAAATATGGCGTGCAGACGCTGCTCTCCTTCGGTGGCCTGACATCGATCAACCATCCGCGCCTGCACGAGACGATGATCTCCGGCCCGATCGGCGGCATCCTCGGCGCGGCCTATGTCGGCAAGCTGATCGGCAACGACTCGCTGATCTGCTCGGATATGGGCGGCACGTCCTTCGACATGGGCGTGATCACGCGCGGCCAGACGCGGATCGAGAACGAGCCGCTGATGGACCGCTTCAAGCTCAACGTGCCGACGCTGCATCTCGACACCATCGGCGCCGGCGCCGGCATGATCCTGAAGGTCGATCCGCTGACGAGAAAAGTCTCGCTCGGGCCGGAAAGCGCCGGCTCCGATCCCGGCCCGATCTGCTTCGCCAAGGGCGGCACCGAGCCCACCATCGCCGACTGCGACGCCATCCTGGGCCGTTTGAACCCGCACTATTTCCTTGGCGGCAAGGTCGTGCTGCAGGTCGAGAAAGCGCGAAAAGCCTTCGAGGAGAAATGCGCCCGCGTGCTCGGCGTCGGCGTCGAGGAAGCCGCCGAAGGCATGATCGACATGCTGGAGGCCGACGCCAACAACGCGCTGCGCCGGGTCATCTCCGGGCAAGGAATCCATCCGTCGGAATTCACGCTTCTGTCCTATGGCGGCTCCGGCCCGCTGCATCTCGCCGGCTGCTCCAGGGGCATCGGCTTCAAGGATATCATCACCTTCCAGTTCGCCGCCGCCTTCTCGGCCTTCGGCTGTACCACCGCCGATTTCATGCGCCGCCATTCGGTGTCGACGCAGATCGACATCGGCGCCCGCGCAAGCGACGATGAGCTGCAGGCCTTCGGCGCCAGGGTCACCGCCGTCTGGAACGACCTGACCAGGGCCGCGATCGACGAGATGGTCGCGGACGGGCATGCGCTTGATAAGATCAAGACCGTGCCGTTCCTGATGATGCGCTACACCGGCCAGCTCGAGGACGTCGAGGTGATGGCGCCCCTGTCGGCGATCAATTCGGCCGAGGACATGCGCAAGGTCGTCGCCGAGTTCGAGGCGGTCTATGCCAAGGTCAACCACCGCGTCTCGCGCTATGGCGAGGTCGGCTTCTCGATCACCGAGCTCGGGCTGATCGCCACCGCCGACAAGGTGAAGCCGATGCTGGTCAGGCGTCCGCTCGGCAAGTCCGACCCCGCGTCGGCTCACAAGGGTATGCGCGAGGCCTATATCGGCGGCCGCTGGCACAAGGCCAATCTCTACGAGATGGACCTGCTTCAGCCCGGCCATGAGGTCATCGGCCCGGCCATCATCGAACATTCGGCGACGACGCTCGTCGTCCATCCGCAGGACCGCGTCTTCGTCGACGAATGGACGCTGCTCCACTACTCCCATGCTTGAGAGGGCGAACGCCATGCTGGACAAACCCGCTTCCGCGCTCCGCATCCGCGAACGGCTGATCGAATCCGAACGGCTGATGGACGAGACCGGCTGCTATGACGGCATCACCGAGCTCGAGCTGCGCAAACAGGATCCGCTGAAGTTCGAGACGCTGCACACCAAGCTGCGCGCCTACTGCGTCTCGGCTCGCGAGATGGCCCGCCGCATCTCCGCCTCGCCCGGCGTGCGTGAGGTCGGCGAGATGGTCGTCGCCATCTACACGCCCGAAGGCGACGCTATCGCGCTCTCCAACGGCATCATGGTGCACGTGCATACGATGAGCCGCTTCATCAAATGGATGATCCGCAACGGCTACGAGGAGAACCCGCAGATCCGCGACGGCGACATCTTCGCCAACAACGACGCCTTCATCGGCACCGTGCAGGTGCCGGACGTCATGGACGTGATGCCGATCTTCCACTCGGGCAAGCTCGTCGGCTGGGCGGGCGCGGTCTGCCACGAGCTGGAGGCCGGCGGCATCACGCCGGGCGGCGACGTGGCGCTGGCGCAGGAGCGCTTCACCGAGGGCCTCTTCGTCTGCGCCGAAAAGGTCGGCGAGAATGACGAGCTCAGGCGCGACTATGTCATCCGCTGCGAGCGCAATCTCAGGATGCCGATCTACTGGGTGCTGGACGAAAAGGCCAAGGTCGCCTCCTGCATCGACATGCGCGAAAGCGTCAAGGCGCTGATCGACGAGATCGGCCTCGACTACTGGATGCAGGTGTCGAAGGAGTTCATCGAGGAGGGCCGCCGCGCCCAGCTCGCCCGCACCCGCCAGCTCACCGTTCCGGGCATATATCGCGGCCACACATTCTACGGCCACGTCACCGCCGGCAAGCCCGGCTACCAGCCGCTCGGCGATCCCGACTGGCTCTACAACATCCCGATCGAGATGGAGATCACCTCGGACGGGAAGATCGTCATGGACTTCGAGGGCACGCAGCCCTGGGGCTACCATTCGATGAACTGCACGCCGGCCGGCATGGATGGCGGCATGTTCGTGACGCTGACCCAGCACATGAACTTCGAGGGCCTGGTCAATGACGGCGCCTGGATGGCGACGGAGCTGAAGCTGCCCAAGGGCACCTGGACCAATCCGGACAACGAGATGGTGGCGACCGCCACCTCCTGGGCGCTGCTGCTCCCTGCCTATGGTGTCTTCCAGCGGCTGTTGTCGCGCTCCTTCATCGCCCGCGGCTTCGTCGAGGAGGCCTTTGTCGGCCAGGTCAACAGCCCGATGATCGAGATGGGCGGAGAGAGCCAATACGGCACGCCCTTCGGCATGGCGCATTTCGAATGCGCCGCCGCCGGCTCCGGCGCCTTGGCCATCAAGGACGGGCTCGACACCGCCTATGTCGGCTGGAATCCGGAATCCGACATGGGCAATATCGAGATATGGGAACAGAATATGCCGATGCTCTATATCGGCCGCTCGATCGTTCCCAATTCCGGCGGCGCCGGCAAATATCGCGGCGGCTGTTCCTTCCTGTCGACCTGGCTGGTCTCGAAGACCGACCATCTGCGGCTGGTGACCTCCGAGCATTCCTCCCGGGTCTTCGACAATGGCGGCCTGTGCGGCGGCTATCCAGCGCCGACTTGCCAGAAGCACCGCGCTGTCCGCGACAGCAATATCTTCGAGCTTGCCGAAAACCGCGCGCCGCTGGCGCACCACACCGGCACCAACCCGTACCGCTCCGAACTCGAGGTCCGGCTGGAAGGCGAGCATGTGACGCTGGAAGGGCCCTACATCACCGCGCCGCACAAGACCGGCGACGTCTTCACCCACTCCTACAATGGCGGCGGCGGTTACGGCGACGTGCTGGAGCGCGATCCCGTAAAGACCGCCTGGGACGTCGAGAACGGCTTTCTCACCAAGGAAGCGGCTGAAGGAATCTTCGGCATCGTGCTCGACGAGGACGAAGAGGGCTTCCCGGTCGCCAATCTCGAAGCCACTAAACGCCATCGCGCCGAGATGCGGGCAAAACGCCTGGCGCGCGCCAGGCCGGTTTCGGAATGGATCGCCAAGGAGCGCGAACGGGTGAAGGCGGCCGATTTCGCGCCCGAGGTGCAGAAGATGTACGCAAGCGCAATCAAGCTTTCGCCGCGCTTCACAAAAGACTTTTCGGCCTTCTGGGACGTCGACGCCAAATCGACCTTCGGGGTGGAGTAAGGACATGACCTCATACAGCAAGGAAGTCATCGCCGATCTGGTTGCCGGCACGCTGCCCTGGCCGCAGACGCGCCGTATCATGAGCGCCTACAAGGACGACGACCGCTTCTTCAAATATGTCGCGGTGCTGCAGGACCGCGTCGGCTGGAGCGACCCGATCCTGCTTCCCGTCGGCGATCACCTCTTCATCTGCCAGAGCGGCGACGAGCGGGTGACGAAATGCGAATGCGGTCATTCCTTCGGCGACTACCGCAAGAACTGGAAGCTCAAGGCGGCGATCATCGTGCGCGACAGCGAGGAATCGTTGCGAGAGATCTACCCCAACAGCGACCTGCCGGATCCGGAATGGATGGAGATCCGCGAGTTCATCTGCCCGGAATGCGGCACGCTTCACGAGGTCGAGGCGGCCGCCCCCGGCTATCCGATCGTGCATGATTTCGAACCCGATCTCGAAGGTTTTTATCGCGACTGGCTGGGCAAGCCGCTGGAGCCAGCTGACAAGGGAGGCTGATGCCGTAATGGGCCGCGTCGCGGGCAAGATCGCTTTGGTCACCGGGGCCGGGCTCGGCCTCGGGCGGGCGTCGTCGCTCCTTCTCGCATCGGAAGGCGCCAAGCTGCTCGTCAGCGACATCGACGAGGGGCTCGCCGGCAACACGGCGGCCGAGATCGTCGAGGCGGGTGGCGAGGCGTTGGCGCTGCGCCATGACGTGTCGAAGCCGGAAGACTGGTCCGCCGTCATGACCGCGATCGAGCAGCGGTTCGGACGGCTCGACGTGCTGATCAACAATGCCGGCATCGCCATCGCCAAAAACGTCGAGGACACGTCGCTTGAAGAATGGCGGCGCACCATGGCGGTCAATCTCGACGGCGTCTTTCTCGGCTGCCAAGCAGGTATCGGGCTGATGAAGAAATCCGGCGGCGGATCGATCATCAACCTTTCCTCGATCGACGGCATCATCGGCGAGGCCGAGCTTGCCGCCTATTGCGCCTCCAAGGGCGGTGTACGCACGCTGACCAAGGCGGTAGCCGTGCATTGCGCCGAGCAGCGCTACGGCATCCGCTGCAACTCCATCCATCCCGGCTATATCTGGACGCCGCAGACGGAAAACTATCTGCGCGACCTCGGCACGCTCGAGCAGGAGAAGGCCAAGGCGCTGTCGCGCCATCCGATCGGCTTCCTCGGCGAGCCGAACGATATCGCTTACATGGTCCTTTATCTCGCCTCCGACGAATCCAAATTCGTCACCGGCTCCGAAATGGTCGTCGATGGAGGCTATCTTGCAGTGTGAATATGGAGACCGTCCGCGATGACCAATCTCACCGGCCGCAGCGCCATCGTCACCGGTGGCTTTTCCGGCATGGGCTTCGCTATCGCGACGGCGCTCGCCAAGGCAGGCGCCAATGTCGCGGTCGGCTCCTATGTCGCGCCGCCACAGGCAGGCAGGGCGGACGCGGCCTATTATCCCGGCGCGGACGAGATCGAGCGCGTCCGCGCGGCACTCGGGGCGCACGGCACCAAGGTTCACGCAGCGCATCTCGACGTCCGCGACAGCGCGCTCACCAACCTCTTCTTTGCCGAGGCCGAGGCGGCCGTCGGTTCCGCCGGCATCCTCGTCAACGCCGCCGGCACGACGGCCGAGCAGCCGGTCTGCGGCCATTCCGACGAGTTGTGGGACAAGATCGTCGACACCAATCTCACCGGCGCCTTCCGCACCACGCGAGCCGTGCTGCCCGGCATGATCGAGCGCGGCTGGGGCCGGATCATCAACATCGGCTCGACGGCGGCTTCCGTCGGCTGGAAGGATAATCCCGCCTATTGCGCCTCCAAGGCCGGCCTGCTTGGGCTGACCCGCTGCGTGGCTTTGGAAGGGGCCCCGCATGGCGTCACCTGCGTGATGATCAGCCCGACCTGGGTCGAGACCGAGCTTATGCGCCGCAACGTGGCGCAGGTCGTCGAGCGCGAAGGCAAGGGCCGCAGCGTCGAGGACGCGATGGACGAGTTCCGGAAGGCCAACCCCCAGGGGCGCATGCTGCAGCCCGACGAGATCGCGGCGCTGGCCGTCTTCCTCTGCTCGGATCTCGCCAAGGGGATCACCATGGAAAATATCCAGATCACCGGCGGAGCCCTATGGTGAAACCCGCGCCGATAGAAAGAGCGTGTAACCGGTCGCAGACGGCGACGCATTCCAAAACGTCAGGCCGCCCGCAGCTGAAGCCTTTTCAGCTTCGACACCATGCCCGCGCCAAGCATCTTTTCCGAATATTCGACGAGCAGCGCTCTCGCCTCCAGATGCGAGATGGCGTCGTCGGAATGACCGCGCCGCAGCCAGAACCCGTCGAGCATCGCGGCAAAGCCGCGCACGAAATGGTCGATCTCCTCTCTCGACCACAGCGGCGAAAGCGCCGAGCCGATATTCGACCGCAGCCGCTTGTAGAACAGCTCCTGCAGCCGGGCATAGCGCGGATTGTGCGCCGCTTCCGCGTAGAACGAAATCCAGGCATTGGCCGTGCTGCGCTCGAACTTCTCCTCCGGAAAATTGCCGTCGACGATGGCCGTCAGGCGATCCCAACGGGTCTCGGCCTGGCGCAGATTGACCACCACCGCGTCCATCAGGACACGATTGGCGTACCGCACCATCTCGAACAGCACCTGGTCCTTGTCCTTGAAATAATAGGTCAGGATGCCCTGCGACATGCCGGCCTCGTGGCAGATGCGGGTGGTCGTCAGGCCCTTCAGGCCGTCGCGCAGGAAGATCCGGTGCGCCGCCTCGATCAGCTCGACCCGCCTGATGTCCTCGATGCGGGTCCTTTGTTTCTTTGTCCTGGTCGCCATGAGTTTCGTATATCCGACGAAATTTTTGTACGCTCTAACAAATTTTTCTATTGTCATATAATTTTGGCAGGCCTAGGCTGCCAAGGCAAGCAGATGCCTTACGGACTATCGATGACGTCGCACCAACAAACGATGCGGGCCGCGGTCCTGGGCAGGTACGGCGAGCCGCTCGACGTTACCAGCGTGCCTCGTCCCGTCGCCGGCCCCGGTCAGATCCTGGTGCGGCTGCAGGCCTGCGGCGTCTGCCACACCGACGTGCACATCTGGCGAGGCGAGAGCGTTCCGCCGCATGCGCCTTCCCCCTTCGTCATGGGCCACGAGGGCATCGGCCGCGTCGAGGCGATCGGCGACGGCGTCAGCGGCTGGGCGTTGGGCGATCGTGCCGGCGTCCCCTGGATCCACGACACCTGCGGCCGTTGCGACGAATGCCTGGATGGGTACGAGTCCTTCTGCCAGCACCATCGGGCGCATGGTCTGAACGTGCCCGGCGCCTTTGCCGAATATGTCGTTTGCGACGCCAGGTTCGCGGTAGCGTTGCCCGAGACCGTCGACCCGGTGACCACCGCGCCGGTGATGTGCGCCGGCATCACCGCTTACGGCGCGATGAAGCGGGCCGGGCTGAGGGCAGGCGAGACCGCCGTCATCTTCGGCTGCGGCGGCCTCGGCCTCTATGCGGTGCAGATCGCCAGTCGGCTCGGCGTCAGGGTGCTCGCGGTCGATCGTGATCCGGCGAAGCTGGAGATCGCCCGCCGCCACGGTGCGGCGGAAACCGAAATCGCCGACTCCGGCCTCTCTTCGCGCCTTGCCGCCAAGGCTGAAAAATATCACGCCTGCATCAACTTCGCGCCGACCACGGCGACCTGGGACGCCATGCTCGCGGGCATCCGCCCTCGCGGCAGGGTCATCGCTGCCGCCATGGTCTTCCAGCCGGTGCCCCTGATCCAGGAATGGCTGACGGCCACCGGCGTCGTCATCACCGGCACCAGCGTCGGCACCAGGCAGGAGATGCGCGAGCTGGTCGCCATGCACGCGGAGCAACCTCTCGAAACCATAGTCGAGACCATCAGGCTGGACGAAGTCTCGGACGCGCTCGCCGCGCTTGAAAGAGGCCAGTCGAAAGGCAGGTTCGTCATAAGCTTCACCGACTGATCGACAGTGTCCTGCGGCCGGGCGCGCAGAGAGAGGTTTGCGGAGGCCTCGCCATCAACGATGGAATTCAGCTCAAACCAAAACAGAACAGGGGAAACCATCATGCCGAACACAATGAACAGACTGAGAAATGTCGGAATTGGCCTGGCGCTGGTGCTCGCCGCAACGACGGCCGGCCAAACCGCCGATCTCGGCGCCAAGGACGAGCCGATCAAGCTCGCCATGCTTGAATGGACGGGCGCGCATGTCTCCACGCATATCGCCGGGCAGCTTCTGCAAAAGCTCGGCTACAAGGTCGAATACGTCACCGCCGGCAATTTCCCGCAATTCTCAGGCTTGGCCGACGGCTCGCTCAGTGCCTCTGTGGAAGTGTGGATGAACAATGTCGGCGACATCTACCCCAAGACGCTTGCCGCCAAGCAGATCGAGGATATCGGCAAGCTCGATCTGAAGACGCGCGAAGGCTGGATCTATCCGAAATACATGGAGAAGGTCTGCCCCGGCCTGCCGGATTGGACGGCGCTCAACAAGCCGGAATGCATCCAGGCGCTGTCGACGCCGGAAACCGCGCCCAACGCGCGCTTCCTCGACTACCCCGCCGACTGGGGCTCGCGCGCGGCGACCATCATTGCCGACAATTCCATGCAATACACCGCCGTGCCCGCCGGTTCGGAAGGCGCGCTGGTGGCCGAGCTCGAGGCGGCGGAGGCCGCCAAGAAGCCGCTGGTGATGATGTTCTGGGGCCCGCATTATGCGCTCGCCGAAAACGACGTCGGCTGGGTCACCATGCCGCCCTGCAAGGAGCAGACCAACGAGCACTGCATCACCCCACCCGATGTCGACAAGATCGTCTGGTCAGGCTTCGGTGCGAAATGGCCGGCGGCCTATGCCTTCCTCAAGGCTTTCAAGATGGACGCCGGCGAGCAGGAGAAAATGATGCTGGCCGTCGACAAGCAGGGCAAGGACCTCGACGCCGTCGTCAAGGAATGGATCGACAAGAACGAGACTGTGTGGAAGCCTTGGCTCGACGCCGCCAAGGGATAATCCGCCGATGTGCCTGGCAAGGGCCGAAGGCAATCAATGCCTGGCTCCCGCGATAAGCGGGACCAGGCAAGGCGAGGGCAGTTGCCGATGAACGCCGCCGCGCGCCCGATAAAGCTTGCCTGCCGCAACGTCTGGAAGGTCTACGGCCGGCGTCCGGGCTACTATTTCGACTCGCGCGGCTATGTGATCGATCCCGATGCGCTGGCCGAGCGGCTGCGCGCGGAGGCGCATCTGCCGGCAGTGGTCGATGCCAGCTTCGAGGTGGCGACCGGTGAGATCTTCGTCATCATGGGTCTCTCCGGTTCCGGCAAGTCGACGCTGGTCCGCTGCCTGTCGCGCCTGGTCGAGCCGAGCGCCGGCGAGATCCTGCTCGACGGTAAGAACCTGCTTCAGGCCAGCGGCAAGGAACTGATCGAGCTGCGCCGTCATGCCATGGGCATGGTGTTCCAGAATTTCGGCCTGCTGCCGCATCTGAGCGTGCTAG
Source organism: Mesorhizobium sp. WSM4904 (assembly GCF_029674545.1). Classification (NCBI taxonomy): domain Bacteria; kingdom Pseudomonadati; phylum Pseudomonadota; class Alphaproteobacteria; order Hyphomicrobiales; family Phyllobacteriaceae; genus Mesorhizobium; species Mesorhizobium sp. WSM4904. The sequence goes on along the minus strand of NZ_CP121354.1, from coordinate 290,757 downwards.
ACAATGTCGCCTTCCCGCTGAAGATCCAGGGCAAGCCGGCAAAAGACCGCGAAGCCCGAGCCCGCGAGATGGTCGCGCTGGTCGGGCTCGAAGGCCGCGAAGCCTCGTTCCCGCATCAGCTTTCCGGCGGCCAGCAGCAGCGCGTCGGCATCGCCCGCTCGCTCGCCGTCGGGCCGGAACTCTGGTTCCTCGACGAGCCGTTCTCGGCGCTCGACCCGCTGATCCGCCGCCAGATGCAGGACGAGTTCCTGCGCCTGCAGAAGATGCTGAAGAAGACCATCATCTTCATCACCCATGACATCGCCGAGGCTTTCCGCCTTGCCGACCGGCTGGCGATCATGCGGGCCGGCAAGATCGTCCAGATCGGCCGCCCGGCCGACATCGTGCTCAATCCCGCCGACGACTATGTCGCGCAGTTCACCGAGGACATGCCGCTGCTGCGCGTTATCACGGCGGGCGATGTCGCTAAGCCCGCCAACGGAACGGCGCTGCCCGAACGGACCATCGCCGCCGATACCAGCCTCGAAGCGCTGATCCCGCAGCTCGCCTCCGGTGTGGCGGCCTTCACTGTGCCCGGCGCAGGCGACGGCCCGCCGGCGGTGCTCGACGCTGGCGCGGTGCTTGCCGTGCTCGAGCGCGAACAGGCAAGGCGCACGCACTCATGACGGCGCCGGCCGCGGCATTACGCTCCTCGTCGAGGTTCGCAGTCGATCGGGCCCTCCTTCCCTGGTGCGCTCTGGCCGTGCTGACGGCGCTTTGCCTGCTGTTGAAGGCGGACTTCCCCTGGCTGGTCAATTTTCCCAAGGAATGGACGCTGCCGCTGGCCGCCTATGTCGACGCAGTGACCGTCGCCGTCGTCCAGCCGGCGTTCCGGGCGCTGTCGGCCTTCCTCGATGCGCCGATGCGCGGCGCGCGCCTGGCGCTCGCCTGGCTGCCCTGGCCGGCGGTGATGCTTTGCGTGGCGGCTCTTGCCATGAAGTCGAGCGGCGGCCGGCTCGCCATCTTCGCCCTGCTGGCGCTCGCCTATATCCTCTTCGCCGGCTACTGGCCGCAGAGCATGAACACGCTGGCGCTCGTGCTGCTGGCGGTGCCGATCTCGACCGTGCTCGGCTTTGTGCTTGGCGTCCTTGGTTATGCTCGGCCGCGGCTGCGCCCGGTTCTGCTCGGCGCGCTCGACCTGATGCAGACCGTGCCGGCCTTCGCTTATCTCATCCCGCTATTGCTTCTGTTCGGCTTCGGGCCGGTTGTCGGACTGATCGCCTCCGCGATCTATGCGACGCCGCCGATGGTGCGCAACACCATGCTCGGGCTTGACCGCGTGCCGGCCGCCATCAGCGAGGCCGGGCTGATGAGCGGCTGCACGCGCCGCCAGCAATTCTGGCAGGTCGAGGTGCCGACGGCCCTGCCGCAGCTCCTCGTCGGCTTCAACCAGACGACGATGGCGGCGCTGTCGATGGTCATCGTCGCCGCCATCATTGGCGGCTTCGAGGATATCGGCTGGGAGGTGCTGTCCTCGATGCGCAAGGCCGAGTTCGGCCAGAGCATTCTTTCAGGCCTGGTGATCGCGCTGCTTGCCATCCTCATCGACCGGCTCACCATCGGCTTCGCCAGGGAGCCCGAAGCCGGGCCGACGCGCGCCATGCAATGGATGACGTCGCGCCGCCTGGTGCTGTCGTTGGCGATCGCGCTTGCCGGTGCGATTGTCATCCATCTCGCCGCGCCGGGCGCAACGCTTCTGCCGGAAACTGGGCTACGCATGGAAATGGGCGCCGTCAACCAGTGGCTGCTTGGGATCGTGCGCGACTATGCCTGGTTCTTCGACGGCGTGCGCAACGCGGTCCTCTATTGCCTTCTGCTGCCGATGCGGGTCGGCATTTCGGGGTCCGCCACGCCGGCCATCTGGGGCTTTGCGCTGCCGCCGGCGGCGATTGTCGCCTATTTCGCCCTGGCTCTGGCGTTGGCCGCATTGTCGATGCGCAGTTTCGGCTGGCGGGCGGCACTGGCAGTGCTGGCTGCGGGCCTCATGCTCTACACCGGTTTCCTCGGTCTGCCCTGGCCGGTCTTCATCCTCGCCACAGCACTCCTTGCCGGGCAGGTCGCAGGGCTGCGGCTCGGTCTTTTCGCGCTCGCCGGCTTCGCGCTGATCCTCGTCAACGGGCTATGGCCGCAACTCGTGCAGTCACTCTATCTCTGCACGCTGGCGGTGCTGCTCTGCCTGCTGGTCGGCGGCGCGCTGGGGATCTGGGCGGCGCATAGCGACCGCGTCTCGCGCATCCTGAAGCCGGTCTGCGACGCGCTGCAGACCATGCCGCAATTCGTCTTCCTCATCCCGGCGCTGATGTTCTTCAAGGTCGGCGAGTTCACCGCGCTGATCGCCATCATGCTCTACGCCATCGTGCCGCCAATCCGCTATGTCGAGCACGGACTGAGGCATGTGCGCGCCGATGTCGTCGAGGCGGTCGAGCAGATGGGCGCGACGCCGATGCAGACGCTGCTGCAGGCCAAGCTGCCGCTGGCGTTGCCGGTCGTGATGCTCGGCCTCAACCAGACCATCATGGCGGCGCTCTCGATGCTGGCGATCGCCGCCCTTGTCGGCACCCGCGATCTCGGGCAGGCGGTCTATGTCGCGCTCGGCAAGGCCGATGCCGGCATGGGTTTGATCGCCGGCCTGTCTATCGCCTTTCTCGCGATCCTGGCCGACCGGCTCATCCAGGCGGCCGTCGCTCGATCGGCGCTGGCTTGAGGCCCGCCCCATTCCGGCCTTTTCGCTATGCAACATGGCTTGGATGACCGCCCCTTTTTGCCCGTGACAACATTTCCGGTTGAGCCCCCGGCGATAGGGCGATAGATTATGCTGCAGTGCACAATGAGACCCGGCTGGGCTGAACATTGGCTTGCGCCGGCTAGCAGTTGCTGAACCGCTCTTAAGGCTGAACGGACAAAAAATCCGGCATGAAGATACCGAAATCCATTCTGCTCGATCCGGAGGCAAACAAGGCCTACGGCACCTTTGCCGTGGTGGTCTCCGTCTTTGCCTTTGCCTATTCCAGCAATTTCGGCCAGATCCTGATCCTTGCCTACTACGCGGTCTGGCTGCCGCTGCTCTTCGTCGACTACAGGCGCTTCACCTGGAAGCTCTCCTACGCCTGGCTGCCGATACTCTTCGCAGCCTATGTGTGCCTGTCGGTCTTCTGGTCGCAGGCCGCCGGCATCAGCGCGCGTGCGGCGGTGCAGTATTCCTCGCACATCGTCTGTGCCTATATCGCGGCCCGCACCATCAGCGTCCGCACGCTGGTGCTGGGCTCGTTGATCGGCATCTTCTTCGTCCTGCTCTATTCGCTGAAAGTCAACGCTTACGCACTCGACACGATCGACGGCACTTTCAATTTCGTCGGCGCTTTCACCTCCAAGAACCTGGTCGGTTTCTTCTCGTCGCTCGGCATCTTTTTGTCCCTCGTCTTCCTGATGTTCTACCGGCGCAACTGGCTGAGCTTCCTCTGGACCGCGCCGATCATCCTGATGTCGGCATACATGCTGGCGATCGCCCATTCGGCGACATCCGTCGCCTCGCTGCCGGCGGTGCTTGGCATCGTCATCCTGCTGACCATGAGCAGGGTCCTGTCGCGGCGCTACCGCCGCGTGCTGTTCGTGGTCGGCGGCGGCGCGCTGGTGGCCGGCGTCGTGGCCGCGCTGAACCTCGGCCTGCTGGACGTCGTGCTCGGCATCTTCGGCAAGGATTCGACGCTGACCGGCCGCACCTATCTCTGGCAGCAGGGTTGGGAGGCGGCGCAACTGCATCCGCTGCTCGGCTACGGCTACGCGGCCTACTGGGTGCAAGGCTTCGCCGATCCGGAACGGTTGTGGGCGGAATTCTACATCACGACCCGCACCGGCTTCCACTTCCACAACACCTATGTCGAAACCCTGGTCGAGATCGGCTTCGTCGGTGTCACCATGCTGGCGCTGATCATTCTGCGCGCCTTCTACGGTCATGTATCGAAGGTGGTGTTCGGCGCCTGGAGCGCCGATTCAGTGGTGCTCGCCGGTGTTGTCGGGCTGATGCTGATACGCTCCTTCTTCGAGGTCGAGATCCTCGGCCCTTACTTCATGGCCTCCTTCATCGTCTATTACGGCCTGTTCAAGCTGAACCCGCTGCCGGTCGCCCGGCGACGGCGTGTCGCCATCCCGGTCCATGACGAAAAGCCGGCAGCCGGCCACATGCCGGCTCCGGTCTGACCGGCTGCAGCAAATTCCAGCGAAAAGTGTGGGCCAGTCTTCCGTTCGGAAAGAGCTGAGCCGCTGCAAGGTCTGTTGAGATTCAGGTCAGGCCGAGCCGAGAAAGGTGGCTTCCGAGAACCGGCCTTCGCCGCCTTAATTTAGCTGCCGCGCCATTCGTGAATGCCTTCGGTCGGCGAAGGCCGGAAGCGGAGGAAGTCGCCGTTCGCAGGCCGGCCTCACCTGAATATCGACAGACCTTAGGCCACGGCCCGCGAGCGCTGCATCTGCCGCTGCAGGAAGCGGCGCACCGGCTCGTCGTAGATACGGGTGGCGACGTCCGCGATGACGATGACCGCGACGATCATCGCGATGCCGAACCAGGGATGGTGCGCGAACGGGTCCACTGATACCGCCTTGCCGGCGCCGGCGATGATCATCAGCATCGGCGTGTGGATGATGTAGATCGGGTAGGAAATCCGCCCCAGCCAGCCGTAGATGCCTGCCAGGCGCGGCGCCGTCGGCGCCACGGCGCCGGTCACCACCATGATCGGGAAGACGACGGCGATGCAGGCGAGATCGTAGGCGACGCGCGCGCTGCCAGCGGGTGCAATCGCGAAGACGATCAGCGTGAGCAGGATCGCGGCCTCGACCCACCAGCCGCGCCGCAGGAAGCCGAGGCTGTCCTGGTAGCGCGCCATCGAACGGCACAAGAGCACGCCCAGGAAGAAGGAGAACGACACGCGCGGCAGCCCGCTGATGATGGTCTTGCCGGTCATGCCGAAATCGAGCGTGCCGGCGATCACCGAGGCGACGATCAGCAGCACCAGGCTGGCAGCGACCAGCGCCGTCAGCACGCGCCTCGACAGCAGGAAGAAGACGGCGGCATAGGCGATGTTGACGATCAGCTCGAAGAACAGCGACCATGAGGCGGGATTGAGCGGAAAGATCGTATGGTAGGCCTCGCCGACCAGCGGAATGAACAGCATGCCTGTCGCGAGCTGAGTGCCGATCTCGGACAAGGGTATGTATTCCGTTGGGATCAGCCTGTTCTTGATCAGCAGATAGAAGCAGCCGAGCAGCGTGCCGGCGAGATAGAGCGGATAGAGGCGTATCAGGCGGATGGCCAGGAACGTGCCGAAGCCCATGCCGTTCTCGATCTTGCGATCGTAAGCGTGGGCGATGACGAAGCCGCTGAGCAGGAAGAACAGGTCGACCGCGAGATAGCTCGACGGCAGCACCTTGCCGTCGGCCAAAAACGGCGAGAAGTGATAGAGCATCACGCTGATCGCGGCCACGCCGCGAATGGCGTCGAGGTTGAGGTATACGTGACGCGGAGCGGCGGGCTGCATTCGATGCCTTCAAGCGGTGCAAACAGATCGCTCGCCCGCACCTCGGCGCGAACGAGCCTGACATGTTCCTCCCGCCTCCATCGTTCGGGCCGTGCTGAAAGGCCCGAGCCGGTGACGCTATTGACTGGCCGTCGGCGCCAGCTTGACCTTGATCACGTCGCCCGGCAGCACCGGCGTGTCTTCCTTGGCGTCGACCTCGCTGGTCTTGCCGTCGGCAACGCGCACCAGCGAGTAGAGCAGGGTCGGTTGCTCGCTGCCGGTGATGGAAGCCATCGTCGCGGGGTCCGACGCCTGGGCGATCAGACCCTTCTGCATGGCCACCCTCAGCGTCGCCTCGTTCAGGTCGGCTTCGGCCTGCTGCCGGCTGGCGGCCAGGTTGGAGTTGAGCGTGTTGCGGGCATCGATGGCGTCCTGCTCGGCCTTGCTGATCGACTGCTTGGCCGTGAGGATGGCCGTCTCATAGTCGAGGATCTTGCCCTGCAGGTCGGCCACCGACTGTTTCGAATCGAGCAGCCGCGCATTGGCGACCAGGCCTTTCTGTGCCAGCGGGCCGATGCTGGTGAGCTGCTGCTGCGCCAGATCCACCTGCTGCTGCTGGTTGCCGATCTTCTTCTGCAGCGATTCGATTTCGCCCTGCAGAACCCCTTTCAGGTCGTCGAGCGCGTCCAGCTTCAGCTTCAGCGCCTTCTGGTCGGCCGTGAGAATCTGCATTTCATCGGCAGCGATCGCCTGCACGCGCGGATCGCCCTCGACCTCCTTCGGAACCTCGAAGCTCGTCTTGCCGGCCAAGTCCGCATCGATGCGGGCGCGCTTGACAAGCAGCCGCAGCCGCTGGTCGTCATAGATGTCGAAACTGCCCTTGGCGGTGACGAGGTCCTTGCCGAGCTGGGGGCCGTAGTCGGCGCTTCGACGGATGCCGCCGGCGATGCTCACCGCCTTCAGCACCGTAAGGTCGGGCACAAAAGGAAACTGGCCGGGATTCTGCACCTCGCCCGAAATGTAGAATGGCCGGAACTGCGCCATTTCGACCGAGGCTTCTGGCTTGTCGGGCAGCGCCAGCTTGCGCTGCAGCGCAACCCCGATCGCCGTCGCGATCTCCGACGTCGTCTTGCCGGCGGCCTGCATCTCTCCGACGAAAGGCACCGAGAGCGTCCCGGCGGGACCGACCGAATAGTCGCCGTTGATGGCCGACCAGTCGCGGAACGTGCCGTCGACCGTCTGCCATTCGGCGACGCGGATGTTGAGCTTGTCTTGCGGGCCGAGCCGATAGTCCTCGGCCGTCGCCGTCTGTGGCGTCGCAAGACACATTACGAGCGCCACGGCCGCGAACCGGCTGGGCGCCTTGGAAAGGAGTCCGAAGGTGTATGTTTTCAATGAACGTTTCCGATCCGCGTTGGCCCCATCCGCCCGATGAGATCACTGCCGGATGCCTGCCCCGAGTTCGGCGGGGCAGGCCCGTCGGTCAATAGCTGCCGCGCGACATCCACACGGCAGGCACGGTCTTCACGATGATGCGGATGTCTTCGACCATCGACCAGTTCTCGACATAGTGGCGATCGAAGGCGACGCGCGTGTCGTAGGACACGTCGTTACGCCCGCTCACCTGCCACAGCCCGGTGAGGCCGGGACGCGACTTCAGATAATAGACGGCTGCACTGCCGTAGATTTCGAGCTCGTCGCGCACGACGGGGCGTGGCCCGACCAGGCTCATGTCGCCCTGCAGGATGTTGATGATTTGCGGCAGCTCGTCGAGGCTGAGCTTCCGCAACACCGCGCCGACACGCGTCACGCGCGGGTCGTTCTTCAGCTTGCGCGTCGCCGCCCATTCGGCGGCGGCGTCGGGGTTGGCGGCGAGGTGCGCGGCCAGCACCCGCTCGCCGTCCTGCACCATGGTGCGGAATTTGAGGCAGGCGAAGATCCTTCCGCCGCGACCGATTCGCTTGTGGCCATAGAAGATCGACCCGCCGTCGGAAAGCTTGACCAGCAGCGCGACCATCAGGAAGAGCGGGCTGAGCAGAACCAGGCCCGCCAGGGAACCGACGATATCGAAACTGCGTTTGAGCAGACCGCCGATGGGGGGTGGAAAATCAATGCCAGCCTGCGAAAAAGCCGCATTAGCCGACTTGGCGACGTCCCTCATGCAGAAGCTCCATACGTTGAACGGATGGTTTACGGCACGATACCAAAAAAATGCTGCAGCGCAACACACAATTTCCCATCCGCGTGAAATGTTCGCGTCATGAATTGACTAAATAATAAACCTGCCGTGCCCAAATTTTGGCCTTTGTGGCATGTTTATGACAAGGTGAGAGAATTTTTGCGAAATGTAGTGCCGCTTTTGGGCTGTTTTTGGGCAGTGCATTCTTTGCTGCAGACGAGCAGCGGTTGCAGGGCGTAAGAATCACTCGCGCCGGTAAGTTCTTAGCGTAAAATACTAATTAATGTTTTGGGTTCTACTATCGAGGGTTTCGTTGTGGTGAATAGGCGGCGATGCCGGAGTGTGCGTCGCAGCATGGCGGAGTCGATGCCGCGAAACCGTTGGAAATCACCTGCATTTGGCCTTGTTGCAAAGGCTTCGCCTTAATAGAGTCGCAAACTGTTTCTGTCATAGTTTGGATGGGTCAGGAAGGTCGGAAGCAACCGGCCGAATTGGGCAGCCAGAAATAGCTCTTTGGCGCAACGGGGAGTTACGCGGGTGGGTAAGTCACTGCTTTTGCATGCTTGTGTCGGTTGACGGGCCGACGAGCATGTCTTTGCCAAAATTCATCGTCGGAATGTTATTCGCGCTCGCGATCGTGGTCGGCTGGTCCTACTTCGACGGAGCATCGCTTGGCACCATCATCATGCGTGCCGTCATTTGCGCCGTCATCATTCAGGCGGGCTATTTCCTTCTGGTCTATGCGATGATCGCCAGCAGCAGGCCGATGTCCGCCGAAAAGGCCCGGGAGGCCGACCGCGGCATCAAGGTGGCCGAGGGCGAAAAGCTAACCGCCAGGCGCGGCAGTCTCCGCTGACCGCTCAGCGGGCGTGGGAAGCGGCGCCCTGTCCGCCAATGTCTTGTCGGCCGACGTCTCGGCGTCCCGTTCGGCCCGTTCGCCGGAGAGCATCCTGGCCAGCCGGCTGCCGGACTTTGCCTTCAGCTGCTGATATTGCCCGACCTCGACGATACGCCCGTTCTCGATGGCTACGACCCAGTCGGCGAAGGCGATCATCGATGGCCGGTGCGCGATGGTGAGGATGGTCATCTGGCCGCGCAGCCCGTCGATCGACTGGGCGATCAGCGACTGATTCTGCCAGTCGAGCGCGCTCGTCGCCTCGTCGAGGATGAGCAGCGAAGGCTTGCGCAACAGCGCTCGCGCCAGCGCGATGCGCTGGCGTTCGCCGCCTGAGAGCCTGACGCCGCGATCGCCCACCACCGTTTCCAGCCGCCGGTCGAGCCGCTCGACGAAGTCGGCCGCATGCGCCTTGCGCAGCGCCGCCCAGAGTTCCTCGTCTTCGGCCCGCGGCGCCGCCAGGCGCAGATTGGCGGCGATGGTGTCATGCAGCAGGAAAACGTCCTGCGGCACATAGGCCACCTGATCGCGCCAAGCCCTGCGGCTTTTGGCGGTGATCTCGACGCCATCGGCCAGGATACTGCCCTCGGTCGGCTCGAGCAGCCCAAGCAGTATGTCGGCGATCGTGCTCTTGCCCGAGCCGGACGGACCGATCAGCGCCGTCACCTTGCCGGCGGGAAGGCCGAAGGTGATGCCGCCGACCACCGGCTTTCCGTCGCCATAGGCGAACGAGACGCCGCGGACGTTGAGGCCGGTGTCGAGCGAAAGCCTTGCGTCCTGCCCGGCATCGCCGGGCTCCGTCTCGCGCTCGGCGTCGAAGCGCGCCTGCAAGGCCTGCATGGCGGTGTATGCCGGCAGGTTGATCAGGACCTGCTGCGCCTGCGTCTGCATATCCATGAAGCGCGGCGCGACCCGCATGAAGACCAAGAGCAGCACGACGATTTCCGCAAGCGACAGATGGAAGCGCACCAGCGCGATGTAGATGAACAGGCTGAGCCCGATGACGCTCGCCACCTGGAACAGCGCGGTGCCGATGGTGCTGTTGCGGACATAGGCGACGTTGTCCGCCTTCATCTTCTCGAGTGTCGCTCGGAGCTGCGCGAAATAGCCCGCTTCCACATTCAGGCTCTTGGCCACCTTGATGCCGCCAAGGAATTCCGAGACCGTGCGGTACTGGTCCTGGCGGCTGCTCGTCAGCACACGGCCATAGGCGGTGGCACGCGCACGGAAGGGCTGCATTGCAACGAACAGGATCACGCCGATGAGAATGGCGAAGGATGTCATCACCGGCGAGATGAACAGCGAGACCACGAGGTAGCCGGCAAGCAGCAACGTCGTCTGGGCGAGCATCAGCAGCGAGAAGGCCGCCGCCTGCACCCTGTCGATGTCGCCGGTCAGCGCGTGGTCGAGATCGGATCCGCGCATGCGGGTGAAGACGCCCCAGCGCGCCTTGCCGACACTCTCGAACAGGTTCATGCGCACGCGGTTGACGAAGTCGTAGAGCAGCCGCGCCATGTAGAGCGACTTGAAGCGGTTGAACATCGCCTGCAGCGCCACCAGTCCGACGAGCAGACAGAGCACCGTCGCAAGCGACAGCGTTCCGCCGGGTAGAAGCCAGCGCAGAGCGCCGGGCACCCGCACGGCAAAATCCTGGTCGGCATTGCCGATCAGGTGCAGGAGCGGGATCACAAGCAGGATCGAGAGGCCCTCGGTCAGGCTTCCCAGGATCAGGAAGGCCAGCGCCGTCAGCGTGCGCCGCCCGCCGATCTGTGCCATCACGCCGCCGAAGCCGGCGACATCCCGCAAGAGCGACAGGCGAAGTTTCGAGGACTGGGCCATGCGTCCGCTCACCTTGCCTGCGTGCCGGCGGCCAGATCGCGCTCGATCAGGGCGACGGCCTCGTCGATCCGCTCGAGCCCTGCCGGCACTTCGAGATGGCCGACCCCGACCTTGGCGGCTAGCTGCGCGCACTGGCCGAGATGCGCGGAAGCGAAATCGCCGACCAGCGCCTGCCGGCCGAACCGGGTGACGTAGGAGAACCTGATGATCGCCGGCAGGGCGCCGGCGCCTGGCAGCGGCGTGATCGCCGCCCGCTCGCCGCGCTTCAGCATATAGATTCGCGCAAGGGGCGCTGCTTCATCTGAAAATCCGTTGTGGAGACGGTGCTGCGCCTTCTCGATTTGCGGATGCACCTGCGGCCGCACCTCCGCCTGGCCGATCCTGACGGCGTCGGCGGCGTCGGTTGCGAGCTTGAGCTGCGGAAAGCCAGGCAGGATCATCGGCCGGGAAGGGTTGGACAGGTCCAGCGCCACGACGTCGTCGGTAAGCAGAAGGTGACCGGCGCGGATCATCGCTCCCGCCGTGGTCGACTTGCCGGCGCCCTTGTCGCCCATGAAGACCACGCTTTGGCCGCCAACGGCGATCGCGCTGGCGTGCAGGACGAGCAGGCGGCGCTGATGGAGGGTGAGCGCCAGCACCGGACCCAAAAGCGGGAAGGCGAGCAGCGGATCGTCGATGCCCGGCGCCGGATCGACATCGATCCTGGAAGCATCGCTGATCAGGAAGGTGCCGACGGCTTGCCAAGACAGATACTGGCGCGTCGGCTCGAAGCGAAAGGCGGTTCCGCCTTCCATTGCAGGCCTGGGAAAGTCGACCGGGCCGACTGCGATCGCGATATCGGGCGGCGCCGGCACCGTCGGCTGCAACTCCGGCAGCGCCACCTCGGAGCTGATCGTCAGGCCATAGGCTCTGTAGAAGCGGCGAACGCGCCCGCTCAGATCTTCGGGCCCGATGTCGGGATCCGGCCTGGTCGCGATGGGAGCGGCTGAACCGTTCATGCGAGGCTCCCCATCGGCTGGATCCGCCGCAGCCAGAGCGACAGCGAGATCGAGCGCCAGACATATTGCACATCGAGCGGCGCGGCTTCGCCTGGTTTTTGCAGCAGCCGCGCATAGGCGGCGTTGACTTCGCTCAGATTGACATAGGGCGCGATGCGGTCGCCCTCGGATACCAGTACGGTGTCCAGAAGGTCGCGATGGTTTCGGAGCATGCCGTTGACCAGGTTGGCGGTGAAATCGATCTTGTCCCGCCGCCACTGCACCGCCGGCGGCAGCACGCCTTCCATCGCCTGGCGCAGCACATGGCGGCCGAAGCCGTTGTGGAGCTTTTCCTCGCCGGGCAACGCCAGGCAGAACTCGACCAGCGGCTTGTCCCAGAACGGATAGCGCGGCTCGACGCCGAAATTGGCGGCGGCCTTGTCCAGCACTTCGAAGGCGTGCGGCACCAGTCCGGTCGAGAGTACCCAGCGATGGGTGAGCGCCTCGCTGGCGCTCACGCTGGGCGGCATGTAGCCGGCCCGGTGGAAGCGGTCGACGAGGTCGGTTCGCCTGGCAAGCTCGGCATTGACCAGGGCGCCCCAGGCGGGGACGCGCGCCTGTGCGGCGGTCTTTAGCCGCAGTCTGGACAGAAGCCGGTTCATCCGGTTTCGCCACCTGGCGATTCGCCATGCCGGTCCATAGACGGTCAGGAATCGGAAATACATGGCGAGCATGCCTTCGCCATAGGTGCCGGTGGCGCCGTGAAGCTCGCGCCAGAGCGCAAGCCATCGGCCGGCATTGGCGAGCTCATGCAGCAGTCCGTGCCCGTGCGAAACGACCTCGTCGCCGCCATGACCGTCGAGCAGCACCTTCACCCCCTTGGCACCCGCCGTCCGGTAGATGCTGCGGGTCAACGACAGGCCGGGGGCGAGGAACGTCCCCTCCTGCTCCTCCAGGATGCGTTCGAACTCGGCGAAGGGCGCGTAGTTGCCAACGGAAATCATCGTGCCGTCGAGCCTGTGCCGGTCGAGCACCGCGTCGATGAACGACTTCTCGTCCATCGGCGAGCCCTTATCGAAGACCAGCGAGAAGGTCTTCAGCCGCTGTCTGTGCTCCGCGGCCGCTTGCAGGCCGGCGACGCCTGCGATCGAGGACGAATCGAGGCCGCCGCTCAGCATCGCGCCTATGGCGGGCGTGCCGCGCATCCGGTTCCGCACCGACTGTGAGAAGAGATGCCTGAATTCCTCAGTGGCATCCGGGCGCAGCGGCCTGGGCGAAGGCTCGACCTGCCAGTAGGGACGAAGCATCACCTGGCTGTCCGTCACCGTCAGGATATGGCGGGCCGGCAATCGGAAGATTTCGGCATACTGGGTCGACTGCGGATCGTCGGGCAATCCGGCAAGGAAGCCGGAAATCTGATGCTCGCTGATGCGCGTGCCGACACCGTCCAGAGCGAGGAGAGGGCCGATCTCCGAGGCAAAAGCGAAGCGCCTGGCGGTCGAGTGATAATGGAAAGGTTTGATGCCGAAATGGTCGCGGGCGCAAAACAGCGCCCGGCGCTCGGCGTCCCAGATCGCGAAGGCGAAATCGCCTTGCAGATAGGTCGGACAGGCATCGCCCCATGTGAGATAGGCCTGCATCAGGAGCATCGCGTCGTTGACCGGCCGGTCGCCTGCGCCGAGCCGCGCCAGAAGCTCGTCGCGGTTGTCCAGCCGGCAATCGGCCGTGATGGCGAGCTTGCCGCCGGCCATGATCAGCGGGCCTGGGCCGTTCTCGCCGGTCGTGTCGAGCCAGGCATGGCCAAGCGCCACGCTTCCCGCCGTCCACCACGAGCTGCCGTCGCGGGCCCGGTGGCGCATGTGCGCCAGCATCTGCTGGATGTCGGTCGCCTGGGCGGGTCCGCCGTCTTGCCTCAGCAGAATTCCGGCGATGCCGCTCATGGCTTATTGCCCGTGATCGACGAGATGGGTGAAGCCGTTGATCGAGCCGCCAAGCACGATGTGGTCGCCGCTGACCAGCCAGGCATGCGCCTTGAGCTCCGCGCCGGTCCCGCGCTCGATGCCGATGCAGATCTTGGAGGCATTGCCCTGGCGGGCAAGTAGATATTGTCCGGCGAGAGCCTGGGTGAGGCAACTGGCGCCGGGCACGAAACGCGCCGCGGCGGCCACGCCCCATGCTACACGCCGCAGATCGGCGATACCGGCGACATTCCTCGCCTCCAGCCGGGTCACCAGAGCGCGCACACGGTTGTAGGAGCAAAGTGTCAGCCCCAGCCGCACGAGGCCGACCACCGCCAGACAGCGCGCCAGAAACAGCATCTCCGGGCCGCTAAGGGAGAGGGCCCTAGGCCAGTTCCTCATGGTGGAGCCTCGCAAGCCCGGCTTCGATCAGCCCCTTGAGCAAGCCTTCGACATCGGCCTTGCAGCGTTCGGCCTCGACATCGTAGCGCGCGATCACGGCGCTTCTTATGTCGAGGATCGGTCGTGGCTCCTGGATCAGCTCCCAGATGTAGGCGCCGACGCCGTTCAGGCTGTAGTAGATGTTGGATTTGAGATGGAGCAGCGCCAGTCCGTTGCCGAATTCGCAAGCCACCGCGTCGCCGGTCGCGACCACGCGGTCATGGTCCGATGGGTTCCAGTGCATCCTAAAACCTCGTTCTTGAACGCCACGCGTCTTCCGACCTGGACCGGGATCGGTTGCCTGCGATCGCCCGGCCAGGAAGCCGGGAGGCATGAGCCCCCCGGCTCACCTGTTTAAAAGAAACGCTCGGAGCCCCAAAATCCGACAACTCCGAACGCGTGCAACCTCAGGAGAAGGTGAGCTGGTCGAACGGCGTGTGCGCGGGAAATGCCGCGTCCAACGCTGTCGTACCAGCGCCGCCCTGCGTGATCGTTTCGATCGAACCGTGAACCGTCAGGCTGGGGGTCTCGTACTGTTGCTTCTCAACATTCTGTTCCATTTTACTCTCCAACTGAGGACTGGAAGCGGCTTCAGAATGCCGCCAGCACATTTCTATGCTGCGTTGCAATTGCTGCACGGCAACATTTATGAGTCAAGCCTGATTTACCGGGCATTAATCAATTCTCGGTTGCGGTGGCAGTCGTCGATGATGACGTCGCCGGCCTTTGCATTTTGGGCGGATATCGTCCGGGCGCTCAACGCTGCTTTTTTGCCGTTTAAGTAAGCATTTGATTTGGTTCGAATAAGTTTCCGAACTCAAATGGCGCTCTCGCAGCTGCGAAGAAGATAGCGCGGAAAATACCGGTTGCCGGGTCACGTCGCGGCCCACCGGGCCTGTCTTCAAAAGTGATCGGCGACACGGCGAATCTGAACGCGAAGGTTGCAGAAGCGAGGCCGCCTCGGAACTCGCTGGATAACCGTTCTGATTTTTGCCGATGCTTTTCTTCGCAGGTGCGGTATAAACGCCGCGGGCGGTTTTGTGGAGAACGACATCGGGCATGGCCGTGCAGGATGCTTCCTACGACAGGCTGCGTGCGTCCGGCTGCGCCGACGAAGTCGCCTATGTGCAGGCCTGTCTGCGGCTGTTCTTCAACCCGGCTGCGGGAGCCGCCGACCATGGCGGCATGCCGGCTCCGGCAATCTCCGTGGCCGACGTTGCCGACATTGCGAGGTTGAACAAGGTCGCGGTCTTTTTGCTCAAGGCCCTCTCGCACGGGGCGATCGCCGCGACGCCTGCCGAATTGCTCGCATGGCTCGATGGCTATCGCCGGCGCACCATGTCGATGAACGCCGCCTGCATCGGCGATTCGATCGCCATCCATCGGGTGCTGCGTGACAGGCAGGTCGACTTCGTCTTCCTGAAGGGGCCGCTGCAGCAGCAATTACTCTATGGTGATCATTTCATGAAGCCGTCCGGCGACGTCGACATACTGGTTTCGCCGTCCGGTTTCTTCGCCGCCCGCGAGGCCCTCCGCTCGGCCGGCTACGAGGTCGCGGGCAAGTCGCGCTCGGTCTGGTGGGTGCGCTTCCTCGGCGAGCAGCACATGGTCCGCGACGACGGGGTTCGGGCCGCCACGGTCGATCTCCACCACCGGCTGCAGCAGCCTGGCTCGCCCAGTCCGCGCGACATAGACGGCTTCCTGCGCCGCAAGCGCGAGATCGAGATTGCCGGAACCGCCATGCCTTTGATTTCGGCGCCCGACATGCTGCTCTTGTCCTGCATCAGCGTCGCCAAGGCCTTCTTCAACCGCGAGCCTTGCGCCGGCTATGTCTGCGACGTCAGGGCAGCTTCCAGTCGGTTGAGCGAAACCGAGCAGAAGATGGTGCTCGACCATGCCGCCGAGCAAGGTCTGGCCGATACGCTGCTGCTTGGTTTGCGCGCTGCCGATGTCCTGCTTGGCGGCACCGCCACGCTGCTTTCGGATCGCGCCACACGGATCCTGGCGCGCATCGACAATGCCGACCTGTTCCACATGGTGATCGCGCCCTGGCTGTCGTCGTTGCGCTGGCCGCAGCGGCGGACGGTGCTATGGGAGCTCTGCGGCCGCGAGCCGGTGCGCTATCTGGCCGAAGCCGGCTGGGCGGCCTCCGCCGATCTCAGCCGGCGCATCTTCGAGCGGCCGGCCGTTGCCGCGCCGGTGCGGAGCAACGGATGAAGACCGATTTCATATTCAGGGCCATGGGCGGGCTGTCACTCACGCAATTGAAAGGTGAAACATGCCCGTGACGACCCCCAGGGTCTGCGTCATCATCGCCGCCCGCAACGCGGCGCGGACCATACCGGTCGCCATCGCTTCGGCTCTGCGCGAGCCGGAGGTGGCGGAAGTCGTCGTGGTCGACGATGCCTCTACCGACGACACCCAGAATGTGGCGCGCGCCGCCGATGACGGCAGCGGCCGGCTCTCGATCATGCGTCTCGACGTCAACCGCGGTCCCTCCTTCGCCCGCAACGCCGCGATCAAGGCCTCCGCCTCGCCTTTCATCAGCATCCTCGACGCCGACGATTTCTTCCTCGAGGGCCGCTTTCGCCGGCTGTTCGCCAGCGCCGACTGGGATTTCGCGGCCGACAATATCATGCTGATCAGGGACGATGCGGCGGCCGATCCCACCAAGGTCGCGGCTCCTTCCTTTGCGCCCGAACCGCAATTCCTCGACTTCGAGCGCTTCGTCGAAGGCAACATTTCCCGCCGCCGCGTGCTGCGCGGCGAGCTAGGCTTCCTCAAACCGGTGATCAGCAGGGCGTTCCTCGACCGGCACGGGTTGAGCTATGACGAGAACCTGCGGCTCGGCGAGGATTACGAGCTCTATGCGCGCGCCGTCGCGCGCGGAGCGCGTTTCAAGATCATCAAATCTTGCGGCTATGGCGCCATCGTTCGCGCCGATTCGCTGAGCGGGCGCCACAGGACGCAGGATCTGAAGCGGCTTGCCGATGCCGATCTGGCGCTGCTGGCGCTCGGCAACTTGCCGGAAGCCTCGAAGGCCGCCTTGCGGCGCCACGAGCGCCATGTGCGTGACAAATACCGGCTGCGCAATTTCCTCGACGTGAAGGCGGAGCGCGGCCTGGCATCGGCCGCCGCCTACGCTTTCGCCAGCCAGTCCAATCTGATCCCGATCGTTCGCGGCGTGGCCGCCGACAAGCTGGACGCGTTGTTCCGCCGCGCCGGCATTGCTGCAAAGCAGCAAGTGCCGCCGATGCGCTTCCTGATGTCGGCGACAAGTGCCGCGAAGGAATGATCGGACGACGGCAACGGCGTCGGGCCGTTTCCAAAAAAATCCGCTTTCCGAAACTACGAGGTTGCCTACTTGCCCCGAGAATGGCAGTCTATGTTGCGGTGCAGCAATTGCGAAAGGCCAATCGAATGGCTTCGATTTTTGGCTTCAGATCCAGGGACCCGGCCCGCGACCGGCAGACCGATCTCCAGCGTTTCGACCGTCTGGCGAAGCTGTTCGACCAGATCGGCGCCGAGATCGAGGCCGAGAAAACCGGGCTGGAGAATCGCTATCGGTCGACGGCGACCAACGCGGCCTTCCTGGTCGAGGCGATGGAGAACGGCTCCGCGTCGACGGATAAGTCGTCGGACGTCAGCGCGATGACCGGCGCGATCCTGAACTACGAGCGGCGCATCGCCGAGCTCACGCGCCAGAAAGGCTTGATGAAGGAACTGCGTCATTCGCTCGACGCGATTGTCGACGGCACGCAGCAGACCAAAGCGCCGACCGGATTGGCGAAGGCCGCGGGACGAGGCTGAAGGCATCCACGGACACTATCATCGATACGAGACCAAAGGAGTTCAAAGGGCGGAAGATCGGAAGCGGCTCGCTGAGGCGGGCGGGAAGTGACTTTGGGTTGGGGCGGACAACACAAGGTGAGTTTGTCATGAACGCAGATTCGAACAACACGTCCATCGCGGCAGCTTGCGGCACGCCGCGTCCGCGCTCGAATGGGTCACGCAGTCCTTGGCCAAGCCTGGCAGGAGCGCTGCTCGCCGTTGCAGCCGCAGTCTCGGCCGTCCCGCATCCGGCGCATGCCGAGGGCATGCAGAGCGCGCCCTCCTTTGTCGACAATTTCTCGAACTTCGACCGTTCGCGCTGGTTCGTCTCCGACGGCTGGAACAATGGCAATCACCAGAACTGCACCTGGTCGAAGGACCTGGTTCGGCTTTCCGACGGCGTGCTTTCGCTGAGCTTCGAAAAACGCAAGCTGAAGGATCGCGAGTTCGCCTGCGCCGAGATCCAGACCAAGCAGCGCTATGGCTATGGCGTCTACGAGGCGCGGATGAAGACCGATAGCGGCTCGGGCCTCAACGCCGCGTTCTTCACCTATATCGGGCCGCAGGACAAAAAGCCCTGGGACGAGATCGACTTCGAGGTGCTCACCAAGGATCCGTCAAAAGTCCAGGTGAACAGCTATATCCAGGGCAAGCCGAAGAACGGCAAGCTGGTCGATGTCGGGGGCGGCGCCGACAAGGGCTTCAACGACTATGGCTTCGTCTGGGAGAAGGACCGGCTGCGCTGGTACGTCAACGGCAAGCTGGTCAACGAAGTGACCAATCCGGACGAATTGCCGACCAATCCGCAGAAGATCTTCTTCAGCCTGTGGGGCAGCGACAAGCTGACCAACTGGATGGGCGCCTTCGCCGATCCCGGCCGCAAGGTGACCATGGAGGTCAAGCGCGTCGCCTTCACCGCCTTGGGCCAGCCGTGCCAGTTCCCGGAATCGCTGGCGTGCAGCATAAGTAACAGCAACTAGGCATGATCCCCAAAAACGGCGGACCGGTTTTGGGATAAGATCATGCGCAACATCCAGGCCCAAAAGGGCCTGGGCACATCTGAACTGGCCGGGTCGTTCTGCGGCCCGGCCTTAAACAGGAACAGAACCGAATGAACTTGACGGTGTTTGGAATTGGCTATGTCGGTCTCGTCCAGGCCGCGGTGCTCGCGGAGGTCGGGCACGAGGTGGTGTGCGTCGACATCGATGCAGCGAAGGTGGAGCGGCTTAATCAGGGCTTCATCCCGATTTTCGAACCCGGGCTGGAAAGCCTCGTCAGGGAAAACCACGCCGCCGGCCGCATCCGCTTCACCACCGATGCGGCCGCGGCGGTCAAACACGGCCAGATCCAGATGATCGCGGTCGGCACGCCGCCCGGCGAGGACGGCTCGGCCGATCTGAAATATGTGCTCGCCGTCGCCGAGGCCATCGGCCGCGAGATGGACGCGCCCAAGATCGTCGTCGGCAAATCGACCGTGCCGGTCGGCACCTGCGAGAAGATCAAGGCAAGGATCGCCGAGACCCTAAAGGCGCGCGGGCGCGAGGACCTGAGCTTCGATGTCGCCTCGAACCCTGAATTCCTCAAGGAGGGTTCTGCCGTCGCCGATTGCATGAAGCCCGATCGCATCATCGTCGGCACGTCGAGCGAAGACACCGAGGCGGTGATGCGCGAGCTTTACGCGCCGTTCAACCGCAACCACGAAAAGATGATCGTGATGGACGTGCGCAGCGCCGAGTTCACCAAATATGCGGCCAACTGCATGCTAGCGACCAAGATCAGCTTCATGAACGAGATGGCCAATCTGGCCGAACAGTTGGGCGCCGACATCGAAGAGGTGCGCAAGGGCATCGGCAGCGATCCGCGCATCGGCTACCACTTCATCTATCCCGGCCTCGGCTATGGCGGCTCCTGCTTCCCCAAGGATGTGCGCGCGCTGATCAAGACCGCCGAGGGCGTGAAGTTCGACGCCAAGCTGCTGCGCGCCGTCGAGGAGCGCAACAACGCGCAGAAATCGGTGCTGTTCGAGAAGGTCGACCGCTATTTCCAGGGCAACCTCAGGGGCAAGACCTTCGCCGTCTGGGGGCTAGCCTTCAAGCCGAATACCGACGATATGCGCGAGGCCCCGTCGCGCACGCTGATGGAGGCGCTGTGGGCGGCCGGCGCCAAGGTGCAAGCCTATGATCCGGAGGCGATGCAGGAATGCCAGGCCATCTACGGCCTGCGCGAGGATCTCCTGCTTTGCGGCACCAAGGAGGCGGCGCTGCGCGGCGCCGACTCGCTTCTGATCTGCACCGAGTGGAAGAGCTTCAGGGCTCCCTCCTTCGACGCGCTCAAGGACGCGCTGACCACGCCGGTCATCTTCGATGGCCGCAACCTCTACGATCCGAAGGTCATCGCGCGCTACGGCATCGAATACCATTCGATCGGCAGGATGGCGGCATGACGGCGGCTGCGGTGAGCCTCCCGCCGATCGGCTCCGGCGAACGACAATGGGGCCGACAATGACGGGGAGGCCGATCATGATCGTGCGCGTTTCGGCAAAGGGTTCGATCTGATGGTGATGGATGTTCAGCCCGAACAAATCGCCAACGAGCATTTCGATCTCGTCGTCATCGGTTCCGGTTTCGGTTCAGCCTTCTTCCTGCATGAGTTCTTGAAGCGGCGCAAAGTCCGCGCCCTGGTGCTCGAATGGGGCCGCCACAACACGCACGAATGGCAGCTCAACCAGAACGCCAACACCGACATAGACGACGAGAGCACCTACAAGACCGACAATGCCGACAAGCCATGGAACTACACGATCGGCCTCGGCGGCGGCACCAACTGCTGGTTCGCGCAGACGCCGCGCTTCCACCCCAACGACTTCAGGCTGAAGAGCACCTACGGCGTCGGCAACGACTGGCCGATCAGCTATGACGATCTCGAGCCGTTCTATTGCGACGCCGAGGAGGTCATGTCGATCTCGGGCGATCCCGACATGGCGCGGATGCTGCCGCGCTCGCGGCCGTTCCCGCAGCCGCCGCACCGCATGTCGACGCCGGACCGGATGATGAAGGCGGCGCAGCCTGAGCAGCATTTCGTCATGCCGACCGCCCGCGCCCGGGTGGCGACGGCGCAGCGCACCTCATGCTGCGCCAACCTCAGGTGCTGGCTGTGTCCGGTCGACGCCAAGTTCACCGTCAACAACGGTTTGATGCACGTCTTCCAGCACGCGGACGTGTCGGTGTGCCTGGGCGCCGAGGTGCGCCGGCTCGACCATTCGGGCGGTTCGGTCCGTTCGGTCGTTTTCCTGCGCAACGGCAAGGAATATTCGGTCAGCGGCGACCTGGTCATCCTCGGCGCCAATGCCATCCAGAGCCCGGCGATCATGCTGCGCTCCGGGCTTGGCGGCGAGTTCGTCGGGCTCGGCCTGCACGAATCCTACGGCTGGAACTACGAGGTCTATCTCGACGGCGTCGACAATTTCGACGGCAGCACCATCACCACCGGCCTGAATTTCGGTCTCTATGACGGCCCGCATCGCGCCGAGCACGCGGCGGCGCTGGTTTATTTCGAGAACCGCTGGCAGCATGGCATGCGTGCCGAGAAGGGTCGGCTGCGGCAAGTGCTGCCGCTGGTCATCGTCACCGAAAACCTGCTCGATCCGGAAAACCGGGTGATCCTCGACAAGGACGAGAATGCCTTCGTCAGCTTCAAGGATGCGTCGGACTACGCAACCAAAGGCATGGCCAAGGCGCTCGAGCGGCTGCCGGCGCTGCTCAAGCCGCTGCCGGTCGAACAGATCTTCGACCGTGGCATACGGCCGACCGAATCGCATGTGCAGGGCACCTTGCGGATGGGCACCGGCCCGGCCGACTCGGTGGTCGACCGCGACATGATCCACCACCAGCTCCGGAACCTGGTCGTTGTCGGCACCAGCACCTATCCGAGCTGCTCCTGCGCCAACCCAAGCCTGACCGCCGCCGCCCTTTCGCTGCGGGCGGCGACCCGGCTGGCATGAAGGAGGGGCCGATGAAGATCACGCGACGCACCGCGCTGGCCGTTGTTGCCGGCGGCATCGCCTCAACGGGCATCGCCGCTGCCGCGGTATCGTCCTTCTCGGATGAGGATCTGGTCCGCGTCACGCTCGAAAGATACTTCGGGTCGCTCAACATGCGCATCGAGCATCTGCAGCAGTTCGTGCTCGAATTCCGCAGCCGCAATCCGTGGGTATTCCCGAGCGACAAGCTGGCGGATGCGGTGACGCTTTTGGAGACGGTGAGGCTCGACAAGGCGCGCGAATTCCTGCCCGGGCAGAAGCAGCAGGATGTCAGGAATTTCGAACGCTGGGTCATCGCCGAGTTCCACATGCTGACCGACTATGCCTGGCGCAGCTCGCCCGCCGACCCGATCCGCTTCACCGGTTGGCATCCATGCACCAATCCCTTCGCCAATCTCGAGCAGCAAAATGTCTGAAGTCGCGGGGCGGGCAAAACACGCCGTCGGGCCAAACAAACGTGACAAGGAGCCGAGCCCATGAAAGTGATTTTCGCAGGCGGCAACGGATACACGCCCGAATTCAGCGGCGGCGTCCAGTCGAGCACGCATCACCTGGCAGAGCAGTTGATCGAGCACGGACATGAGGCATCGGTGCTCGCGGCCTTGTTCGGAGACGGCTTCTTCGGCTTCAGGGCGCGCGCCAAGATGAAACTGCTGCGGCAGCCAGCGGTCATCGACAACTTTCCCGGCTACCCGGTGGTGCGTGCCTGGTTTCCCTGGGAAGCCGCCCGGTTTGCCGTCGAGAAGATGAAGCCGGACGTCGCGGTGGTGCAGTGCCACAAGTCGGTCCCGCTCGGCAAGGCGCTGCAGGCCGAGGGTGTGCCGCTGGTCGTCTATCTGAGGAATGTGGAGTTCCATGAATTGGGCGGCGACCTTCGTGAGCTGAATTCCGCGCACTACATTGCCAATTCCGAATTCACGGCGCGCACCTACAAGCGGGAGTTCGGCATCGATTCGGCGGTCCTGCCGCCGACGATCAGTCCCGCCCTCTACAGCACGCCGACGACCGGCGAGTTCGTCACCTTCATCAACCCCTATGAAGAGAAAGGCTTCGATCTTGCGGTGAAGATTGCGGCTGCCTCTCCGGAAATCCCGTTCCTGTTCGTTGAGAGTTGGAAGCTGGACGAAGACCATCGCGCCCGCGTCGAACAGGCTATCGCGCCCTATTCCAACATCAAGCTGGAGAGCCGCACGAACGACATGAAGACGGTTTACGGCCGAACCAGGATCCTGCTTGCGCCGAGCAAATGGGAAGAGGCCTGGGGCCGCGTCGCTTCGGAAGCCCATTGCAGTGGCATCCCGGTCGTCGGCTCGCGGCGCGGCGGCCTGCCGGAGGCGATCGGTTCCGGCGGCGTGGTACTGGATTATGACGCGCCGCTCACGGACTGGGTCGAGGCGGTGAGGCGGCTGTGGAACGACAAACAGGAGTATGAACGGCTTTCGACCGCGGCTCGCACCTTCTCCGAGCGAGCGGAACTCGACCCGGAACGTCAGTTCGCTATCTTCTTCTCACTACTCGACAAGGCGGCGCAGCAACGTTCCCGCCGCGCGGCATAGCCAAGCTGTCGCATCCGTCAACGGCGGCACGCCGATGCAACCCCCGGCTTGCGGCTGCCGGCCTTCACGCACCGAGGTCGGTGCGCCTGTAGCCATGCATGGTCATGACCAGCTTGTCGGCGGGCGCCATCGGTTCCCATTTGCCGGCCCAGCGCGGGTCCATCACGTCGCCGGCAGCGACCCACAGATCGAAATAAGGCCGCATCGGCTTGTCCGGAAACGCACCGCCGGCCGTATCGGCAGGCGTCACGACGGCGGCCTCGTCTCCATCGATGAGGAAGGTCACCCGTTTGCCGGCTTCATATTCTATGCCGAGCCGGTACCGCTTGCCCGAGAGATCGCCAAGCTGGACCCATTTGACCCACACGCTCTTGTGCTGATTGTTGACGTTCGCCCAGACGGTGAGTTGCAGTCCTTTCGTGCCCACGATTTCGAAATCGATTTCTTCGTGAGCCTTGTCGTTGAATGTCCACAGCGGAGCCGCGACAAGCCCGGGCCTCATGGTCGGCAGCGTCACATCCACTTCCCAACGCGCCGACGCCGACTCCGATTTGCCGCCCGCGATAACTTGCGCGGAGGCCTTTTCGCTGACGGTCAGCTGAAGCGCCCCGTCAACGATCTTGACGTTTGCGGCCTTCCAGTCATAGCCGCCGAGCTTGGGCTCGCTCCATTGCGAGGGAACGAACGGATTGTCGTATTTCCAGAGCTGGAGCTTGACTTTCGACCAATCCGGAAGCGGGGCGAGGGTAGGCTTTGCGCCTTCATCGGCGGTTTGCGCCATGGCGCGTCCGGCAACCAGCGGCATTGCCGCAGGAGCGAGAAGGGATGTCAGCAATTCTCTGCGTGTGAGGTCCATAGGCTGATCTCCGGCCACAGCTCCGATATTCGGTAGCTCATCGAGGGTCGTTCATTTCGATTGGACTGAGCTTTCGATCTTCAAATGGGTGCAGGGTGTGCTTCTGTGTTCATGCTGGTCGCTTGATCCGGCTCTTGAGCGTCTCATAACCGCGTTTGCCAAGCAGCAACTGTGCCATTTTCTTGGCGGCTGCCTTGCGCCCCCCATGCGAATTGACCTGCCTGAGACGTGCTGGAAGGTTGCGGGCGGCCTGCTCCAGCGCCGGCAGCGAGAGGGCGTCGGGAAAGCTTACTATGTTGGTTTCGACGCACAGCACCGGCTTGCCCGACAGTTTGGCGATCTTGAGCGCCTGTTCGTGCTCGCTTTCAATGAACAGGATGGCCTCCGACTTGCGGTAGAACTCGGCCTTGAAGCTGCCATGCGCGCCGAGCCGCTGTCGCTCGGCTTTGCTCGGCAGGTCGAGCATGATCAGGTGGTCGTATTTGATCTCATGCCTGGCAAGCCACGCCTCGGTCAGCTTGCGGTATTTTTCCAGGCGGCTCGTGACCAGCCAGCCGATCTTGCGCGTCGGCCCGAGCAGCGGCCGCGCCTCGGTGAGGAATTTCTCGTAAGCGGGTCCATCGTCGTTTTCTTCCTCGGTTGGATCGAGGCAGAGCACGCCGTCTATGTCGACGCAGCACTGCTCGAGGAAAATGTGGTGCATGAAGTTCCACTGGAACATCCGGGGATGCGGCACGACCTCGAAGACGATGTCGGTTTCCTTGTGCTGCGGCAGCAGGCCGAACACGGCGGCGAAGACGAAATCGCCCTGGATGCCGGCGGCCGCGATCTTGCCGCGCGCGTCGCGCATGGCGTTGCCGCCGCTGACGCTGTCGTCGATCACCAGGATCTTGCGCATCTCGGAATGCTGCCGGTCGAGCGCTGCACGGCGTTTGGTGACACCCGACGTGTAGACCTTGCCGGAGAGGAAGCTGTCGAGATCGGTCATCGGGATGTTCGCCGTCAGGCTGACAAGCGTCGCGGCGAGTATGCCGCTTCTCGGCACACCGACCACCAAGTCGATGTCGCGCGGCAGCCGGTGCAGGTTGCGCAGGATCGCGTCGTTCATGTCCGAAATAGATCGGTAATTCATCGTAGCCTTACCCTCAATCAGCAGTTTTGCCGGCTTTCAGCCGACGACAGAATCGTGGTCGGCGCTGTCGCCGAACAAGGTCATTTCGCCTGGCTGGGCGCCGGGGAAAAACCTCGGGCGGGGACCAACTTCAAGGCCTCGCGAAGCGCTTCGCGGCCGGCACCGAAAGCGAGCGAGATGAGGATAGTGACGGCATAGGAAAGCGCCGTCCCGCATACCAGCGCGACAACGGGTTGGGTCGGCAACATCGGCTTGGCGAGCCAGACCAGGGCCAGCGCCACATGCCCGCCGATCACGAAAGGCGCTGCCGCGTGAAGCACATGGCTGGCGCGCAGCGGTCCGGTCTTGCCAATGTAGAGCCACAGGAAGGGCGTTCTCAGATATTCGCTGATCGCATAGGCGATGGCGACGCCGAGCGCGCCGTAGGGCAGGCCTATGGCGAAGGCCATCACCGAGGTCACGGCCGTGACGACGCCCCAGCGCATGAAATCGCCGGAGCGGCCCTGGCTGACGAACAGCCAACCCGCGGGATTGTTGAGCGGCTGCAGCAGCCCGGCGAAGCCCAACGCCAGGAAGATCGAAGCACTTTGTCGCCACTGCTCGCCGAGCACGAAGGGAATGAGCGTGTCGGACATGGCGGTGGCAAAGGCGACCCCGGGCAGCGCCACAAGCAGGATCAGCGGCATCACACGCAGATAGGCGCTTCGGTAGCGGTCCGGCTCGTCCTTCAGCCGCGAGAGCGCCGGCACCATCACCTTCGACAGCGGATTGGTGATCTGGCTGAGCGGGAAGAGCAAAAGCTTGTAGGCGCGATCGTAGAGGCCAAGCTGCGCCTCGCCCCAGTATTTGCCGATCAGCACATTGTCGAGGTTGCGGGCGAAGAAATTGGCGAAGTTGAACCCGGTGACGCCGGCGCCGAAATGGATCAACTGGCCGATGCCCTCGACCTTGCGCGGCAACCCGGGACGCCAGCGCGAGGAGCCCCAGTAGCAAAGCGTCGGCAGCATGGCGCCGGTCAGCGTGCCGGCGAAAAGCGCCCAGTAGGAGCGGTCGATGAAGGTCCAGGCGATCGACACGACAAGGCCAATGACCGCGCTGATGACATCGATGACGGCCAGCCGCGTGAACTGCATGCGGCGCGTCAGCAGCGCCAGGTGCTGGGCGCCCAGCCCGTAGGCCATGATCTGCAGGCCGAACGCCGCGACGAGGCCGCTGACGCGAGGCTCACCGTAGAAGGCCGCGACGAGCGGCGCCGCTGCCGCAAGCACGCAGGCCAGGATCGCGCTCACCGCGGTGTTGATCCAGAAGAGGTAGTTGACCTCCTCATGCCGGATACCGGTCTTCTGGATCGTCGCCTGGGTGAGGCCAAAGTCCTGGAACAGCGCGATGAAGGCCAGTACTGGCGCTGACATGGCGATGACACCGAAATCCTGCGGCGACAGCAGGCGGGACAGCACGATGACGGAAACCATCTGCGTCGCCACGCGCACGCCTTGCGCCACGGCAGTTACGACGGCGCCGCGCCCGACCGATTTGCGAAGAGAGCCCTGTGGCGGATCGAATGCATTGGCTTCCAAATCGAGGATTCCTGACTTTTGTGCAGTTCGGGTCCGTGAACCTGACCGTCGCCGAGCACCGAAATGCCCCACCCCAGCGTCAAGCAGTGCAACAAAGATATGGCAATTTTTGCGACGCCGCATCAAAATTGTTGCAATGCAGCAAATTTTAGCCAATTCGCCGACCGGCGGCAGACATCTGACACTGTGAGCCTTCGGCAAGGACGATTGCGCCGTGGCGCGGCTTTACGCGCGATCTGCTTTTTGACGCCTGTTGAAATTCAAGCTGCCGAAGCGGTCCGGGTTGGGTCCGTGTCCTGGAGGCCGAAATCAGCCGGCAGGGATTGAGGCGAGGAAATGTCGAGCGCTGGATCAAGCCGTGCCGGATCCGTGGTTCGCTCCAGCGCCACGCGGCCATAAAGCCCATCGAGAAATTCGCCCGCCGGCTTCGAACCAAACATGACCTCGGCCGTTCCGCGGGCCTGGCGGCGGAGCGGCGCCATCAGCTTCGGCTGCCCGATATATGGCGTCAGCCGCTCGACGGCTTCGGTTGCAAGGCGTTCTACCTCGTCGCCGAAATACCGTGCGTAAGCCGCGTCGCCGCGAGAATCATATCCCGGATTCCACCAATCGCCGACTTCGTTCAGCTTCACCGGCAATGAAATCCCATTGACGCCGTCCTCGAGGAATTCCGGCAGGGCACAAACTCTCGTTCCAAGGACCGGCGTGTGTTCCGACATCGATTCCAGCGCCGAATAGCCGAACGTGTCGCCGAAGGTGGCAAGAATGCCGAAATGCGAATTGCGCAGCAATTGCCGCACCGCATGATTGGGCAGCACGCCATGGTGGTGGACATTTTTCAGATCGAGCAGCCTGATATAGCGGTCGAAGAATCCCGGACTTGTCGGGTCGGTCCAAATGGGACCGCCGACCTGCAGGCTCGAGATGACGTTCACCCGGATGGGAAGGTTTCGCTCGATCGCCTTTTGGGCGATCTTGACCGCCACGCATCCGCCCTTGCGGCCGAAATGGGCGCCGACGAACGTCAGCACGAGTTCTTCCGCGTCGTTGTCCACCATCGCATCCTCGACGGCGGGAACGATGACATTGGGATGGCGCACCATAAGCTTGTCCGTCAGCACGCCGACATGTGGGTTGTCGGCGTGTTGGTCCAGAAAACATCTGCGGGCAAAATGCGACAGGGCGATGATCCGGCGGCAACTGGGGCTGGCGATCCGCGACCGCATATATTTCGCCATTGCACCTTTCTTGCGCAGGGCGAACTGGCGCGGCAGGTGCGATTCGAAGGAGATGATAAATCTGGAGGAATTGAGCGGTATCCGGTTGAACGCATGTACGAGGGCGACGGACCGATCGGGCTCGATCAGCGTGACGCCTTCCAGTTTCGACGACACGAAGTTCAGCGGCAGGAACCGCTTGCGCAAGATCGTATGTCTCGAAGAACGCGGTGTAACGAAGCTTGTCGGATATTTGTCGTCGTAAACGGCAATGCGAAGAGACTCACTCATCCCACAACCCCACCCGTGCAAACCGGCGGCTGGGGGAGTCTTCGCAAAGTGCTTCAGCAACGCAGAGTCAGCCCAACTCTACGCTTCCGCACTGCAAATCAAATGCAGGCGGCAATCCCCAAGCCAAGTTCTGAAGCCCTACTTACGGTTACAATTTAAAAACCATTTTGTATTGCAGTGCAACATATAATTTAGCATATCCTGAACATGCGTCGTTTCGGGTTCGAGAATCTGGTCGCCAGTTGCGCCTTGAGCCGCTCGCTGACGCGCGTGCGTCGTGCCGCTTTGCGACGGTGCGGGCTGATCTGCCGGAAATTTGTGCGACGCGAAAAGAGCTGCGCCTTTTTGCTACGCTGCACCAAAAATGTTGCGATGCAGCAAAAGCTGTACTAGCATCCTCTTGGGTGGCGGGCCCAACTGCGGTCGAGTTTCATGCTGCATGTCTTGTACCTTGTGCATGACGTATCCGATCCGGCGGTGCGCCGGAGGGTCAAAATGCTCAGGGCAGGCGGTGCCAGGATAACCCTGGCGGGTTTCCGCCGAACCCCCAGTCCGATCGTCGAGATCGAAGGTATCGAGCCGGTCGACCTCGGCCCGACGCGCGATGGCCGATTCGCGCAGCGCATCGGCGCGGTGGCCAAGGCTGCCGTGTCGATTGGCGCCAAGCTTGGCGCCGTGGCGCGACCCGACCTGATCATCGCGCGCAACCTCGAAATGCTGGCGCTTGCCCGCCGCGCCAACCGGGTTTTCGGCGCCGCTGTGCCGATCGTCTACGAATGCCTGGACATCCATCGGCTGGTGTTGCGCAACGACCTTGTCGGCAAGACGCTGCGCGGGGTCGAACGCCATCTCGCCCGCGATGTGAAGCT
This sequence comes from Mesorhizobium sp. WSM4904, assembly GCF_029674545.1. Taxonomy (NCBI): domain Bacteria; kingdom Pseudomonadati; phylum Pseudomonadota; class Alphaproteobacteria; order Hyphomicrobiales; family Phyllobacteriaceae; genus Mesorhizobium; species Mesorhizobium sp. WSM4904. The sequence goes on along the minus strand of NZ_CP121354.1, from coordinate 261,554 downwards.
TTTGGTGACCAGCTCTCCCGCCTTCATCGCCAACTATTTCCAGCCGTTCGGGCAAATCGCCGCACCGGTCGAGCTGATCGAGAACAAATATTTCGACACCATGCCGGCGCCGGCCGACGATCCGCCAGTGGACGATGTGCTTGGGAAGGACGGCTCGGCGGCGCCGCCCTGGCGCATCGGCTGGTTCGGCGCGCTTCGCTGTCGCCGCTCCCTGGATATCCTGGCCGAGTTCACCCGCCGGCAGAACGGACGCTTCGAAGTGGTGCTGAGAGGCCGTCCGGCGTTGTCCGAATTCCCGGATTTTCACGCCTTCGTCGAAGCCGAGCCCTGGCTTTCCTTTCGCGGTCCCTATCGCAATCCGGAGGACATGGCGGCGATCTACCGGGAGGTGCACTTCTCCTGGGCGATCGATTTCTTCGAGCAGGGCCAGAATTCCGAATGGCTGCTTCCCAACCGCCTCTACGAAGGCTGCCGTTTCGGCGCCGTGCCGATCTCGATGGCGAGCACCGAAACCGGCCGGTTCCTCAAACGGCAGGACATCGGCGTGCTTCTGTCGGAAGCCACGCCCGAAGGGCTCGACACCGCGCTCGGCCGGATGAGCCAGGAACGCTTCGGCAAGCTGAAGTCGCGCGTGCTCGCCCGCAATCCGCGGACCTGGAGCTACGACCGCAGCGATTGCCTGGCTTTCGTCGACAAGCTGCGTGGCCTGACCGCCGTTCGCGGGGCCTTCGCGACCGAGGCGCTGGCATAGGATGGCTGAGGATGGAAAAAAGCCGATGATGCGGACAACGGCATCGAGCCTGATCGTTATTCCGAGCCTCAACGAGGCTGCTCATATCGGCGTGCTGCTCGGGCAGTTGCGTCCGGCTGCGGCAAGACTGGGCGCGCGCATCGTCGTCGCCGATGGCGGCAGCACCGACGGCACGCAGGGCATCGTCGAAAAGATCGCCGCCGAGGATCCGCGGGTCGTGCTGCTCGCCAATCCGAAGCGCATCCAGAGCGCGGCCGTCAACCTGGCGGTGGCGACGTTCGGCGACGACGCCGGCTACGTCATCCGCATCGACGCGCATGGCGGCTATCCCGCCGACTATTGCGACAGGCTGATCGAGGAGGCGCTTGCTACCGGCGCCGATTCGGTCGTCGTCTCGATGCTGACCAGCGGTACCGGCGCGGTGCAGAAGGCCGTCGCCGCGGCGCAGAATTCCAAGCTCGGCACCGGCGGTTCGAAGCACCGCCACATGTCGGCCGGCGAATGGGTCGACCACGGCCACCATGCGCTGATGCGCATCAGCGCCTTCAGGGCGGTCGGCGGCTATGACGAGAGCTTCAGCCACAACGAGGACGCCGAGCTCGACTATCGGCTGCGCCAGGCCGGCTACCGCATCTGGATGAGCGGCGAGACGCATATGATCTATTACCCGCGCGCAACGCTGAAGAGCCTCTATTTCCAATATCTCGGCTATGGCCGCGGCCGCGCGAAGAACGTGCTGAAGCATCGCATGGTGCCGAAGCTGCGGCAGATGATCCCGCTGCTGGTCGCGCCGGTCGTTCTTTTGGCGCTTTTCTCCTTCGTCTCCTGGCTGGCGGCCGTGCCTTTCCTGCTTTGGGCGATCGTGTGCCTCGGCTACGGCGCGGTGACGACCATTCGCCAGCGCAACCCGGGCATGGCGCTGGCCGGCGTTTCGGCGATGGTCATGCATTTCGGCTGGTCCGTCGGCTTCTGGCTGCAGCTTCTCACGCCCCGATCGCAGCGCGAGGCGGCATGATGGCCGGCCGCTCGATCGACATCTGCATCTGCACCTTCCGCCGGCCGGAGCTTGCCGACACGCTGCGCTCCATCGCCGCGCTGGAGAAGCCCGACGGCTTCGAGATCGGCATAGTCGTGGCCGACAATGACGATCAGCCGACGGCACGGCCGCAGGTAAAGGCCTTGGCGCAGGAACTGAAGCTGCCGATCCGCTATCGCCACGCGCCGGCCCGCAACATCTCGATCGCCCGCAATGCCTGCCTCGATGCCAGCGTATCGGACCTCGTCGCCTTCATCGACGACGACGAGACGGCGTCGCCGGGCTGGCTTGTCGAGCTTGTCGCGACCGCGGAGGCGACCGGCGCGACGGCCGTGCTCGGGCCGGTTCGCGCGACCTATCGTCAGGATGCGCCGGACTGGATGCGCAAGGGCGACTTCCACTCGACCTTGCCCGTCTGGGTGCGCGGCGAGATCCGCACCGGCTATACCTGCAACGTCCTGCTCAGGATGACCGAGGAGAGCCTGCGCAACCGACGCTTCAGCCTGGCGCGCGGCCAGACCGGCGGCGAGGATACGGAGTTCTTCGATCATATGGTCAAGGCCGGCGGGCGCATCGCCTTCGCCCCGCGGGCCTTTGTCGACGAGGTGGTGCCGCGCTCGAGGGCTGCCTTCGAGTGGCTGCGCCGCCGCCGCTTCCGCTTCGGACAAACGCATGGCCACCTCATCGGACGCAACACCGGTGGCGTGCGCCGCATCAGTCAGGTCGGTCTCGCTTCCGCCAAGGCGGCCTACTGCTTCGGCATGGCGCTTTTGACCGCGGTCAGCCCGGTGCGACGGAACCGCAGCGTGCTGCGCGGCATTATGCATGTCGGCGTCGTCAGCGGTTTGGTCGGCGTCCGCGAAATCCGCCAGTACGGCCTGAACCCGCAGGAAGGGGACAAGCGTGCAGCCTGACGTCAGCTTCGTCATCGCCGCCTACAACGCCGAGGCGACCCTCGATCGGGCGATCGCCAGCGCGATCGCGCAGCGCGACGTCACCGTCGAGGTTATCGTCGTCGACGACCGGTCGCGCGACCGCACGCTCGATGTCGCGCGCGCCTATCCCGGCGACATCGTCAAGGTGGTCGCGCTTCCCGCCAACCGGGGTCCCGGCGGCGCCAGGAATGCCGGGCTCGATCTTGCCCGCGGACGCTGGGTGGCCGTGCTCGATTCCGACGATGCCGTTCTGCCCGGCCGGCTGGCGGCGATGATCGCGCGGGCGGAAAAGGCAGGCGCCGAGATCGTGGTCGACAATGTCCAGGTCGTGCGCGAGGACGGCACGCCCGACGACATCATGTTCCCGACCGAGTATCTCGAAGAGCTCGGTGAAATCTCGCTGGCCGGTTACATCGCCGGCAACGTGGTCTTCGAATCGCGCTTCAACCTCGGTTATCTGAAGCCGATCTTCCAGCGTCGATTCCTGGACGAAAACCAGCTTCGCTACGACGAGAAGCTGCGCATCGGCGAAGACTACATTCTTTTGGCGAGCGCGCTGGCCAAGGGCGGCCGCTGCGTGGTCGAGCCGACCACGGGCTATGTCTATCACATCCGCACCGGTTCGATCTCGCGGGTGCTCGAATTGCATCATGTCGAGGCGATGGCCGAGGCAGATGCCGCCTTCGCCGCCGCACATTTCATGGACGAGCCCGCCAGAACGGCCTTCGCGAGGCGCGGCCGCAGCCTGCGCAAGGCGGCCTCGTTCCTGTCACTGGTTCAGCACATCAAGGCGCGTGCGCCGCTCAAGGCGATACGCACGGCGCTCAGCGATCCGGCCGCGGTCAGGCATATGTCGATGCCGATCGCGGTCCGGCTCAGAAGGGTTGCGGCACAGTTTGCCGTGGGGACGGGGAGGTGAAGCATGCGGGCGGATGGAATGCATTTTCATAGCCAGCGATAGGTTGAAATCGATCTCCTCAGAAGGAATAAGCGATGCAGAAAGTCAGGAAGGCAGTGATACCGGTGGCGGGGCTCGGAACGCGGTTCCTGCCGGCGACCAAGTCGATGCCGAAGGAAATGCTGCCCGTCGTCGACAAGCCTGTCGTGCAATATGCCGTGGACGAGGCGTTCGAGGCCGGTATCGAGCACATCGTTTTCGTCACCGGCCGCAACAAGGCCGTCATCGAAGACTATTTCGACCTGCATCCTGAACTGATCGGAACCCTCGAGCAGACCGGCAAGAAGGCGCAGCTCCAGTCGCTGGAAAGCCTGCTGCCGGTGGCCGGCGCCACCTCCTTCATCCGCCAGCAGTCGCCGCATGGCCTTGGCCATGCCGTATGGTGCGCGCGCGACGTGATCGGCAACGAGCCCTTCGCCCTGCTGCTTCCCGACATGGTGTCCTTCGGCGCGCCGGGTTGCCTCGCCGAAACCGTCGACCTCTATCAGCGGACCGGCGGCAACGTCATCGCGGTGGAGCGCTGCGATCCTTCGGAAACCGGCAAATACGGCATCGTCGGCCGCGGCGCCGAGGTAGCCTCCGGCTTCGAGGTGACCGCCATGGTCGAGAAGCCGGCTCCCGCCAACGCGCCGTCGAACTTCTACATCAACGGCCGCTATATCCTGCAGCCGGAGATCTTCGCCTTGCTCGGCACCCAGCAGCGCGGCGCCGGCAACGAGATCCAGCTCACCGACGCCATGGTCCGCCTGGCGGAGAGCCAGCCCTTCTATGCCCAGCCCTTCAACGGCCGCATGTTCGACTGCGGCTCCAAGGAAGGTTTCATCGAGGCCACCATCGCCTTTGCCCTGGCGCGCGACGACATGAAAGGACCGGTCTTCGAAATGCTGCAGCAATTCGTCCGGTCGCACGAGCGCCGGGAAGTAGCCGCATAATGCCCAAATTTTGGGTGCATATGCGCAATCGCGATGGCGCGACAGCCGCGCAAGCGCCTGGCTTTCCTGGCCAGGCGCCCCGTGGCACGGATGTTGCGTGGTCTTTTCTGGTAACGACGCCACTCTTCGAAGGCCAGTAGCGCCTGCAACCTGGAATTGGACCGAAGATGAATTATGCCAACTTTCCTCTCGACAAGAGGATGCCATTGCCCAGTACCGAAGCGGAAAAGGGTGAAGACTTCATCGACGTCGAGCGTCTGCTTGGCATGGCGGCCCGGCAGGCCAAGGTGGTGGCGGTCTGCGCCGTCATCGGCCTGTTCCTGGGTGTGATCTACCTGCAGACCACGCCCAAGCAATACACGTCGGTCTCGAGCGTTTTGATCGACGAGGGCCTGAACAAGGTCGTGGACGACATTTCTGCGGCCAACGCCACGCAGCAGACGGACGCGACCATCCTCAGCCAGATAGAAATTCTCAACTCGGCGCGGCTGGCATCGGTGGTTGTCGACAAGCTGAAGCTCGACCAGAACGACGAGTTCATGTATCCGCCGCAATCGGCCCTTGCGCGGGGCATCGGTTTCCTGCGCGGCGCGGTTGCCTATTTTCGCGGCGGCTCCGGCACGGATGACATTCCAGGAATCCAGAACGTCGACGAAGCGACACGCCAGGCAATGATCACCGCCGCGCGTCACGACTATGCGGTCCTCAAGCTGCAGACCGAGTTGATGGCCGATCGCGTCGGCCGCAGCAACGTCATTACCCTGGGCTATCAGTCGACCAATCCGGCGCTCGCCACGGCCATCACCAAGGCTTATGCCGAGGCCTATCTCGCCGATCAGCTCAACGCCAGCTTCGACGCCACCGAGCGCGCGGCGGTCTGGCTGCAGGGCAGGCTGACCGAGCTTCGCCAAAGTTCGCAGCAGGCCGCCATGGAGGTCGAGAAATTCAGGGCCGAGCACGGGCTGTCCGCAAACAGCGACGGCCAGTTGATCAGTGGCAAGCAGTTGTCCGACCTCAACGCCCAGCTCATCATCGCACAGGCCGATACGGCGCGGGCCAGCGCCCGCTACCAGCAGTACAAGGCGATCGTCGAAAGCGGTTCCGAGAATGCCTTCAACGATTCCGCGATTGCATCCGATCAGCCGAGCAGTTCTGTCATCATCGGCCTCAAGACCCGCTATCTCGCCGTCTCCAAGCGGCTGCAGGATGTCGAGGCGAACTTCGGCAAGGACCACCCGCAGGCGGTGGCGCTCGCCAGGGAAAAGGCTGATGTGTCGGCGCAGATCTTCGGGCAGTTGAAGCAGATCACCGAAAGCTACCGCAACGACTTCCAAGTCGCGCAAGCGCGCGAGGCCGAGCTTAGGCAGAAGATCACCACCGCTGCCGGCCAGAGCTCGGCCGACAACGAGTCGCAGGTGAGGCTGAGGGAACTCGACCAGCAGGCGCAGGCGCTCTCCACACTCTACCAGACCTTCCTCAGCCGCTACCAGGAAGCCTCGCAGCAGCAATCCTTCCCTGTCGGCAAGGTGCGCATCATCTCGGACGCGAACATGCCCCTGGCCGCATCCAGCCCGCGCACCATCAGGGTGCTGGCGCTCTCGCTGGTGCTTGGCCTCATGCTCGGCGCCGGTTTCGGAGGCCTGAACGAATTCAACGAGCGCTTCTTCCGCACCGGCGAGGACGTTCGAGACCGCGTCGGTCTGAAGTTCCTCGGCTATCTGCCGACGATCGGCGGCGGCAGGGCCAAGGAGGCGAAGCCGGACGACCTGCCGGCCGACGGTAAGGTCACCAGCCTGTCGGCGGCCGAGAAAAGGGCGCGCATGCGGGTGAGCCTCGACGCACCGGCCTCGATGTTCGCCGAGACGCTCCGCAACGCCAAGATCGCGTTCGATGTGGTGATGGAAGACAAGGACAGCCGGGTGATCGGCGTCGTCTCGGTCCTGCCCGGCGAAGGCAAGTCGACGGTCGCGGCAAACCTTGCAGGCCTGCTCGCCGCCAATGGCGCCAAGACGTTGCTGATCGACGGCGACCTGCGCAACCCCGGCCTCAGCCGCAGCCTCGGCATGGAGACCGAGCAGGGGCTGATGGAAGCGGTGGTCAGCGGGCAGACCTGGCAGTCGGTCGGCAAGGTCGACCGCCAGACCAAGCTGGCGATCATCCCCGCGGTGCTGCGCGGCCAGTTCTCGCACACCAGCGAGCTGCTGGGCTCGGCCGGCATGCGGCGCTTCATCGAGAACGCCAGGGAGACGTTCGAATACATCATCGTCGACCTGCCGCCGCTCGGTCCGGTGGTCGACGCCAAGGCCTTCGCGCCGCTGGTCGATGGTTTCGTGCTCGTCACCGAATGGGGCCGCACGCCACGCGCCATGATACGCTCGATGCTGGAGCAGGAGCCTTATATCGCCGACAAGATCGTCGGCGCGGTGCTCAACAAGGTCGAGCTGAAGAAGCTTGCGAAATACGGCTCGCTCGGCGCTTCGGAAAAGTTCTTCGACCGCTATTCGAGCTACTATCTGGAGAAGTCGGAGTCTCGCTCCAAGCAGGCCGCCTGATTTAGAGCAATTCCAGGAAAACTGTGTAACGATTTTCCGTCCGGAATGCGTAAAAACAAATAGTTAGAGCGGTTCGGCGATTCCGTGAAACGCTGAACCCCCCTAGCTGTGACTGTCGCGCGCTTGGGACGAGGATTGTCGCGCGACAAGGGAGACGACAGCTTCACGGATCCAGCGCTGGCCGCTGTGTCCGTGATTGCGCTCATGCCACACCATTCCCACTGCAAAGCCTTCAACGGGGAACGGACAGTCCATCACTTCAAGCTGGTCCGCGGAATCGCGCACCAGCCGTTCCGGGACCAGTGCCACGAAGTCCGAGTGCGACACGATCTCGGGGACAAACAGGAACGAAGCCGCGGAAAGCACCACGTTGCGCTTGTGTCCGAGAGCGGCCAGAGCGCTGTCCAACGGTGTCACGAAGCTGCCCCCGTCCAGAGATACGATCACTTGCTCCAGCATGGCAAATTCAGCGACCGTGATTCCTTCCCGCAGCCGCGGATGCTTCCGGCGGCCGATGAGCACATAGCGCTCATCGAACAAATGGCGGGTGCGAAGGCTTGGCGGGGCCGCCTGCGGCGTCATCAGCGCCAGATCCACATCGCCGCGCGCCATCTGCGCCTCCAGCTGCGGCACGTCCAGATTGCGGATCGCGACGCGAACACCGGGCGCCCGCGTCCTGAGTTCCACAACGAGCGGCTTGACCACGGCCGCTTGCAGATAGTCCGTGCAAGCGATTGCGAAGGTCAGGTTGGCCTTCGCCGGATCGAAGTTCCTATGCGAAGCGACCGTTGCGCGAACTTGATCAAGGGCTTGGCGCAACGGATCGAGCAACTCCATCGCTTTGACCGTCGGCGTCATGCCTCGCTGGGCAGGAATCAGCAGCGGGTCATCGAACTCACGCCGGAGGCGGTTTAGCTGGGCGCTTACCGCTGGCTGGCTCAGGTGCAGCCGGGCAGCCGCCTTCGTGACGTTCCGCTCGACCAGCAGCGTCTCCAAGGTAACCAACAAATTGAGGTCAAGGCGCTTGGTATCCACGGCATGGATAGTAGCCGAACACTTTCATGATTTCCAATATAGCTCGCGCCAGCCGAGATTCCGCGATCAAGGCCGACACGCGGCGCGCCCGAGGAAGAAGGACGGGGACGAAGCGGTTCCGCCTCTCAACCAGGATAACCAGCATGAGCCAAGCCGATACTTCCAAACCTCTGATCACCGTTGTTGGCGCCTCGAGCAAGCAAGGCCGTAGCGTCGCCAATTCCTTGCTCGACAGCGGGCGCTATAGGGTACGTGCCCTGACGCGACGCCTCGACAGCCAGCCCGCGCAGGCCCTGGCGAAGAAGGGTGCCGAAGTCGTGGTGGCGCCTCTTGAACTCGGCAGGCAGGCCGAGCTCGCCGAAGCGATGAAAGGCTCGGCTGGGGCGTTCTTGATGACGCCGCCCATCGTCAAGGTGCCGCCGGCGGAACCCGAACTCGACCTCGGCAAGGAGTTGGCCGACGCGGCGGTGGCCGCCGGCGTCGAGCAGGTGGTGTTCAGCGGACTCGAAAATGTCGAAGCCATCACCGGCGGCACCAAGTGGGCGCCGCATTTCACGGACAAGGCAAAGGTAGAGGATTACATTCGCGGCCTGCCCGTCCGCAGCTCGTTTGTGTATCTGGCGTTTTACTACACCAACTTCCTGGAATACTACGTGCCGCGCGGCGGGGAGGACGGCATAACGTTTGCCATATACCTGCCGCCGGATATCCCCATGCCGTTCTGTGATCCGCTCACTGCGGCCGGCCCGGCGGTGCGCGAGATCTTTGACCACCCGGCGCGATACGCTGGCGAAGTCCTGCCTGTGATCGGCGAGTTTATCTCGGCGCAGCAAATGGTGGACACGTTTGTGCGGGTCACCGGAAAACGCGCCCGCTATGCCTCTGCCTATTCGCGTGAAGACTTGTTGCGCCATTTTCCGAGCTTCGCCGGCAATGAGCATCTCGTGCGCGAGTTGGTGGGTATGGTCGAATACGCCGTCGAATATGGCTACTACGCCCCTGAGCGCGATCTGACCTGGAGTCGGAGAATCGATCCGGATGCCGTGACTTGGGAACAGTTCCTTAAGCGCAGCAAGTGGGAAGGCGATCTGCTGTCCTTTGGCGCCGCCGCAGATGCCGAGCTTGCGCCGACCTGAGAGCGAACTGTGCTTGCGTCATGAAGGCGGCGTCGAGCGTTTCTCCTTCCGGAGTTAATACTCAGAGCGGTCGGAACAACTCTCAATCCCTGGACGACAGCAGCCGTCCATATTTGCCGACGATCCTGAGGGCGGTCAGCCGGCCGCTCTGGAAAGCGCCGGTGTCGATGCCGAGCCGGCGACCCTCGAGCGTTGGAACGTCCACGATCGTATGTCCGTGCACGACCCAGCGGTCGAGGTGATGCGCCGCCGCGAGGAAGTCGGATCGAATGTTGAGCAGGTCGGCCTCGTCCTGCTCCTCGAGAGCGATCCCGGGCCGGATGCCGGCATGCACGAACACGAACTGCTCCGAGCAGACCATCACCGGCAGCGTGCGCAGGAAGGCGACATGACTGGCGGGAATCGTCTCGCGGATACGTTCGTCGACTTCTTCGCCTGAGGCGTAGAGATTGGCGAGATGGGCCGGGTCGATACCGTAGGAATAGAGGGTCTCCCGCCCCCCGACCGCGAGCCATGGGTCCCGCGACAGGTAGCCGTCGAGATAGTTGAGCATCGCCACCTCGTGGTTTCCAGCGAGGCATACGCGCAGGAAGCCTTTCGGCGGCGGCGCCATGAGGTGCTCGATCACGCGTCGCGACTGCGGTCCGCGGTCGATGTAGTCGCCGAGCATGATGATGATCTTGCGGCCACGGAACTGCAGTGCGTCGAGCAGGATCTTCTGCTCCAGCGCGCGTAGCTCGTCGAGGCAGCCATGCACGTCGCCGATCGCGTAGACCACCGTGTCGCGCATATCCATCACCAGCCGCTCGCGCGGCAAGGGTCGGGGTCGTCTAGATCGCTGGAACAGGCTCACGGATTGCGGCTCGGTACTCAAATTAAGGGTCATGCCACGGAGCGTGGACCAAGCCTCGATATCATGTCGGATGCAAACAATTCCACACCGCAACCGTGCTTTGCTTAAAGCGCGTCGCGTTGAGACGGACTCAGGCGACGCGCTTTAAGTTCTCGTTTTGATGCATGTCGTTTCCCAAAACCGCTGCGCACCTTTGGGCGACATGCATTAGGCGGCTTTCAGCCGATAGCGGAAGAGCGTGTGGTCGAGCAGCAGGCGGATGCGCGGCTCGGCCTCGGCCGCCACCAGCCAGCTTGCGGCGATCATGGCAGCGCCGACGATCGGGATCGAGACTAGGTAGGGCACGCCGACTCGGACCAGGACGCCTAGCATCGCCGCGCCGACGACATCGTGGATGAGATAGAGCGGATAGGTCATCAGCCCGATCCGGCGCCAGCCGCGCCAGGACAAATCGAGCCTCAGCGACCATGCCATCAGCGCAACCGCTGCGAGGAAGACGATGATCGGCGGCGCGTAAGGCATCGTGGCTTCCACCTTGATGCTGTGCACGTCGACCGAGCTGATGATCTGCAGCACGCCGCCAGCCAGGAACAAGGCTGAGAAGCAGAGCCGCGGCACCGTCACCGCCTTGAAGCGCATCAGCCAGATGAGCACGCCGACGGCGAAGAACGCGCCGTGGTGCACCAGGGCGAGCTGCAGCCAGCGCGTCTCCGCCAGGTCGGTCCAGCCGAAGGCGAAATAGAGGCACCAGAACAGCGTGCTGACGAGGCCGATGACGACGGCGACGGCTTCCATGAGGTCGAAGCGGCCAAGCCGCAGCAGTATCCAGACGATGGCGTAGAAGGCGATCTCGATCCCGAGCGTCCAGTAGACGCTGTCCACCCATGGCTCGAAAGGCACGAAAAGCGCCGTGCGGGCAAGCCGCACCACGGCGTCCGTCGGCCAGGAAAGGCCGACCATGAGCAGCACGATGGCCGAGATCGGCGCACAGACCCAGACCGCCGGCGCCAACCGTCTGACGCGCGCTTCGAAGAACTTGAGCGGCGTCGAGTTCTCGGCGCTGAAGGCGATCACGAAGCCGCTGATGACGAAGAACACCTGAACGCCGACCCAGCCGGAGCCGACAAAGGCCATCTCGGGATGGGGCGGGATGCCACCGGTCGAGCGTGCCGACACGCCGCCGGGAAACGCCCATACCCAGAAGCCGTAGTGATAGAACATCACCATGACGGCGGCCAGGAAACGCAATATGTCGACGCCGCCGAAAGTCGTCTTGTGCTGAGCCATGCCTTACCTTGGGAATGGCCCCCCAGGCGGACTTTACGAACTGTTGCTGCATTGCACAACAGCCGATTGCGGTGCGGTACGAATTCGTGGAAGCGCCTGATGCTGCGATCCGCTCCCCAATACCGACGGCGCTAGATACCGATGCCGCGTCCCTTGAGCGCCACGGTGATCTCGTCGAGGATGGCGGGATCGTCGATGGTCGCCGGCATCGTCCATTCCTCCTTGTCGGCGATCTTCTGCATGGTGCCGCGCAGGATCTTGCCGGAGCGCGTCTTCGGCAGCCGCTTGATCGTCACCACCGTCTTGAAGGCGGCGACCGGACCGATCCGCTCGCGCACCAGCCCCACCACCTCGCTCTCGATCGCGCCGGTGTCGCGCGACACCCCGGCATTGAGCACGACGAAGCCGAGCGGCACCTGGCCCTTCATCGCGTCGGCGATGCCGATGACAGCGCATTCGGCGACATCGGGATGCGCGGCCAGCACCTCCTCCATGGCTCCCGTCGAGAGACGGTGGCCGGCGACATTGATGATGTCGTCGGTGCGCGCCATGACATAGAGGTAGCCGTCGTCGTCGACCATGCCGGCATCGGCCGTCTTGTAGAAGCCCGGGAACTCATCGAGATAGGCCTGACGGAAGCGGGCATCGGCATTCCAGAGCGTCGGCAGGCATCCGGCCGGCAGCGGCAGCTTGACCACGACATTGCCGAGCGTGCCGCGCGGCACCTCGTGGCCGGCATCGTCGAGAATGCGGATGTCGTAGCCAGGCATAGGCACGCCGGGCGAGCCGTATTTCACCGGCAAAAGCCCCAAACCGGCCGGGTTGATGGTCATCGGCGAGCCGGTCTCGGTCTGCCACCAATGGTCGATCACCGGTCGATCGAGTTTCTGCTCCGCCCATTTGATGGTCTCAGGGTCGGCGCGCTCGCCGGCGAGGAACAGGGTGCGGAACTTCGACAGGTCGTATTTCGGCACGAACTCCCCTTGGGGATCCTGCCCCTTGATGGCGCGGAAGGCCGTCGGCGCGGTGAAGAGCGCCACCACGCCGTGCTCCGAGATTACCCGCCAATAGGTGCCGGCGTCCGGCGTGCCGATCGGCTTGCCCTCGAACAGCACGCTGGTGCAGCCGTGCAGAAGCGGCCCGTAGACGATGTAGGAATGGCCGACCACCCAGCCGACGTCGGAGGCCGCCCAGAACACTTCGCCCGGTTTGACGCCGAATTCGTTGTCCATGGTCCATTTCAGGGCGACCATGTGGCCGCCATTGTCGCGCACGATGCCTTTCGGCTGGCCGGTCGTGCCGGAGGTGTAGATGATGTAAAGCGGGTCGGTTGCGAGCACGGGCACACAGTCGACATTGGCGCCGGCCGCCCGCTCGCGGGCAACCGCGTCGGCATAGTCGAAGTCATAATTTTCCTTCATCTCGCAGCGCAATTGTTCGCGTTGCAGGATCAGGCAGGCGTCGGGCTTGTGCTTCGACATCTCGATCGCCTTGTCGAGCAGCGGCTTGTAGGCGACGACCCGTCCGGGCTCCAGGCCGCAGGATGCGGAGATGATCAGCTTCGGCTTGGCGTCGTCGATGCGGGTGGCGAGCTCATGCGAGGCGAAGCCGCCGAACACCACTGAATGCACGGCGCCGATGCGGGAACAGGCGAGCATGGCAATGGCCGCCTCCGCGACCATCGGCATGTAGATGATGATGCGATCACCCTTGCCGATGCCGCGGTTCTTGAGCACCGACGCAAGCGCGACCACTTCGCGCTTCAGTTCCGCATAGGTGAATTTCCGGATCGTGCCCGTAATCGCGCTGTCGTGGATCAGCGCCAGCTGGTCGGCACGCCCGCCCGCCACATGGCGGTCGATGGCGTTGAAGCAGGTGTTGCAGGTGGCGCCGGTGAACCAGCGACCATAGACGCCGGCCGTCGGATCGAAGACGCTCTTTGCCGGCGAATACCAGTCGATCGCCTTGGCCGCCTCGGCCCAGAACCCTACGGGGTCGCGTTTCCAGCCCTCATAGACCTCGTGGTAGCGTGACGCCATCGACTTTTCCTCCCAGGACATTTCGTCGTCCGGCAATAGCCTAAAGCATGTCTCACGAAAGTGGGAACCGGTTTCGGGACAAAAGACATGCGTAAAATCAAAACCTAAAGCGCGCTAAGCGATCTGAAAGATCGCGATGCGCTTTAGGCCGCTTTTGCCGGCCATGTCTTCCTGCATTTTGGTCGACGTTGCCGGCAAACATATCCGGCGGCGCCCCGGGTGGGAGCGCGTTTGCCTGTCAGGAAGTTGAATTCCGCTTAAAGCGGCAAGGCCGCAAGCATCAGCCCCACACCGCCGGCGATCAATATCGCGGCCGCCAATGCCTTCCGATGGCGCTCGAATGCCGTCGGAGCTCGATCCCAGTTGTAACGCATACTGTCCACTCCCCCGAAAACCCCCGGCGAAACTTAGCTTACCTGAAGGAAAGTTGGCAACCCTGACGGGTGCCGGCGACTTGACAGTGGGCACGGCGAGGGCGGCTCAATATGTCGGTCATCGCCTGAAGATGGCCGACGCGCAGCAGTCGTCGTCAGGCGATGGACAGCGCCGGGAGGCGGCGGTAAATCCTTCTCCGGCAATTGTCTGGATAGGCGCATGGTCGAAATCGCCTCTGAAACGGTCCTGCGGATGGCGGACGACGCTTCCGTGCAGCATGTCGGCGACGGCGCGGTCGTGCTTCTGGCACGCAGCGGCCAGCTCTACACCTGCAATGGCACCACCGAGGCCTTTCTCGACAAGATCGATGGCGTGCGCAGCTTCGACCAGATCGTCGATCTCTTGTCGGACGAATTCGAAGTCGACAAGGTGACGCTCGACCAGGACATGGCGGCACTCGCCGCCGAGCTGGTGGCGGAAGGCATCCTGGCCGCTACGGGCGCGTGATGGCCGACGGACCAATCCTGCGTGCACTGTTCCGGGTCCATCTGTGGCTCAGCGCCCGGCTGATACCGGTGCTGGTCGGCCGGCGCGACTTCGAGGCGGTGTTGAAATGGGCGCCGCTCGACGCGCCCACGCCCTATCGCGGCCTGCCTTCCGCCTATATCGTCACCCGCGTCAACCGCGCGGTCCGGCATCCCTGGCTGATGCGCGACCGCAGATGCCTGCGAGAAGGGCTGCTCGGCTTCCGTTTCCTGCGCATGGCCGGTTTCGATCCCGAGCTGCGCTTCGGCGTCGATGCCAAATCGATGCACGAACCACGCCTGTCGGCACATTGCTGGGTCTGCCTTGACGGCAAGCCGGTGGTCAGCGACAGCCTTCCCGACATGGTCGAGATCTATCGCCATCCCGGCGGCAGCCAAAAGGCGCGCGCCGCTTGACCGGTGCCGCGACCACAGTCTGTTATGACCTCAACGGCCAGGTCATCGGCATATCGGCGGAGCGCGCCGATCTCTGGCCGAGCTTCGACCTGATGCTCGGCAGCTTGCGCGTCGACGAAACGGTCGAACCCGGCTTTCGCATCAACATCGTCGAAACGTCGGCACTGCCCGAAAACCCGGAAGGAAAGCTCGCCTTCGACGGCGAAGCGCCGCCGGACGGCCATTGCCGGATCATCGACGCCGGCGACGTCGTTTATCTGGTCTTTCCCGGCCTCCAGACAGCCTCGATCCATGCCGATGAGGGCTGGGCCGATATCCGCGTCCATCCCGACAGCAAGGTCAAATGGACGCTGCTGATGATGGTGCTGGATGCCGCTCTCGACGCCGGCGGCCAGCACATGCTCCATACCGCCGGTCTGACCCTGCCCGGCCGCGAGGCGCTGGTGCTGATCCATGCGCCGAGCGGCATCGGCAAGTCGACGACATCAATGGCGCTGGCATCGCGGGGCTTCGGCCTTTGCTCGGACGATGTGATGATCCTCAGCGCGGCGCCAGGCGGCACCACGGCCTGGGGCATGCCGCGCAAGGTGAAGATCCACCGCAACACCGCGGCGATGCTGCCGTTTCTCTCGGCCTGCCTAAGCGAGACATGGGACGCCGAGGGCGAGCAGGCCGTCTCGCTGGAGCGGCTGGGCGAAATCATCCGCATCGAGGATGTTCGCGCCAGGCCTGTCGCGGCGCTCCTGCATCTGGCGCGCTCGGCCGATGGCCAGACCCGGCTTATGCCCTTGGCCAGGACCGACGCGATGGTTGCGCTTGCCACCGACAATGTCAGGACCGGCTTGACCGGCCTCCTGCCGATGCAGAAACGGCGCATGGCGTCGATCGCGGCACTGGTCAAGGCAGTCCCGACCTTCACCCTGGAAGTCGGCGCGAGGCCGGCGGATGCAGCAGCGCTGATCCGCGCGACGCTGGAGGAGTAGAGTTTTCCACGGGCGCTCACGCAGCGTAGCGTCTCGCCCGGGCCAGCCGCTGGACCCAGCGGAAGGCATCGCGGCTGAGGCGCGAGCGCACCTTGTCCCGCGAGTTGACCCTGAGCAGCATGTTGCCGGTGATCAGCCATTTGGCGAGCCGTATCGCGAGATCGGGCTTGATGCGGTTGGCAAGCGCGATCGCGCGTGGCTCGTCGAACAGGCGCCCGGTCACGTTCAGCACCGTCGCCAGCTCGAGCTCGATGCCGGTCATGCGCGCGGCGTCGAGCAGCCGCGCTTCCACGTCCGGCGATTGCAGCGCGCGCACGCCCTGCAGCACGTCGACACAGAGCTGCAGCCGGTGGAACTTGTGGCCACCGGCGGCGTGAACGATGGCGATGGTGAGCAGCGCCGCCGGCGTGTCGGCCTCGCCTCCATCGATGACCTGCAGCTCGCGAAAGCCGAGAGACAGCCGCCGCCGCATGCCGGTGTCATGCACCAGGTTGCCGTGCAGCTCGATCAGCAGGCTGGAGTTCTCCTTCTCCAGCCACTTGAACTCCTGCAGCTCGTGCGACTCGGCCTCGCCGCTGGCAAGCTCGAAGCCGCAGCCGGCGATCACACTATTGGCTTCTGCGATGCTGGCGGGGTCGACGAGGATGTCTATGTCGGTGAACGGCCGGTCGGCGGCATGGCGGTAGAGCTTGCGCGCGAAGACCGGACCTTTGACGATGCGGGCCGGAATGCCTTTCGCCGCCAAGGCCTTCATGATCCGGTCGCCGTGATATTGCAGCAGCATCGACTGCCCGGTCGCAAGCGTCGCCTGGTCGCGCAATTCGGAGAGCTTCTGCCGCAAGGCCGTATCTGCCGGTAGCTTGGCGTCGCCGATTTCCCGAAGCTTGCGCAGCATGATCGGCAGGATGCCGTGGAATTCGGCATTGGCGAGCAGCGCCATGAGGCTGTTTGTCGAAAGGGTCCGTTGCCCGTCGGCCGGCACTTCGGGGTCGGCAAAGTCGAGCAGCAGTTTTTCCTCGGCAGGCGAAAGCGGTGGCAACATCAACCGGGCAATGTTCGCGAATGGCGTGCAAATTACCCGAACATGGTCGCAGAAAAGCGTGGGGCAAGCCAGTGAAGGCTTACATCCCCCAGCGCAGCGCCGCCGTGCGCACCGGCGCGTCCCACAGCGCCGTCATTTCCTGGTCGAGCATCGTCAGCGTGATCGAGCATCCAGCCATGTCGAGCGAGGTGACATAGGAGCCGACCAGCGAGCGGACCACCGTCACGCCGCTCTTCTCGAAGATTTTGCGCGCGCTGTTGTACATCAGGTAAAGCTCCATCGACGGCGTGGCGCCGAAGCCGTTGACGAACAGCAGCGCCGGTCCCTTGGCGCGGTCGCCCAGGTCGCCGACGATCGCCGCGCAAACCTCCTCGGCGATGGCGTCGGCGCTCTTCAGCGCATCGCGCCGCCTGCCGGGCTCGCCATGGATGCCGACGCCGAATTCCATTTCGTTGTCGCCGATCTCGAAGGTCGGCTTGCCCGCCGCAGGCACCGTGCAACTGGTGAGCGCCACGCCCATCGAGCGCGTCGCGCCGTTGACGCGATCGCCCAGTGCCTTGAGCGCTGGCAGCGCCATGCCTTGCTCGGCCGCGGCGCCGACGATCTTCTCCACCACCAGCGTGCCGGCGACGCCGCGCCGTCCGGTGGTGTAGGACGAATTCTCGACCGCGACGTCGTCATTGGTCACCACCTGCAGCACGCCTTCCGACATTTCGGCGGCCATGTCGAAGTTCATAACGTCGCCTTCGTAGTTCTTGACGATGAACAGGCAGCCGGCGCCGGTGTCGACCGCCTGCACGGCCGCCAGCATCTGGTCCGGCGTCGGCGAGGTGAAGACCTGGCCGGGGCAGGCGGCGTCCAGCATGCCGTGGCCGACCAGCCCGCCATGCAGCGGCTCATGGCCGGAGCCGCCGCCGGAGATCAGCGCCACCTTGCCCGGTTTCAGTTCTCTGCGGCGGACGAATTTGTGCTCGTCGCCGAGCACGAGAATGTCCGAATGCGCGGCGACGAAGCCGTCCAGGCTTTCGGTGAGCACCGTGTCCACCGAATTGAGAAACTTCTTCATGGCCGTCCTCCCGAATAGCCTTGGATCCGATATGCGCAATTCCAGGAAAACCGCCACGCACTCTTCCTGAGATTGCTTTGTCAGCCGCTGCCCTTGCCGGCGATGCTGGTGATCTTCTGGATGAATTCGTTGATCGCCCGGTCGAGCGCGGCATTCTGCCTGTCGTCGCCGAAATCCGGCACGATGAGCGAGACGTGGCGTGTCTTGCGCGGGCCCGAGGCTGCCGGCATCTTGCCGGGATGCGCCTGGTGATAGGCGACCAGAAACTGGTCGCGCTCGGCCGGGCTGAAATGGCAGACGGTGAAGATAGCCGGCAAATGCTTCGACGGAATGGGGATCGAATAGGCCGGGCTCGAGATCTGCGTGACGAAGCTGCGGTGCTTGCCGAGCGCATCGGCAAGCCGCTGGCGCATGCCGGAAGGCCGCTGGTCGATGACCTGCGACAGGATCGTCTTGTAGGCGCGGATCGCGTCTTCCGAGCTGGCTTCCTGTATCTTGGCTGCCTTGGCCATGCCGCGCTTACACCGAAACCTCAGCGATCGCCGCCTTGGCCATCGCGAGTTGCGTCGGAGCCACCGAAAGATCGCGCAGGCCGGCTTCGAGCAGCGTCGGGATGGCGGCGGGATCGCCGCCGGCGTCACCGCAGAGGCTGACCGGAATGCCTTTCTCCCGTCCGAAATGGGTTACCGACTCGATCAGCCGCAGCACCGCCGGATGGCGGACGGAATTCAGATGCGCGACGGCGGCATTATCGCGTGCCGCCGCCATCACATATTGCGTGAGATCATTGGAGCCGATCGAGAAGAAGGCGACATCGGCGAACGCCTCTGGTGCGATGGCGACCGACGGCACCTCGACCATGATACCGAGCGGCGGCATTCTGTGCGCCACACCTCCCGTCGCGAGCGCCGCCTGCTCTTCGGCGAACAGCGCTGCGGCTTGGGCATATTCTTCGGCGGTGGCGATCATCGGGAACATGACCTTCAGATTGCCGTGTACGGCGGCGCGCAGCAATGCCCGGATTTGCACCCGGAAGATGTCGCGCCGCGCCAGCGACAGCCTGATGCCGCGCAAACCTAGAAACGGGTTGGTCTCCTCGACGGTAAATCCGGGGATCGGCTTGTCGCCGCCGGCGTCGACCGTGCGGATGGTCACCGGTTTTTCGCCCGCCCACTCCAGCACCTTGCGGTAGGCTTGGTATTGCGTCTCCTCGTCCGGCAGCGCCTTGCCGAACAGGAATTCCGTCCGCATCAGGCCGACGCCGTCACATGTCTCGATACCGATGCTGTCGACATCGGAAGGATAGGCGATATTCACCTGCACCCGCACGGGCGTGCCGGCCTTGGTCGCCGCCGGCTGCGCGAGAAAACTCTGCGCCTGGCCTTGTCGTGCCGCGAAGGAGGAGGATGACCGCCGGAACGCCTCGATCTCCGCCGGCGAGGGCGAGATCACGACACCGCCATGCTCGGCATCGAGCAGCGCGTTCCCGACTGGCCTGTCCGCCAAAGCGCCAAGTCCTACCACCATAGGCACGCCGCGCGAGCGCGCCAGCATGGCGACATGGCTGGCCGTGCTGCCGGCCTCGAGCGCAATGCCGCCGCCGCGACTCCAATCCGTTTCCAGGAAGCGCGTCGGCGCGAGGTCCACGCCATGGAGAATGGCGCCGGGAGGTGCCGCCGTGCCGCCGTCCTCGCTCAGCGCCCGCAGCACCTGGTCGCGGATGTCGCGCAAATCGGCGGCACGCGCGCGGAAATAGTCCTGGTCGGACGCCTCATAGCCGGCGATTTCGGCATCCAGCGCCTGCCGCCAGGCAAGATCGGCCGGCTCTCCGGACCCGATCGCCGCGAAAGCCGGACCGCTCAGCGCATTGTCCTCCAGCATGGCGATGTGGAATTCGAGAATGCCGGCGGCATCGCCATCGGCGATTTCAACAAGCGAGGTCAGCCGGCTCACAGCCTTGCCGATCGCCGCCTTCAGGGCTGCTTTCTCTTCCGCCCCGCTCGCCTTGGCTTTATAGCCGGCTGGCGGCCGGTCGACGTCGAACAGCGGCCCTTCGGCATAACCTGGAGAGGCTGGAATGCCCTCAAGCCGCATGACCCTCGTTCCTTGCGGCCGGGGAACTGGGCTGGCTTGCGTCAAGCGGAGCGGGCATGGTCCGCATCCTCGTCGAAATCGCGCTGCACCAGCTCGACCAGCGCGCCGACCGCTTCCTGGGCGCCGTCACCTCTTGCCCGTATGTGCAGCACGGTTCCCTTCGGCGCCTTGGCCGCCATGACCTTGACGATGCTCTTGGCGTCGAACCACGGACCGTTGGCGGCCACCGCCACTTCCACCTCGGCCGCGAACGACTTTGCGAGCTTGGTGAACTTCACCGAAGGACGCGCGTGCAGCCCCACCTCGTGGGTGATCAGAACCGTGGCTTCGGCGGATGCGGACATTCAGTCGGTTCCCGTTCACTCAAGACGGCGACAATTCATGCGCCGTCGCCACCACTTCCTTGAGCGAGGCGCCGCCGGAGGATTCCGTCGCCGCCATCACCGCGCCCTCGACGATCGGCGCGTTGCAGACGACTATCTTGTGCGAGCGTGGCTCGCCGATCATCTCGACCGCCATCTCGCTGTTGGTCTCGGCCCCGCCGAGATCGACCAGGATGGCGACGCCGGCTTCCGACCAGGCCTTGTCGATCGCGCCCATGATCGCCTCGACGCTGGTGCCGAGCCCGCCATGGCCGTTTCCGCCGCACCATGCAAGCGGCACTTCGTCGCCCACCATCTGGCGCACCATGTCGGCCGTGCCCTCGGCGACCAGCGGCGAATGCGATACAATGACGATGCCGACATTGCTCATCAATTACCCTCGATCGCTTCAGCGACTGCGCGCACCAGCAGCGCGGTCGAGCGCGCGCCGGCATCCATATGCCCGATCGAGCGCTCTCCCAGGAAGGAGGCGCGCCCGCGCAGGGCCTTCATCGGCACGGTGGCCTCGGCCGCCCGGTCGGCGGCTTCGGCGATTTCGCTGGCCGTCTTGCCCTGCCCCAGCGCCTCATACACCGGTTGCAGCACGTCGAGCATGGTTTTTTGCCCGGGCTGCGATTTGCCGCGCGCCGAAACCGCCTCGATCGCCTTGCCGAGCGCCGCCGTCAGCGCGGCGCGGTCGGGCGTCGGCGGCAACTCCTTGCCGAGCGCCATGAACAGCGTGCCGAACAGGGGCCCGGAGGCGCCGCCGACCGTCATCACCAGCTTGGTGCCGACCGCCTTCAGCGCGTCCGGCAGCGGTTTCGCCGTGATTGCTTGGGCCTCGGCGCGCACGGCTTCGAAGCCGCGCTTCATGTTCAGCCCATGGTCGCCGTCGCCGATCGCCTGGTCGAGCGCGGTCAACTCGTCGGCATGCGCCGCGATCGTATCCGCCGCCGCCGCGATCAATCGAGAGAATTCGGATGCGGGCATTCTCTGTCCTTCATGCCGGGGCGAACATGGCCGCTACGGCCGCGAACGCCTCGGCCACCGCAAAGGCGCCCGGATCCGCTGTGTCAAGCTGCCGGCCGACATAGGCGGAGCGGCCGGCCTTCGCCTTCTGCATGGCCGCAGTCGTCTCCGCGCCGTGCCGGGCGGCCTGGGCCGCAGCTTCCAGCCCGCTCGCGTCGAGCGCTTTCAGCGCCGGTTCCAACGCGTCGACCATGGTGCGGTCGCCGACCTTGGCGCCGCCGTAGAAGGTCATCCGGTCGAGGCCGGCGAGCAGCGCCTTGCTAAGCGATGCGCCGCCATTGAGCGCCTGCGCCGCGGCGGTGAAGAAGATCGACAAAAGCACGCCGCTCGAGCCGCCCATCGAGGTGCCCAGCGTGTCGCCGATTGCGGCAAGCGTTGCCGCCCGATCGGCAAGCGGCAGCGTGTCGAGGCGGTCGAGCACGCTGCGCGCGCCGGTCGCCACCGTCGATCCGGTGTCGCCGTCGCCGGCTTTGGCGTCGAGAGTGTTGAGAGGCTCTTCGAGCGCAATCAGCCTTCTGCAAATCGCGGCGATCAGCCGTTCGGAGCCGGCGTCGCGGCTGGCCGCCTTGGCGGCGCCACCAATGGCGGCCTTGCCCGCTGCGATAACGACCGGGCGGCGCACCGGTTTCGCCGGCAGCCACGCGTGCGGGCCGACCGGCGCCAGCAGCGCGGCTTCGCGTTCCGCGTCGAGCTTGATCAGCGACAGCGAAAACCCGTTCATGTTGAGCGCGGTCATCAGGTGCCCGGGGCCGACGGTCAGCGTCACCGCCTTTGCCAGCGGCGAGGACAACACGGCATTGGCGATCAGCGACATCTCCAGCGGCGGCACCGACCCCAGATTGTTGATCAGCATCGCATAATGGCTGCCGACGTCGAGCCGCGCGGCGAGGCGTTCGGCCATCACGGAGACCAGCTTGCCGGCGCTTTGCAGCGCGATGCGCTCGGCGCCCGGCTCGCCGTGGATGCCGAGGCCGAGTTCGCCATCATCCGCGCCGAAGCGGTCCTCATGCGCCTGGCCAGGGATCGAGCAGGAGGAGAGCGAGATGCCCAGCGAAACGATGTCTTTCGCCGCCGCGCGCGCTGCGGCTGTGATCGTAGCCAGGTCATGGCCGCTTTCCGACAGATGCCCAGCGATCTTATGAACGAACAGCGTGCCGGCGACGCCGCGGGGCTGGGCGATGTCGGGCAGCGCGATGTCGTCGGCGACGATCGCCATTTCGACCGCAAAACCCTCCGCGCGCGCCTTTTCGGCGGCGAGACCGAAATTGAGCCGGTCGCCGGTGTAGTTCTTGACGATCAAAAGGCAGCCGGCCGGCCCGGTCGTCGCGCGGATCGCCGCCAGCACCGCCTCGACGCTCGGCGAAGCAAAGATCTCCCCGGAGACGGCCGCCGTCAGCATGCCGGCGCCGACGAAGCCGGCATGCGAGGGTTCATGCCCGGCGCCACCGCCGGAAACGATGCTGACATTCGTTTTGTCCCAGTCGGCGCGCAGCACGACCTTGATTTCGGGATAGCCGTCGAGGCGCGCCAGCGTGCCAGAGCCCGCGGTCGCAAGAAAACCGTCCAGCGCCTCGGTGACGATCGTCTCTTTGCGATTGAAAAAGTGCTTCATGGATTTCGTCCAGTCCGTATCTGCGTATCGTCAATCGGAATGTGGCGTGTGCAAACAATGCGAGCCGGCTATCCCCGCTACATCAGCCTTTGCCCGTTCGAGCCGAAATAAAGCGGCGAGCGGTAGCGGATCGTCACTCTGTCCCCCTTTTCGAGCGGCGTGTCGGGATCGGTCAGCGTCACCAGCTTCTTTGCGCCTACCGTGACATGCAGATGGTTTTGGTCGCCGAGATGCTCGACCCAGTCGACGACACCGTCGGCATGGCCGTTGGCCGCCTTCTCGATCGATAGATGCTCGGTGCGCGCGCCGATCGTCGTCGTGCCGGTCGGCGCGCCGCCATCGGGCAGCAGCCCGGCCGGCAACAGGTTGATCGCCGGCTGGCCGAGCCGGGCGGCGACATGAAGGTTTGTCGGCTCCGAATAGATCGCGCGCGGCGTGCCGATCTGCACCAGCACGCCGTCGGCCAGTATGCCGATGCGGTCGGCCATGGTCATCGCCTCGACCTGGTCGTGCGTGACATAGAGCATGGTGGCGCCGAGCTCCGATTGGATGCGTTTCAGCTCGAGCCTGAGATCGGCGCGCAGCTTGGCGTCGAGCGAAGACAGCGGCTCGTCCATCAGGTAGATCGCGGGCTTCCGCACCAGCGCGCGGCCGATGGCGACGCGCTGCATCTCGCCGCCCGACAATCTGGTCGAGCGATTTTCGAGCTTATGGTCGATGCGCACCATCCGCGCCACTTCCTCGACACGGCGGCGGATCGCTTCCTCGGGAAAACGCCGCGCCGGCGAGCGCAGCGGGAAGGCGAGGTTGTCGTAGACCGACAGATGCGGGTAGAGCGAATATTGCTGGAACACGAAGGCGGTGTCGCGCTCGGCCGGCGACAGTGTCGTCGCGTCTTGCCCGCCGATGCGGATCGTGCCGCTGTCCGGCCGCTCCAGCCCGGCGATCAGCCTGAGCGTCGTCGTCTTGCCGGCGCCGGTCGGGCCAAGCAATACGACGAATTCGCCGTCCTTGATCTGCAGGTCGAGATCGCTGACGGCGACGGTCTCGCCAAAGCTCTTGGTCACCCCATGGACATGGACGTCAGCCATGGCGCGCCTCCGCTGCCTGATCATGCATGGCGGTTCTGACCGCGCGTCCAGTGCCTTTATCGAACAGCGAAAGCCTGGCGCTGCTCAGCGTCAGCCCGACCCGTTCGCCCGGATTCAGATGAATGCCGGCCGGCACCCGCGCCTTGATGATGCCGTCCGCCGTCTCCACCGCGACGATCTGCGTGGTGCCGAGATATTCGGTGCCGTAGATCGCGCCGCGCAGCTTCGAGGCGTCGTCGAAGCGGATGTGCTCGGGCCGGATGCCAAGCGCCATGTCGGCGGGCGCGATATCCTCGCGCACTTCCGGCACGGCCACCTTGGCGCCTTGCACGACGATCTCCTTCGCGCCTTTGGCAAGCCCGCCGCCGAAGCGCAAAAAGTTCATCGGCGGCGAGCCGATGAAGTCGGCGACGAACATCGTCGCCGGCCGGTCGTAGATCTCGCGCGGGCTGCCGAACTGCTCGATGACGCCGTGGTTCATCACCGCGATCTTATCGGCCATCGACATCGCTTCCATCTGGTCATGCGTGACATAGACCGTCGTTGCGTGGATGCGATTGTGCAGCTCGCGCAGCTCATGCACCATCAGATCGCGGAATTCGGTGTCGAGGGTGCCGAGCGGCTCGTCCATGAGGAAACATTTCGGTCGCCGCACGATGGCGCGGCCGAGCGCGACGCGCTGGCGGTCGCCGCCGGCCAGGCCGGAGACGGACTTGTCGAGCAGGTGATCGATGCGGAGCAGCTTCGCCGTTTCCTCCACCCGCTGCCGGATTTCGGCCGAGGCCATGCCCTGCGCCAAAAGCGGAAAGCCGATGTTCTTGCGCACATTCATGTGCGGATAGAGCGCGAAGAGCTGGAAAACGAAGGCGATGTCGCGCTCGCGCGCCCGGCGCATGGTGACGTCTTCACCGCCGAGCAGAATCTTGCCGCCGGATGGTAGTTCCAGTCCGGCGATCATCCTCAGCGTCGTCGTCTTGCCGCAACCCGATGGTCCAAGCATGACGAAGAACTCGCCGTCCTCGACGACGAAGTTGGAATCCTGCACGGCGACGAACTCGCCGAAGGCTTTCCTCAGATTCTGAACGCGGATCTCGGCCATGGCTATTCCGGGAATTTCGAGACGATGATGAACATTGCCGTGCCGGCGAGCATGGTGACAAAGGAATAGCTGTAGAGCGC
This sequence comes from Mesorhizobium sp. WSM4904, assembly GCF_029674545.1. Taxonomy (NCBI): domain Bacteria; kingdom Pseudomonadati; phylum Pseudomonadota; class Alphaproteobacteria; order Hyphomicrobiales; family Phyllobacteriaceae; genus Mesorhizobium; species Mesorhizobium sp. WSM4904. The sequence continues at coordinate 236,266 of NZ_CP121354.1, read as the reverse complement.
CAGCGCGAAGGACTGGAACAGCATCAGGAAACCTATGGCGATGATCGCCGTGGCGATGTTCTCCATCAGGCCGCGCCGGGCCCAGCGGGGCCAGGAGGAGCGCTTTGAGACAACAGTGCGGCTCATGCGTTCCTCCCGTCCTTCTCCCCGTTTAGGGGGAGAGATGGTTGCCAAGTGGTTCCCCAACTCCGTCGCTGCTTCGCAGCGCCGCCTCTCCCCCCTCCGGAGGGAGAGGAAAGGAGCCTGGCTGAATGAAGTTCGCGCCCTTCCTCTCCCCCGTCGATCGGGGAGAGGTGTCGAGCGAAGCTCGACGGAGTGGGGGTCGAGTTATTCCCACATCAATCATTTGCGCACCGCGCCGAAGGTGATGCCGCGCAGCAATTGCTTGCGGAGCAGGATGGTGAAGACGAGGATCGGCACCAGGAAGATCGTCGTGCCCGCGGCCACCGCCGGCCAGTCCTGGCCGCCTTCGCCGATGATGGTCGGGATGAAGGGCGGCGCGGTCTGCGCCGTGCCGGAGGTCAGAAGTGCGGCGAACGCATATTCGTTCCAGGCGAAGATAAGGCAGAAGATGGCGGTCGCAGCGATGCCGGTCGTGGCCTGCGGCAGCACGGTGCGCCAGAAGGCCTGCAGCCTCGTATAGCCGTCGATCATCGCCGCTTCTTCATACTCGCGCGGGATCTCGTCGATGAAGCCCTTGAGCAGCCACACGGCCAAAGAGACGTTGACCGCGGTGTAGAGCAGGATCATGCCGAGCGCGGTGTCGGAGAGGCCGAGCTCGCGGTACATCAGATAGATCGGGATCGCCACCGCGATCGGCGGCATCATGCGCGTCGACAGGATGAAGAACAGAAGGTCGTCGGCGAGAGGCACCTTGAAGCGCGAGAAGCCATAGGCCGAGAGCGTGCCGAGGAACACCGCGCAGAAGGTCGAGCCGAAGGCGATGATCAGCGAATTGACGAAGCGCGGCAGGAAGTTCGACGGCCCTGCGATCACCATGTTGCGCTTGCGTACCGTCTCGTCGCAGAAGCCGGTCGCCGGTCCGAGCGAGTTGATATATTCCGGCGTCTGCCTTGTGCGGGTGGTGAACAGGTTGCAATAGCCCTCGATGCTGGGCTGGAAGACGATTTTCGGCGGATAGGCGATCGAATCCGGCGGCGTCTTGAAGCTGGTGGCGAAGATCCAAAGCAGCGGCACGATCGAGACCAGCGCGTAGCCGACGACGATCGCGCCGGCGATCCGCTTCGAGTTCGCCGAAGGCGCGACGACGGAATGGGCGGTGGTCAGGCTCATCTCTGCTTCACCTTGTTGAGCGCCTTGACGTAGATGTTGGCCAGCCCGAACACCGCGACGAACAGGATGATGGCGAAGGCCGAGGAATAGCCGGTGCGCCAGCTCTCGAAGGCCTGCCGCTTCAACGTGATCGAGGCGACCTCGGTGGTCGAGCCCGGCCCGCCGCCGGTCAGGAGATTGACCATGTCGAACATCTTGAAGTTCTCGATGCCGCGGAACAGCACCGCCAGCATGATGAAGGGCAGCGCCATCGGCAGCGTGATCGACCAGAACTGCCGCCAGTTGGAGGCGCGGTCGACTTCGGCCGCCTCATAGATGTATTCGGGGATGGAGCGCAGGCCGGCGAGGCAGATCAGCATCACGTAAGGCGTCCACATCCAGGTGTCGACGATGATGATCGCCCACGGCGCGAGCTCGACATTGGACAGCATCTGCACATTCGTCGGCGGAATGCCTGTGACGAAGGAGACGGCATAGGCGAACAGCCCGATCTGCGGCTCGTAGAGGAAGCGCCAGAAATTGCCGACCACCGCCGGCGACAGCATCATCGGCACCAGGATGATCGTCGTCCAGAAGGCATGGCCGCGAAACTTGCGGTCGATCAGCCAGGCCAGCGTGAAGCCGATCACCGTCTGCAGGAGGATCGTCCAGAACACGAAATGCGCCGTCGTCTGCATGGCGATCCAGATGTCCTGATCGCCCAAGATGCGCCGGTAATTGGCAAGCCCCAGATTCTTCACCACCTCGTTCGGCCGGTTGGCGCGGTAGTTGGTGAAGGAGAGATAGATCGCCCAGAACAGCGGGAAGATGTTGATGGCCAAAAGCAACAGGATCGTCGGCGAGATGAACAGCCAGGCGAGGCCCTTGTCGCTGATGCCCCGGATCCTCCTGGCCAACGGCTCCGGTGTCGCCCGGGCAACGTTGTCCGCAGTCCGATTGAGCATGGTTAGTCCTGCTTCGGTCACGGGTCAGTCTCGGCGATGGAATTTATCTGAACTGCGTCCCGTGCCAAGGGCGGCACGGGACGCCTCGATCAAGCTCGGGAGGAGCCTTACATCTTGCCGTCGTCCTGGAAGATCTGCGTCCAGTCCTTGACCAGTCCGTCGAGCGCGTCCTTGGCCGAGCCCTGGCCGGCGACGACATAGTCGTGGAAGCGCTTCTGCGAGGCCTGTAAGAGCGGCGCGTAGCTCGGTTCGGCCCAGAAGTCCTTCACGATGGCCATCGAGTCGAGGAAGGCCTGCGCATAGGGCTGGCTGGACGGGAACTTCGGGTCCTTGACGACGGAGTTCAGGCAGGAATAGCCGCCGAGCGACCACCATTTCGCCTGCACGTCCTTGTTGGCGAACCACTTGATGTATTTCAGCGCCGATTCCTGCTTGTCGGAATAGGAAACCACCGAGATGCCTTGACCGCCGAGCTGGGCGAACTGGTCGCCGTCGGGACCTTTCGGGTTGACGAAGTAACCGATCTTGTCGCCGCCGACATTCTCGTCCTTCTGCAGGCCCGGCCAGGTGAAGGCGAAGTTCATATGCATCGCCACCTGTCCGGATTTGAAGGCGTCCACGCCTTCGCCCATGTAGGCATTGGAGGAACCAGGAGGCGTGCAGCAGTCATAGAGCGCCTTGTAGAATTCCAGCCCCTTCACCGATTTCTCGGAGTTGACGAAACCTTCCATCTCGTAGGGCTTCTTCGGGTTCTCGTACTGGAAGCCATAGCTGTAGAGCACGTCCATGGCGCCCATGGTGATGCCTTCCGAGCCGCGCTCGGTATAGATCGAGGCGCCGTAGACCGTCTTGCCGTCGATCTGCCGCTTCTGGAAGAATTCGGCGATCTGCTTCAGCTGGTCGAAGGTGGTCGGCGGGGCGAGGTCCCAGCCATATTTCTCCTTGAACTCCTTCTGCAGCTCGGGCCGCGAGAACCAGTCCTTGCGATAGGTCCAGCCGACGACGTCGCCCATGGCCGGCAGCGCCCAGTAGTTCGGCGTGTTCTTCGGCCATTCCGAATAGCCGACCACCGTCGCCGGCACGAAATCGTCCATGCTGATCTTCTCCTTGTCGAAGAAGTCGTTCAGCTTGACGTAGTGGCCGTTCTCGGCCGCGCCGCCGATCCACTGGCTGTCGCCGATGATCAGGTCGCAGAGCTTGCCGTGCGAGTTGAGCTCGTTGAGGAAGCGGTCGGCATAGTTGGTCCACGGCACGAATTCGAATTTCATGCCGATGCCGGTTTCCTTGGTGAAGTCCTTGGACAGTTCCACGAGCGCGTTGGCCGGATCCCAGGCCGCCCAGCAAAGCGTCAGGTCTTCCGCATGCGCGACGTTCGAGATGGCGGTCGACGCGGTGATCGCCGAGGCCAGTCCCAACGCCAGTTTCCAGGTCGATTTCATGCCTTACCTCCCATTTGCGAAACGCGTCCGGATGACGGTTTCAAAAGCCCTCGACCCTCGCTCCTCCGAGGGCCCAAACATGACGCGCGATGCGTCGCCGATGTTTAGTAATTTGTTTAGTGATGCTCTTTTTACTAAACAACGCAAGTGAATTCGTTGCTGCGTCGCAGCATGGCGAAAGCGATGCTTGAAATCGTTGGGAAATAACCGCCGGTCGCTCCGACCGGTCGTTCGTCAGCCGGCTACTTGGCGCTCTTCGTGCTGACCGTCACCGGCAGGATCGGCGGCGCCGGCGGCAGCAGTTCGCGGATGTCAGCAAAGGGGAAGACCGGCTCGAAGCGGAAAGCCTCGGCCAGCGCGCCCGGCGCGCCGTTGCACTGGCCGGCGCGGAATTCGTTCTGCGTGCGTGCGCTGGCGACGAAACGCTCGGGATCCTGCGAGCGATGCGCGCGGATCGCTTGCGCCATGATGTCCCAATGGGCGGAGATGTCGACGTAATGCGTCGGCGAGAAGCCAGTGCCGCCGAGCGTGTCGGCATGCAATGCCGGCACCGCGAAGGACGCCGCGATGCGCACGCCGTCGGACAGCGCGCGATGGTCGCCATGATAATCGTTGGGCGCATGGGTGATGGCAAGGTCGGGCTTCACCTCGGCGATCAGCGCCTTCAGCGCCGCAATGAGCGCGGCATCGGCAACCAGTGCCCCGTCGGGGAACTCGAGGAACCGCGGCGTGACGCCGAGCAGGCCGGCCGCCATGGTCGCCTCTTCGCGGCGTGCGCGGACAAGTGCCGCGGGGTCGTCCTTGCCGCCCTTGGCGCCGTCCGTGGCTATCGCAAAAGTGAGCTCTGCGCCTAGCGCCGCATAGGCGGCGAGCGTACCGAACATGAATATCTCGATATCGTCGGGATGGGCCCCCAGTGCCAGTACCTTCACTTGCTTCTCTCCCGGAAATCGAAACGTGCCGAACGGAATCCTGCTCGCCCTGATCGCCTATGCAAGCTATTCGTGCAGCGATGCCGTCATCAAGAGCCTGGGCGGGCAGTTCACGGTCTTCGAGATAGGCTTCTTCGTAACCTTGTTTGCCGGCTGTTTCCTGTTCTTCACCCGTCCGGCCGATGAGCGATGGCGCGACTTCTGGCGCACCAAACGCCCATGGGCCGTGCAGGCTCGCGCCTGGGCCGGCATCGCCTCGGGTGTGCTCAGCGTCTATGCCTTCACCACCATCCCGCTGGCCGAAGTCTATGCGCTGATCTTCCTGGCGCCGTTGCTGGTCACCATCCTCTCGACCGTCATCCTGAAAGAGCGCGTCGGCCCCTGGCGGTGGCTTGCCGTCGCCGCCGGTTTCGCCGGTGTCATGCTGGTGGTGCGGCCGGGCTTTCGCGAACTCCATCTCGGCCATCTCGCCGCCTTCGCGAATGCCTTCCTCGCCGCCACCAGCGTCATCCTGATGCGTTCGCTTGCCCAGCAGGAAAGGCGTACCACGATCCTCGGCGCGCTGGTCGGCTATGGCCTGCTGTTCAACGGGGTCGGCACGGCCGCGACGTCGTTCTCGCTTCCCAATCTGGGCCAACTGGTCTGGCTGATCCTGGCCGGTGTCTTCACCGCCGGCGGACAATTGCTGCAGCTGCTTGCCGTCAAATACGCTCCCGCCAACCGGATCGCACCAACGCATTATTCGCAGATCGTCTGGGCGGTTATCCTCGGCGCGCTGTTCTTCAAGGAATACCCAGACTGGCTGTCGTTGGTTGGTCTGGCGGTGGTCGGCGGCTCCGGCCTGCTGACGATGGTGCGGGAGGAAGTGCGGCTCGGCACCGTGCGCTGGAACCCATTTTCGCGAACAAGGCTTTGACCGGTCGCCTGTCTCACACGTTGCGCGGCGACTGCGACGGCTGATATGCGGACGCGATGACGATGAAACCCTTGCCGGAACTTCCGGTCACAGCCGTGCTGCCGGCGCTCGGGCAAACACTTGCCGGGCGCAACAGCGCCGTGCTTGTGGCGCCGCCCGGCGCCGGCAAGACGACGCTGGTGCCGCTGGCGCTGCTCGACGCGCCCTGGCTTGGCGCGGGCCGGATCGTGCTGCTCGAGCCGCGCCGGCTCGCCGCCCGCGCCGCCGCCCACCGCATGGCCGAGCTGCTCGGCGAGGAGCCCGGCGGCACTGTCGGCTATGCGATGCGCATGGAGAACCGCACCTCGGCGCGGACAAAAATCCTCGTCGTCACCGAAGGCGTGCTGTCCCGCATGATCCTCGACGATCCGGAACTGCCCGGCGTTTCGGCGGTGATCTTTGACGAATTCCACGAGCGCTCTCTCGACGGCGATTTTGGGCTGGCGCTGGCGCTCGACGTGCAGGGGGCGTTGCGGCCGGACCTGCGCCTGCTGGTCATGTCGGCGACGCTCGACGGCGCGCGCGTCGCCAGGCTTCTTTCCGGAGCGCCGGTGATCGAGAGCGAGGGCCGAGCCTTCCCGGTCGACATCCGCTATGACGAGCGGCCGGCCGGCACGGCCGTCGAGGACGCCATGGCCAAGGCGGTCCGTTTCGCTCTTGGCACGGAGCAGGGCAGCGTGCTCGCTTTCCTGCCGGGACAGCGCGAGATCGAGCGCACGTCCGAGCGGCTCGAAGGCAACGTCGCGGCTGACACCGATATCGTCCCGCTCTACGGCCAATTGGACAACAGGATGCAGGACGCGGCAATCAAGCCGGCGCCGCCCGGCCGCCGCAAGGTGGTGCTGGCGACGTCGATCGCCGAGACCTCCATCACCATCGACGGCGTGCGCGTCGTCATCGATTCCGGCCTGTCGCGCCTGCCGCGCTACGAGCCGGCGAGCGGCCTGACGAGGCTGGAGACCGTGCGCGTCAGCAGAGCTTCCGCCGACCAGCGCGCCGGCCGCGCCGGGCGAACGCAGCCGGGCGTCGCCATCCGGCTGTGGCGCGCCGAGCAGACGGCAGCACTCCCCGCCTTCACGCCGCCGGAAATCCTCGAGGCCGACCTTTCCGGCCTGCTGCTCGACTGCGCCGCTTTTGGCGTAGCGGATCCGACGAGCCTCTCATTCCTCGATCCGCCGCCGGCGCCCGCGCTCAACGAGGCGCGGGTGCTGCTCGAGGCGCTGCACGCCATCGACACTGCCGGTCGCTTGACGGAGGCGGGCGCGGCGATGCGCAAGCTGGCGCTGCCGGTGCGGCTCGCGCATATGGTGGCGGAAGCGGCAAAGACGGGCCAGGCGCTGGAAGCGGCGACGCTTGCCGTGCTGCTCACCGAGCGCGGGCTTGGCGGCGACAGCGCCGACCTCGAGCGCCGATTGATGCGCTTTCGCACCGAAAAATCGCCGCGCGCCAATGCCGCCCGGCAGCTTGCCGAGCGCCTGGCCAGGCAGGCTGGCGACCGAAAGGCCGACACGCCGGCCGCGGCCGGTGCGTTGCTGATCCATGCCTGGCCGGATCGCGTCGCGAGGGCGCGCGGCGAACGCGGCCGCTTCGTGCTCGCCAACGGTTCCGGCGCGATGGTCGACGCCGCCGATCCGCTCGCTGGCGAGACCTGGCTGGTCGTCGCCGACCTTCAGGGCAAGGCGCAGAACGCCCGCATCACCGCCGCCGCGCCCGTCGACGAGGCCGATATCCGCGCGGCGCTCGCCAACCGCATCGAGACGAAACGGGAAGCCAACTTCGACCGCGAGCGACGCGCCGTGCGTGTGCGCGAGACTGCACGCCTCGGCGCCATCACGCTTTCCGAGCGCATGCTGCCGGCGCCGTCGGGCGCCGATGCCGACCGCGCCATCCTCGATGCCTTGCGCAAGCATGGCCTGGCGCTGCTCGACTGGGGCAAGGAGGCGGAGACGCTGCGCCAGCGGCTCGGCTGGCTCCATCGCGGCCTCGGCGCGCCCTGGCCGGACGTCTCGGACCAGGTGCTTATCGATCGGCTCGACGATTGGCTGCTGCCTTTCCTTGCCGGCGAGGCCTCTTTCGCGGCGATCGAGCCGGCCACGCTCGCGGCAGGGTTGATGTCGCTGGTCCCGCACGAGCTGCAGCACAAGGTCGATGCGCTGGCGCCGACCCATTTCGGCGCGCCCTCGGGCAGCCATGTGCCGATCCGATATGACGGCGAATGGCCGGTTCTGGCGATCCGCGTGCAGGAGTTGTTCGGCCTCGACAAACATCCGGCGATCGCCGGCGGCACGGTGCCGCTGACGCTCGAGCTGTTGTCGCCGGCGCACCGCCCGATCCAGACGACACGCGATCTGCCCGGCTTCTGGCGCGGCTCCTGGGCGGACGTGCGCGCAGACATGCGCGGTCGCTATCCCAAGCATGTCTGGCCGGAAAACCCGCTGCTTGCCGCCGCCACCAGCCGCGCCAAGCCGCGCGGGGCATAGGTTCGTGCCGCTTTCGGCGGGCCATTCGCGTTAGTGGGCAACGCGCGTTGGCGATTGGCGCAAATGCCCATCACTTCGTCATCCACGGGCGGAGCAAGGAGCGTAGCGACGCGCGTAGGCCCGAGGATCCATTCCGTGACTTCCAAGCGTTGCGACGGTTCAGAATTCTGCTCCGCAGCATTCTAAGGTCAAGGTAACGGAATGGATCCTCGGGTCTGCGCTCCGCTTCGCGTCGCTCCGCCCGTGGATGACGAATCGCGAGAGGCCCCGGCCAATCACCAAGCGCCCGTGATGGTGAACCGAAACACCGGGTGCCAGCCAGTCAAGGCGCCTTTACAGCGCTACTAGCGCTTACCCTCCTGCGGCTATAATCGTAAGTCGATGATCAACATTCTGCGCGCACCCGATTCCCAACAGAGCCAGCGGCTGCGGCTCAACACGCTGATCCGTCTGCGCTGGCTGGCCATCGTCGGCCAGAGCCTCACCGTTCTCGTGGTGGCCTACGGGCTGGAATTCCCGCTGCCGGTCTCGATGTGCTTCGCGCTCATCGCCTGCTCGGCCTGGATGAACCTCTGGCTGACCTTCCGCTATCCGGCGGCACATCGGCTGACCCCGCTCTCCGCCTTTGCCATTCTCACCATCGACAGCCTGCAACTCGCCGGCCTGCTCTACATGACCGGGGGGCTCACCAACCCGTTCTCGGTCCTGCTCTCGGTGCCCGTCGTCATCTCCGCCGCTTCGCTGCCGCTGCGGCTCACCGCGGTGCTCGGCGCGCTGGTCATCGCGGCGGCCACGCTGCTTGTGTTCTTCCACCTGCCGCTGCCCTGGTACGGGGGTGCGCCGCTGCCGATGCCCTTCATCTATGTCGCCGGCATGTGGATGGCGGTGTTCGCCTCGATTGCCTTCACCGCGATCTATGCCTTCCGCGTCGCGGCGGAGGCGCGGCTGCTCGCCAATGCGCTCGCCGCCACCGAGCTGGTCCTGCAGCGCGAGCAGCATCTCTCCGCGCTCGACGGCCTCGCGGCGGCAGCCGCACATGAGCTCGGCACGCCTTTGGCCACCATCACCGTCGTCGCCAAGGAAATGGAAAAGGCGCTCGGCCAGGATGCGAAATTCGGCGAGGACGTGAAGCTGCTGCGTTCGCAGAGCGAGCGTTGCCGCGAGATCCTGAAGCGGCTGACCAGCCTGTCTTCGGAGGGAGAGGCGCATCTTTCGCGCCTGCCGCTGACTTCCCTGGTCGAGGAGGTGACGGCCCCGCATCGCGATTTCGGCATCACGATCCAGCTGCGTCCCGGCGAGCGTATCGGCCCGGAACCGGTCGGGCAGCGCAGTCCCGGCGTGATCTACGGGCTCGGCAACCTCGTAGAGAACGCCGTCGACTTTGCCAAGAAGACGGTTACCGTCAGCTGGAACTGGGATAGCGAGGAGGTCTCTTTCTCCATCACGGACGACGGACCGGGGTTCCCGCCGGAAATCATCGACCGCATCGGCGAGCCATATATGTCGACGCGCCAGGGCACGGAGGCCGGCGGCGGCCTCGGCCTCGGGCTTTTCATCGCCAAGACCCTGCTGGAGCGCTCGGGCGCCACGATCGATTTCCGCAATTCGAGCGGGCTCGGCGAAGGTGCGGTGGTGCAGATCACCTGGCCCAGAAGCGTCTTCCTCAATCAGGAGCAGGTGTCCGCCTCCATCTTCGACAATGCCTGAGCCTTGCGCCTGCTGCATGGCAGGTCTGTTGCCGGCTGTAAAAATTGGACATTGCTGTTGCGGAATTGTATCTGCGTAAAAGTAAGGCAGTAGGATGCTGATGAAATGAGCGCGGACGAAACCACTGGCGCAATGGTTGAGGGCGAGGACACCTCGCTGCTGATCGTCGACGACGACAAGCCGTTCCTCACCCGGCTTGCCCGCGCCATGGAAACCAGGGGCTTCCTGGTCGAGACGGCGGAGAGCGTGGAAGAGGCCGTCGCCAAGGCTCGCGCCCATCCGCCAGCCTATGCGGTGGTCGACATGCGGCTGGGCGACGGCAACGGCCTCGACGTGGTCGCCGCCATCCGCGAGAAGCGCGACGATGCGCGCACCATCATCCTGACCGGCTACGGCAATATCGCCACAGCGGTGACGGCGGTAAAGCTCGGCGCCATCGACTATCTGTCCAAGCCCGCCGATGCCGACGACGTTTTCGCCGCGCTCACGCGCACCGCCGGCGAGCGTGCCGCGCCGCCCGAAAACCCGATGTCGGCCGACCGCGTGCGCTGGGAGCATATCCAGCGCGTCTACGAAATGTGCGACCGCAACGTCTCCGAGACCGCGCGCCGGCTCAACATGCACCGCCGCACCTTGCAGCGCATACTAGCCAAACGCGCGCCTCGGTGAACCAGCGTCGTCATCCTAGGGCGAAGCAGGAGCGAAGCTCCGTCGCGAAGACCCTAGGATCCATTCCGTGACGCCGGCCGAAGAATGCAGCGGTGCAGAATTCTGCACCGTTGGCACCGCTCCGATATAACGGAATGGATCCTCGGGTCTGCGCCGCGTCGCTTCGCTCCTTGCTTCGCCCGTGGATGACGAAGGGGTGGGCATTTCAGCTAATTTTCGAAGCCTGCGCTGCCGTGTAAATCGTAAGCCTTGCATCGCCACTGACGCTGCGCATCATTGGACTACAGGTTTCCGGCCAACAGGCTGAGTTAGGGAGATCCCATGCGCGACGAGCGGCCGAAATCGATCCTGCGCGAATTCCTCGACGGCGAGGCGGCCGGCGGCATCATTCTGATGGCCGCCGCCGCGCTGGCGCTCATCGTCGCCAATTCGCCGCTCGCCGAAACCTATTTCGCAGTCCTCCACGCCTATCTCGGGCCGCTCAGCGTCTCGCACTGGATCAATGACGGGCTGATGGCGGTGTTCTTCCTGCTGGTCGGCCTGGAGATCAAGCGCGAGATGCTGGACGGCCAGCTCTCGACCTGGCCGCACCGCGTGCTGCCGGGCATCGCCGCCGCCGGCGGCATGCTGGTCCCGGCGCTCGTCTATGTCGCCGTCAACCGCGACAACCAGGCGGCGCTGTCCGGCTGGGCGATCCCCACCGCCACCGACATCGCCTTCGCGCTCGGCGTGCTCTCGCTGCTCGGCAGCCGCGTGCCGGCCTCGCTGAAAGTGTTCCTCACCGCCTTGGCCATCATCGACGATCTCGGCGCGGTCATCATCATCGCGCTGTTCTACACCAGCGGCCTGTCGCTCGCCTATCTGGCGGCGGCCTTCGCGGCTATCGCCGTGTTGATCGCGCTCAACCGCATGCGGGTGATGAACCTCTTGCCCTATCTCGTGATAGGCGCGGTGCTGTGGGTGCTGGTGCTGAAATCGGGAGTGCATGCAACGCTTGCCGGCGTGGCGCTGGCGCTCACCATTCCGCTCGAGCGCTCGCCCGGCATAGGCCACGATGTCGAGCATTCGCCGCTGCACCGGCTGGAGCACGGCCTGCACAAGCTCGTGCCGTTCATCGTCATCCCGATCTTCGGCTTCGCCAATGCCGGCGTCTCGCTCGGCGGCCTGAGCGTCTCCGCCTTGGTCGAACCGCTGACATTGGGTGTCGCGGCGGGCCTGGTGCTCGGCAAGCTGGTCGGCGTGTTCGGCTCCTCGGCAATCGCCATCCGGCTCGGCCTTGCCGACCTGCCGGCCCATGCCGGCTGGCTGCATATGCTGGGCATTTCTCTTCTGTGCGGCATCGGCTTCACCATGAGCCTGTTCATCGGCCTGCTCGCCTTCGCCAACGACGCAGCACTCCAGGACGCGGTGAAGGTCGGCATCCTTGCCGGCTCGCTGGTGGCCGCGCTGCTTGGCACGGCGGTCCTGCTCACCGCTCCGGCGGCGGCCGAAGAGGACGTGGGATAGGCTGCTTCGCCCCCTCATCCGGGCGCCGGCGCCGACCGTCTCCTCTCCCCTCGGGGAGAGGTCGCCCGAGCGTAGCGGAGGGCGGGTGAGGGGCTGCTACTCGCTCTCGCCGTCAAGCGCCGGCACCGCCACGCCGGCGAGCTCCGCCGCCAAGAGCCGCGCCGCGCCGGCCCGCGCGATCCTCAGCATCAGCGCCTTGCGCGTCGCGGCCGCCATGCGATGCTCCGGCGCCTCGCGCAGGATCTCGGCGCCGTAGCCGTCGGAGAGGATGAAGCCGCATTCCTCGGGAAAAATCTCCTGCGGCACGCCGGGATGCGTGGCGAAGAAGAAGCGGTCGGAGTGGAGCCGGTAGTCCGGCCATTTGCGGTCGACGCGAAAATCCTCGATCGAGGATTTGATCTCGATGATCCAGATGTCGCCCTGGCGGGTCAGCGCGACGAGATCGGCGCGCCGGCCGGTGGCCAGGGACAGCTCAGGCAGCACATGCGCGCCCATTTCTTTCAGCAGGCGCTGCACGCCGCGCCGCACCAGCATGGCTCGCTCGGACTGACGGCCGTCGATCAGCGGGTTGATGGGAATCGGAGAAACGAGTGGCATGGGAGACACCATGCCAGATTTTGTTCACGGTTTGAACCCCTGGGTTCGAGGCATCTCGATCGATACAAGGCGCGCTTTCGCGTCTCTCGCATGCCGGGTTCTGAAGAGAAAAAGCTAAAAGCGGTAGTTCATTCCGAGCCGCACTACGTCATAGGCGCTTTTGAACCGGACGTCGATGAAGGCATCGCCGACGGCCGGGCTTTGAGCGGCGAGATGGACTTTTGGGCGACCGAGATCGACATGCAGATATTCAGCTTTGAGAGTCACGCGGGGGGGAGAGCGCATATTCAAGACCTCCGCCGACGGACCAGCCGGCGGTCACGTGCGATGCCTTCCCGGCGAAGCAGGTGGTATGGCCTGGGCAAACCATTTTCGTGGCGAATGTCGGATCGTCGAATGTCCATCCCGCATCGCCGACGATGGAAACCGACGCCGCCGATCTGGTCTGGCCATAGGCCAAGCCTCCAGTTGCGAAGACCAGCAGGGCGCTCGTCTGGCAAGTAGCCGACCCGGCCGCGCGCCGTGCCGAACCAGTCGAGCCGTTGCGACGAACTCGCGCCAAGCCTGACGCCTTGGGGGCCTTTGTCGGGCTCGACATATTCGGTGCCGCCCCTGATGCCGGACAACTGAAGGTCGGTTTCAAGGCCGACCAGCCAGCTGGAGGAGACTTGCCAGTTGTGTCCGAGTTGCACACCGCCGGAGACGCCGGAGGCGGTGAAGGATTGCGTATAAACCAGCGGCTGGCTGAAAGGATCAAACTCAGGGTCGAGATTATAGGCATAGGCCATCAGGTTTTGAACAAATTCCGTACCTGCCCCAGGCCCCATTCCGGTCGTCCAGTAGTCGGACAGGCCGTCGCCTGTGAAAGCCGCCCTGGTGCGGCCCCAGCCGTAGCCGAGATTGACGCCGCCGTACCATCCACTCCAATCATAGACGGCTGCCGCGACAGGGGTAGGTTCCGCCGTGCTCACGTCGTCGGCCAATGCTCCCATCGGCAGAATGCTCGCGATCGCGATGCCGCCCACAAACAAAAGTCTCATGCAAAAGTCCCCAAGTTATCTTTCGCAGGCAGCCATGGCTGATTTCGCGACCACCGTCTTGGATGCAGAGGCCTTGGTTTTGGACGAACGGGCTCAGCGTGAGATGGGCTCGGGATGTGGCGCCGCTGCAACAAGCGGCCGCACAGATGAATGCGGCTTGGACCGGCTGGCCGTGAGGTTGGACGGTGGGGCCTTACCGTTTCTTTTGGCCGGTTCCCAGGTGCGATGGCCGTGATAGTGTTGGATCGGTCAACTGATTTTGCCAATGCAGAAGATCGATTTTTCGTCGGACAGCCTGCCAGCCCATCTGAGCGACAGGGATCGCTTTCGCCTATGGCGCGACATGTGGATGGAGCAATTGGGCGCGGCCGAGATCAGGCATGCCGAGGACAAGCCGTTCGCCACGGCCACGAAGATGCGCTTTCTTGGCGATCTGCGCGTCGGCCTGTTCGAGACGACGACCGAATATTACGTGCGCACGCGCAAGCACGTCGCCAATGACCGCGACGAAATCTTCGTGGGGTTTTATCGCAGCCCCAAGCCGCAGGTGTGGTCCGTCGCCGATTGCGATCTTTCGCTGCAGCGGGGCAACGCGATCGCCTACAACATAGCGCAACCCTGCAGCAGCTTTACCGACGGTGTCACCTCCTGGGTTTTGGCCTCCGTTCCCAGAACATGGCTGCTCCGGCAGGTGCCGCATGCCGACGATCGCCCGGCGACGCGGCTCGACCCGGCAAATCCCGCCGTGCGGCATCTGGAACGCACGATCGACTTCCTGATCCACGCCGACGAGGTGGACGAGGAGCAGGCGCTCTCGCGGCAAGCCGGAACGGCGCTCGCCGATTTGATCGTGCTGGCGCTTGGAGGCAATGGCGAGGTTGCGGAAATCGCCGCCTCGCGCGGGTTGCGCGCGGCGCGCCTGCGCGAAGCCATAGCGGTGATCGAGGCTCGCTTCGCCGATCCGGCCCTGTCGACGGACATGGTGGCACGCGCGGTCGGCCTGTCGCGCCGCTACCTGAACACGCTTCTTCTGGAAAGCGGCCGCACCTTCGCCGAGCGCGTCCTGGAGCTGAGGCTGCAAAAGGCGTGCGCCATGCTGTCCGACATCCGCAACGACGCGATGAAGGTAAGCGACATCGCGCTCGCAGCCGGCTTCAACGACGTGTCCTATTTCAATCGGCGATTCCGGGCTCGTTTTAGCGCATCGCCCACGCAATATCGCGGCGGATAGGGTGGGCCGCCGATCCTGTCAGGCGGACACCTTATCGACCACCCCCGCCATGTCATCCAGTATCGGACACTCCGGCCGGTCGTCGCCGTGGCAGGCGTGGATCAGCCTCTGCAGCGTCGCGCGCATCGACTGCAGCTCGCGCACCTTTACCTCGATCGCCCTGACATGGGCGCTGGCGATTTCCCGGACGTCGTGGCTGGCGCGGCCGCGGTCCTGATAGAGCGCCATCAGCTGCCTGCAATCGTCGATTGAAAAGCCGAGGTTGCGCGCGCGGCGCAGAAAGGCAAGCCGGTGGACGTCGTCGCGAGAGTAATCGCGGTAGCCGTTCTCGGCCCGGGCCGGCCGGATCAGGCCGATCTCCTCATAGTAGCGGATGGTCTTGGCCGGCAGGCCGGAACGTTCGGCGGCATCACCGACATTCATGGCGCTCTCCTTGGTCTCCGGCAGCCCTTCCGGCCGCCCCATTGATTTTGCTTCATAATCCTGTGAGCCCTGTTGCCGAAATGCCGCAGTTCGGCACTTACCGGCAGGGAAGGTCTTGCATATAGGCAGTGCGCGCTTGGCAAGCAAAAGAAATGCCAGCATGAATGATGGCGACAAGGCGGCCGACTCGCGCCGCTGATATTAAGGCAGGGCGTCGGACCTATTCATGCGCTTGAAGTCGTTTGCAATCGTCGCCGCCCTTGCGCTGTCGACCGCGATCAGCGGCTGCAGCACCATCGGCGGGCAATTGTTCACCAACAACTATGGCGCGATGACCGATGCCGGCTATCATCTGCCGCGCATCCCGATCGAGAAGGTTCCCGCCCGCTACCACCGCCAGGAAGTGCGCTACGACACTTCGGAAAAGCCGGGCACCATCATCGTCGACACCCAGAACAAGTTCCTCTACTTCGTCGAAGGTGACGGCATGGCGATACGCTACGGCATTGGCGTCGGCCGTGAAGGCTTCGAATGGCACGGCACCGCTCATATCGCGCTGAAGCGCGAATGGCCGACCTGGACGCCGCCGGCGCCGATGATCAAGCGCCAGCCCGAGCTCGCCAAATTTGCCGGCGGCATGGACCCCGGTCTGATGAACCCGCTCGGCGCGCGCGCCATGTATCTTTTCAACAAGGGCGGCGACATGGGCTACCGCCTGCATGGCAGCCCGGAATGGTTCTCCATCGGCAAGGCGATGTCGTCGGGCTGCATCCGCCTGATGAACCAGGACATTATCGATCTCTACGACCGCACATCGGTCGGTGCCAAGGTCATCGTGATGTGATCGCGATGACCATGGACAAAAGCTTTCGTGCGCGGACCGTCTAGGCAACAACAAGACGTCCACAGACAGAAAACCGGGCTGTTGGGGCCCGGTTTTTTGTTTTTGGCGGCTTATACGCAGCAGACGCTGCGAAAACGATCAGGCGACCTGCTCGACGTGCTCCACCTCGGGGACGAAGTGCCGCAAAAGGTTCTGGATGCCGTGCTTCAGCGTCGCCGTCGAGGACGGGCAACCGGCGCAGGCGCCCTTCATATGCAAGAACACGGTGCCATTCTCGAAGCCGCGGAAGGTGATGTCGCCGCCGTCCTGCGCCACTGCTGGGCGAACCCTGGTGTCGAGCAGTTCCTTGATGGTCAGCACCAGCTCCTCGTCCGCCTTGTCGTAGAACTCTCCGGTCTGGCCGGCCTCGCCCGAAGGAGCGGCCGAGGCCATGACCGGGGCGCCGGACATGAAATGCTCCATGATGGCGCCGAGGATCGCCGGCTTCAGGTGCTGCCAGTCCGGGCCGTCCTTGGTCACGGTGATGAAGTCGTAGCCGAAGAAGACGCCGGTGACGCCGGGAATCTCGAACAGCCGGCCGGCCAGCGGCGAGGCCTCCGCGGCGGCATCGGCGTCGCGGAAATCGGCGGTGCCTTCGCGCAGCACTTCCTTGCCAGGCAGGAACTTCAGCGTCGCCGGGTTCGGCGTCGATTCGGTCTGGATGAACATGGGTATCTCCAGGCCCTTCCCGGGCCGATAGTTTGGAATAGTTCTAAATAGGCTCTATCGGCTGGACATTCAAGCGAAACGCGTCGCCCGTATGGCTGGCTGGCGGAATGTTTTTGCCCGGACGGAACACTTCGGCCAAGCAGGCCTTATCCTCCGACTTCCACGCTGAGTCGTCCACTCGTCCTCTGGATGTTCACCTCGGCTCCGTCGGCCGTCCGCCGGAATTCGAGGTCGGCGCTTGCCTCCCCGACGCGCAGCCCGTGAAGCGCGATGCGATTGACGAAATCGGGCAACCGCGGCCGCGCGATCCGAAGCTTGCTTGCAAAGGCATCGGGTTCCAGGCCGAGGCAGGTGGTCACCAGGAACGGCACCGCTCCCGCCGCCCAGGCTTGCGGGTGGCACGCCACCGGATAGTGCACCGGCACCTGAAAATCCTTGCGCGGAAAGCCCGCCATCGCCTCGGGCAGTCGGTGGTGGCGGAAGTGCATCGCCGCCTCGGTGATGGCGGTGAAGATCCGCAGCGCGGCTTCGTCCTCGCCATATCGTCGGCAGCCGGCTGCCAGCAGCGCGTTGTCGTGCGGCCAGACGGTTCCGAGATGGTAGCCTACGGGATTGTAGCGCCGCTCCGCGGTCGAAAGCGTGCGCACGCCCCAGCCGCCGAACATGTCGTCCTGCATCAGCCGACGCACGGTTCGGCGGCCCTTCCCCCGATCCGCAATGCCGGTCCACAGCGCATGCCCCGGATTTGAGGAAACGACCCCGAGCCGACGCCTCCGCGCTTCGAGCGCCAGGGCAAAGATACCCTGGTCCTCGCACCAGAAGTCGCGGTTGAACCATGCCCGAAGCCTTTCGGCCTCGCCGCGAAGCTCCCTGGCGCGATCGCGTCTCCCGATACGCTCGTAGAGGTCGGCGATCGCGTGTTTGGCGGCAAAGACGTAGCCCTGCACCTCGACAAGCGCGATCGGCGGCTTGGCGATAGCGCCGTCGGTCCTGACGATCGCATCGGCCGAGTCCTTCCATCCCTGATTGATCAGGCCGCTCTCCGAGGTGCTCCGGTATTTGAGATAGCCTTCGCCATGGTCGTCTCCGGCCCTGGCGATCCAGCCCAGCGCTCTTTCCACGGGCTCCTGCAGCTCGCGAAACAGCCCGAGGTCGCCCGTCCATGCCGCATAGCGGCCGAGGAGCAGCAGGAAGAGCGGGGTCGCGTCCACCGTGCCGTAGAACCTGGCATGCGGGACATTGCCTGCCCCGGCGAGCTCGCCGACGCGCAGCTCATGCAGGATCTTGCCGGGCTGCTCCTCACGCCATCGATCCGTTCGACGTCCCTGATAGCTGGCGAGAAGACGCAGCGTCTGGGCGGCGATCTCCGGCTGAAAGGCGAGCATCTCGAGCGCGACGATCAGGCTGTCGCGCCCGAAGAGGGCGACGAACCACGGCACGCCGGCGGCAAAATACTCCCTGTTGCCGAGATCGGATCTGAGCATCGCCAGGTCGCGCAGCGAGCGTTCCACGATGCGGTTGAGCAGCAGGCTGTCGCTATAGAACTTCGTGTGCCGTTCCAGCCATTCCTCGGAACCCGCCTGAAGGTTTCCCGCAAGATTGTCGAGCGCGACCGTCGGCTGCTGGTTCAAGCGATTGGCTTCGGCCTCTTCCGAGCATTCGTTCAGCTCTATGGTGACGGCGATGCTCCGCGTTTCGCCTGCCGGCACATCGATCCGGAACTCGGCCGTTGTTTCATGCGTGGCATCGGGTTGAGGCGAGAAGGCGATCGTCGCCGCCCTGCGCAGCCGGTCGGCGCCGTGATGGACAAAATGCAGCCTGCCCTCCCGCCAGGAGGCCCGCTGAGGCTTGCCGAGGTCCTGCCGCACCAGCCCGCGCACGTTGAAGATATCCTCGAACCCGGCGCGGAAGTGCAAGGTCAGCGGAAAGCCATGCGCCTGGTGTCCGAAATTCTGGATGGTCATGACCTCCCGCACGCATGTTTGCCGCGCATCGAGAATGCGTTCCCAGCGGATGCCGAGCTCGTCCTTGGGGATCGATTGTCCCTGCTCCACCTCGAGGTCCGGATTGGTCAGCTCAAAAAGCGCCGCGTAGCCCTTTTGCGCGGTCGAGGCCAGCACGATCGGCTCCAGGCCGGCCAACGCCATCCGATAGCCGCCGAGGAAGCGGCAGTCGTGGAAATAAAGTCCGAAGCCGTGTTCGCCTTTCAGGGGGATCTGCGCGTCGGAAGCGACGACATAGTAGAGATCGAGGCTCTTGACGGTCACCGCGCCGGCGATGCTGTCGACCATGGCCGGATGGCGCTTCGCGAGCACACGATGCCTGCGTCCTTGCCGCGCATGAGGCACCTGCCGGGCTTCTTGCTGCGTCCGCGCAGGCTGCAAGCTGGTCCGAGCCGCCGATTTGGCGGCAGTCTCCTGCGGTTTCGATGTACCGCTCCGGCTCGTCTTCCGGCTTGATTCGTCCATCAGCGCTCCATTTGGAATTGTCGCTGCCGTGACGATTCCAAATGGCGCGCTGCCGGCACAGGCCAAGGGTCGGTGTCGGCTACGGGCTGGTCGATAACATCGATGTGTATTTGCGGCCCCGCGGGCCTCAAATCGGACAGGAAGGCCTTCGCAAAATCAGGCCAGGCTCTCGATTTCCTCGTCGGAGAGGTTCTGCGGCACCACCGTGACCGGGATCGGGAAGGCGGCGCCCCGCCCGGCCACGGCGCTCACCAGCGGTCCCGGACCTTCCTTGCCGGCGCCGGCCGCCAGCACCAGGATGGCGATGTCCTGGTCTTCCTCGATCAGCTTGTGGATCTCTTCGGTCGGCTTGCCCTCGCGCACCACCAACTCGGGCTCGATACCGACCTTCTGGCGCACCTTGTTGGCGTAGCTGTCGAGCGCCGCGCGAGCGGTCGCGTTCGCCTCCTCGCGCATGATCTTTTCGACCCCCAGCCAATGCTGGAAATCGTCCGGCTCGATCACATAGAGCAGCACCAGCACGCCGCTGGTGCTTTGCGCCCGCTTCGAGGCGTAGGCGACGGCGCGCTCGCATTCCGGTGTGTCATCGATGATCGCCAGGAACTTGCGGCGATGCCCGGCTTCACGGCTGAGGCGTTTGGAGACCATGTCTATCTGCTCGGTATCAATTCGGCCGCAATCTGCCACCGCCACGGACCGGCGGCAAGCCGCCGGCCGGCATGGCGATGGAAGTCACGGGGCAGGAGCGCGATCAGTCCTGCAGCAGGCCAATGATGTCGCGCACCGTCTTCATCGTGCCTTCGGCGATCGCGCGGGCGCGCTCGCCGCCATCCTTGAGCACGGCGTCGACATAGGCGCGGTCGCCCTCGATGCGGCGCATCTCGGAGGCGATCGGCGCCAGCTTTTCCACCGCAAGGTCGGCCAGCGCCGGCTTGAACACGGAAAACTGCTGGCCGCCATATTCCTTCAGCACGTCGGCCTTGGAGATTTCGGCGAGGCCGGCATAGATGCCGACCAGGTTTTCCGCTTCCGGCCGGCTTTCCAGCCCTTCGAGCTCGCTCGGCAAGGGCTCCGGATCGGTCTTGGCCTTGCGGATTTTCTTCGAAATGGTGTCGGCATCGTCCGTCAGGTTGATGCGCGACAGGTCCGACGGATCGGATTTCGACATCTTCTTCGAGCCGTCGCGGAGGCTCATGATGCGCGCTGCCGGACCGCCGATCACCGGCTCGGTGATCGGGAAATAGCCGTTCACCGTCTCTTCGCCGACCTGCATTTCGACACCGACGCCGAGAGCCGCGATGCGCTCGGAGAAGTCGTTGTTGAATTTTTGCGCGATGTCGCGGGTCAGTTCCAGATGCTGCTTCTGGTCCTCGCCCACCGGCACATGCGTGGCCCGATAGAGCAGGATGTCGGCCGCCATCAGGCTCGGATAGGCGAGCAGGCCGAGCGAGGCGTTCTCGCGGTCCTTGCCGGCTTTGTCCTTGAACTGCGTCATGCGGTACATCCAGCCGATGCGCGCCACGCAGTTGAAGATCCAGGCAAGCTCGGCATGCTGGATAACCCGCGACTGGTTGAAGACGATGTGCTTCTTGGGATCGATGCCGGAGGCGAGGAACGCCGCCGTGATCGAACGCGTCTGGTCGCCGAGGTCTTGATGGACGAGCTGCGCTGTCAGCGAATGCAGGTCGACGACGCAATAGATGCAGTCGGACTGTTCCTGGAGGGCGACGAATTTCTTGATGGCGCCGAGGTAATTGCCGAGATGCAGGTTGCCGGTCGGCTGGACGCCCGAAAAGACGAGTGGCTTGAAGGCGGTCATGATGTCCTCATGGCTTGTGGAGGGCCGTTTCGCGCGCGGCGAAAGTCTTGCGACGGCGCGCTTATGGACGAAGGTTCATGCGGGATCAAGAGGCCCGATCCATGACTTCGGTTGGCTCTAGCCAGTCGGAATTGAAGTGGCCTAGCATTGTCGTGTCGTTTGGGGTTCTCATCATGCTTTCGCATCTGCTTGCCGTGGCGTCCGTCTGGTCGGTCGCGGCGGTTTCGCCCGGGCCGAACTTTTTGATGACGGCGCGGATAGCGGTGGCGCGCTCGCGCGGCGCGGGCTTTGCCGCCGTCTGCGGCATCGGCATCGCCACCGCCATCTGGGGCGTCTGCGGGCTTGCCGGCATCAAGGCGCTTTTCCTGGCAGCACCTTGGGCCTTTGCAGCGTTGAAGCTCGCCGGCGCCGGCTACCTCATCTATTCGGGCATGAGGCTGATCGTGCTTGCCGAAAAGCGCGGCACGGCGGATGCCGCGCTGGCTGTCGACGGCAAGAAATTCTCGACCGGGCGCGCCTTCTGGATCGGTCTTGCCACCAGCCTTGCCAATCCGCGTTCGGCGCTTTCGGTGGCCAGCATCTTCGCCGTCGCCTTGCCGGCACAGCCCTCGCTGACGCTCGGCGTCGCGTCGGTCGCGCTGATGGTGGCGATCTCGGTCGGCTGGTATGCCTGCGTGGTCTGGCTGTTCGCGGCCGAAGTCGTTTCGAACGGCTATCGGCGGCTGCGCCGCGCCATCGATCGCTTTGCCGGCGGCCTGCTCATCCTGTTCGGCGCAAAGCTGGCGCTGGAGCGCGGGTAAGGTCCAGGCTGAACCGGCCCGCCGCATGTTGATTTCTTTTTGTTGCCTGCTACATTAAGTAAGCTACACAATCGATGTGGGCGCTCGCGATGACCATCAACATCAGTAACAAAGAAGCGGATAGTCTGACGCGCGCTTTCGCCAGGGTCGAAGGTGTCGGCATTACCGAGGCTATCGTGATCGCCATGCGCGAAGCCCTGGAGCGGCGCCGCAATCGCGAGACGCCGCTGGAAACGGCGGCAAGGCTGCGCGCCGAATTCGGGATCAAGCTCAGCGAGCGGGCGCGCAACCCGCTGCCGCGCTCGGTCTATGACGAGCTTTCCGGCGAGAACTGATGTTCGTCGACGCCGCCGCCATCGTCGCGATGCTGAGCAACGAAGCCGAGGCCGAGCGCTGTGCGCGGGCGGTTGTTGATACGTCGACCCCGTTCACTTCGGCGATCGCCATGTGGGAGGCCGCGATGGCGCTCGCGCGGCCGGAAAAGCTGGCCATACCTGTTGCGAGGAGCGCGGAGATCGTGAGCCGCTTCCTTGAAGAACGGGCCATTGCCTTGCGCGAGCTTCCGCCCGCGCCCGAGGCAGCATCGCTGTCCGTCGAGGCCGCGTCGCGGTATCGCAACAACGCCATCCGTCTGAATATGGCCGACTGCTTCCACTACGCTTGCGCGCGCTACTACGCCGTTCCGATGCTCTCTACGGCCGACGAATTCAGGCTCACGGATCTGGAGACTGTTCCGTGACCGGCGGCACTGCCTTCGCCTCGCCGCGCCTGATGTTGCGGCGGATCATGCCGAAATCGGCCCCGCCGGTGCCGAAGGCGGTGATGAAGTAGAGTGCCGCCCCGCCGCCGACGAGCGCGAACAGCGTCGTCGCCTTGACCACCAGCGGTGAGCCCGGTCCGAGCTTTGCCGCGAAATAGTGCTCGGCGAAGTAGAGCGCCGCAGCCATCACCACCGCCGAAAGCACCAGCCGCGGAATGCGCTTCAACAGCGGTATGTCGCGGCCCCAATGGCCGCGCCGGATTAGCATGCCGAGCAGCATCAGCGCGTTGACCCAGCCGGCTATCGCCGAAGCGACCGCGATTCCCGGCGCGCCCATGAACGGGAAAAGTGTCAGCGCGGTGGCGACGTTCACGCCGACCGAGATGGCGGCGAAGATCATCGGCGTGCGCGTGTCCTCGCGCGCGAAATAGCCGGGCGTGAAGGCCTTGATCAGCACGAAGGCCGGCAGGCCGAGGCCGAAGATCGCCAGGATCGAGGCGACGATCGGTGTCGAGTGGTTGGCGGCGAAGGCGCCGCGCTCATAGACCAGCCGAACGATCGGTTCCGACATCACCCAAAGCGCCGCCGCGGCAGGCAGCGTCATGAACAGCGTGAACTCGACCGAGCGGTTCTGCAGGTTGGCGGCCTCGATCAGATTGCCCGATTTCAGCGCTCGCGACAGTTCCGGCAGAAGCACGATCGCCACCGCGACGCCGACGACACCGAGCGGCAGCTGGTAGATGCGGTCGGCATAGGCGAGCGACGACACGGCGCTGTTCTGCCCCGAGGCGATCGCAGTGCCGATGAGCTGGTTGATCTGGGTGATGCCGCCGGTGATCGCCGCCGGCAGCGCCAGGATCAGGAGCCGCTTGACGTTCGGCGTCATCTTCGGCCGGCGGAAGCCGATCGAGATGCCGGCATGGCGCACCGCCACCCAGACGATTGCGAGCTGCACGATACCCGCCGCCAGCACGCCCCAGGAAAGCCCGAAGCCGACGTCATGCGCGTCCGCCCCATGATACCAGGCATAGCCGAGCACGCCGATCAGGATGATGTTGAGGAAAGCGGGCGCGATTGCCGCCGCGAAATAGCGGCGCAGCGAATTCAGCATGCCCGCCATCATGGCGCCCAGCGACATGCAGATGAGATACGGGAACATGATCGTCGCAAGCCGGACAGTCGTCTCGAACTTGCCCGGAATGTCGGCGAAGCCCGGCGCCACCAGGTAGCGCACGATCAGCGGCATCGCCAGTTCCATGGCGATGGTGAGCGCGAGCAGCGCCGAGAACAGCACGCCGAACACTTCCTCCGAAAAGCGCTTGGCGCCGTCGGTGCCGTGCGTCTCGATCTCCTTGGCGAAGAGCGGCACGAAGGCGGCGTTGAAGGCGCCCTCGGCGAACAGCCGGCGGAAGGTGTTGGGGAACTGGAAGGCGGCGTTGAAGGCGTCGGCGACCGGCCCGGTGCCCAGCGCCGCCGCCATCAGCATCTCGCGGCCGAAACCAAGCGCCCGGCTCATCAGCGTGCCGGAAGCGACGGTGGCGAATTTCTTGACAAGGCTCATGCGGAGGATGACTGCCTGCGGAATTGCGTCAAATGCATGTCACTCGGCCGCCGCCTTGGTCTTGCCGTTGCGTTCGGGCGCGTTGCCTTCGAGCGTATCGATCAGCCGCTTGTGGATGGTGGCCGTGCGCGTCGGGCTGTCGATCTTCTGGCCGGTGAGGTCGGTGACATAGAAGGTGTCGATGACCTTCTCGCCGAAGGTGGTGATGTGCGCGGAGGCAATGTCGAGCGACAGGTCGGAGAGCGTCCCGGTGATTTCTGACAGCAGGCCAGGCCGGTCCAGTCCCTCGACCTCGATCACGGAAAAGCGGTTCGACAGCGTGTTGCGGATCTCGGCGCGCGGCGGAATGCGGAAGGCCTTGGCGCCGCGCTTCGGCTTGGTGCGCTTCTCGATCATCTCCGGCAGCCAGCTCTTGCCTGACAGCACGTCCTCGATCAGCTTGCCGACGCGCTCGGCACGCCGGCGCTCATCCTCGTCGCGGTCGAATTCCCGGCTGATCAAGATGGTATCCAGCGCGCGCCCATCGGAGGTGGTGAAGATCTGCGCGTCGACGATGTTGCCGCCGGCTGCGGCACACGCGCCGGCAATCACCGAAAGCAGGCGCGGATGGTCGGGCGCCAGAACCGTCACCTCGGTCACCGCCTCGAACTCATGCGTCTTCACCATGGTGGCGAGCTTCTTGCCGGCCGCATCCGCCTCGCGGACGAATTCGGCGTGCCGCAACTGGTCGGGCAGGTCGACGGTGAGCAGATAATTTTCGTAATGCAGCGCGACATAGCGCTTGCGCTCTTTCGCCGGCCAGGCGGCCAGCGCCTCGGCCAGCCGCTCGCGCGCCGCCGCGGTGCGCTCGGCCCGCGATACCTCGGAAAAGCCGCCGGTCAAAAGCAGCTCGGTCTCGAAATAGAGCGTGCGCAGCAACTGCCCCTTCCAGCCGTTCCACACGCCCGGTCCGACGCCTCTGATGTCGCAGACGGTGAGGACCAGGAGCAGCTTCAGCCGCTCGACGGACTGCACGATCGAAGCAAAGTCCTCGATCGTCTTGCGGTCGTTGAGGTCGCGCGTCTGCGCCGTCATCGACATCACCAGATGGTTCTCGACCAGCCAGGCGACGGTCTCGGTGTCGGCGGCCGACAGTCCCATATGCGGGCAGATGCGCCGCGCGATCCTGGCGCCGGCTTCCGAATGATCCTCCGGCCGGCCTTTGGCGATGTCGTGCAGCAGCACCGCGACATAGAGCGCCTCGCGGCTCTTCTTCAATCCCGGCATCAGCGAGTGGGCTAGCGGATGCACCTTGGCGCCGTCGCCGCGCTCGATCTCTGCCAGCACGCCGATGCAGCGGATGAGATGCTCGTCCACTGTATAATGGTGGTACATCGAGAACTGCATCATGGCGACGATCTTGCCGAAATCAGGGATCAGCCTGCCGAGCAGTCCCGCCTCGTTCATGCGCCTGAGGTTGAGCTCTGCATTGCGGTCCGAGGTCAGGATATCGAGGAACAGCCGGTTGGCCTCCTCGTCGCGCCTGAGCGACTTGTTGACCAGGCCGAGCGAGCGGGTGAGCAGCTTCAGCGCGTCGGGATGGAACTCCAGCCCATGCTTGTCGGCGAACCAGAACAGGCGGAGCAGGTTGACCGGATCGCGCTCGAACACCATGTCGTCGGCGATGTTGATGCGGTGGTTGTCGACAATGAAGTCGGACGTGCCGGCGAGCTTGCGCTTGCGCCGCGAGAAGGTGAGGAAGATGCGGTTGAAGCCCGGCACGTGCTTGGCCTGCTCTTCCTCGAGCGCGGCGCAGAAGATGCGGGTAAGGTCGCCGACATCCTTGGCGACCAGGAAGTAGTGCTTCATGAAGCGCTCGACCGCCGACAGGCCGGGATGGGTCGTGTAGCCGAGCCGCTCGGCGATCTCGCGCTGGATATCGAAATGCAGCCGCTCTTCCGCCTTGCCTGTGAGGAAGTGCATGTGGCAGCGCACCGCCCAGAGGAAATCCTCGGCCTTCTGGAATTCGCGATATTCGGCCTCGGTGAAGACGCCTTTCTCGACCAGTTCCTCGCCGGTGCGCACGCGGTAGAAATATTTGCCGATCCAGAACAATGTCTGCAGGTCGCGCAACCCGCCCTTGCCGTCCTTGATGTTGGGCTCGACCAGATAGCGGCTCTCGCCCGCCTTGGCGTGGCGCTCGTCGCGTTCGGCGAGCTTGGCCTGCACATATTCCGGCCCGGTGGTGCGCACCACTTCGTGGTCGAAGCGGGTGAGCAATTCCTCGTACAGCTTGTGCTCGCCGCACAGGAAGCGCGCTTCCAGGATCGAAGTGCGGATGGTGATGTCGGTGCGCGACAGCCTCAGGCATTCCTCGATGTTGCGGGTGGCGTGGCCCACCTTCAGCCCCATGTCCCACAGCATGTAGAGCATGTATTCGACGATCTGCTCGCCCCACGGCGTCTGCTTGTAGGGAAGCAGGAACAACAGGTCGATGTCGGAGCCCGGCGCCAGCGTGCCGCGCCCGTAGCCGCCGACCGCCACGACCGCCATGCGCTCGGCCGCGGAGCGGTTCTTGACCCGGTAGACATGCGTGGCGGCGAAGTCGTAGAGCGCCCGGATCAGCTCATCCATCAGATGCGACAGCCGCTCGGCGCAGGCATTGCCGCCGCCATCCTCCTTGAGCATCGCCTCGGCGATCTTTCGTCCCTCGCCAAGCCTGCCCTTGAGCAGCTGCAGGACGGCCGTGCGCGTGGTCTTGCTTGAGCCGTCGCCGGCGCTCGCCGCCGTCAGCGCGGTCAGGTCGCGCCGCAAGGCGTCGCCGTCGATGATTTCGTCGAGTTTCAGGGAGATCTTTGCCATTCGGCGGCGTCTATAGCGCGTTTTCCCGGCGCTGTGTATGGGGCGGCGGCCGTGTTTCCAAAGGCTTACATTTGATGCAGCGCAAGGCCGGGCGACCGGAATTTCCGAAAATCGATTCTGGCCCTTGACCTTCCAGTAACTGGAAGGACTACCTCCGCCTCAATTTCGAGACTTCCGAGGTATTTGCTCATGACCCATTCCGACCATCACCACCATCATGCGCACGGTGCATCCTGCTGTTCCGCAAAGGATACCGCGCCTGCCGCCGAAGCGGTGATTCGCGATCCGGTCTGCGGCATGACGGTCGATCCGGCCGCCGGCAAGCCGGCGGCCGAGCACGGCGGCCGGACCTTTCATTTTTGCAGCGAGCGCTGCCGCACGAAGTTTGAAGCCGAGCCGGACAAATACCTGACGGCAACCGATCCCGTTTGCGGCATGAATGTCGACCGCGCGAGCGCCAGGCATTTCGTCCGCCACGAAGGGCAGGGCTTCTATTTCTGTTCAGGCAGCTGCAAGGGCAAATTCGAGGCCGAGCCGGCAAAATACCTCGCCGGCCGGCCAGCGCCGGAGCCGATGCCGAAGGGCACGCAATACACCTGCCCGATGCATCCCGAGATCATCCGCGACAAGCCCGGCTCCTGCCCGATCTGCGGCATGGCGCTGGAGCCGATGGGCGTGCCGACCGGCGATGAGGGTCCGAACCCGGAGCTGGTGGATTTCACGCGGCGCTTTTGGATAAGCGCGGTGTTGTCCGTGCCTTTGCTTGTCTTCGCCATGGCGCCGATGCTGGGTGTCAGTTTCGAAAGCTTCATCGATGGCCGGACGAAGACATGGGCGGAACTGGCGCTGGCAAGCCCGGTGGTGCTGTGGGCGGCGTTTCCGTTCTTCCATCGCGGCTGGGACTCGATCCTGAACCGCAGCCCCAATATGTGGACGCTGATCTCGCTCGGCGTCGGCGCCGCCTATCTCTACAGCGTGGTCGCCGTGCTGTTCCCCGACATCTTCCCGCATCAGTTCCGCGGCCATGATGGCACCGTGCCGGTCTATTTCGAAGCCGCCGCCGTCATCGTCGCGCTGGTGTTCCTCGGCCAGGTGCTGGAATTGCGCGCCCGCGAGCGCACGGGATCGGCCATCCGCGCCCTGCTTGACCTCGCTCCGAAGACGGCGCGCCTGATCGGCGCCGACGGGTCCGAAAAGGACGTTCCGCTGGACAGCGTCAACACCGGCGACAAGCTCCGCATCCGCCCTGGTGACGCCGTCCCGGTCGACGGCATCGTGCTGGAAGGACGCTCGTCGATCGACGAATCGATGATCACCGGCGAGCCGCTTCCGGTGGAAAAGACGGAAGGCGATCCTCTGACCGGCGGCACGCTCAACAAGAACGGCTCGCTGGTCATGCGCGCCGAGAAGGTCGGCGCCGAGACCACGCTGTCGCGCATCGTCGAGATGGTCGCCAAGGCGCAGCGTTCGCGCGCGCCGATCCAGGGGCTGGCCGACCGCGTGTCCTTCTATTTCGTCCCGGCCGTGGTGCTGGTGGCCGTCGTTGCCTTCATCGCCTGGGCGGTCTATGGGCCCGAGCCCAGCCTGATCTTCGCCATCGTCTCGGCGGTGTCGGTGCTGATCATCGCCTGCCCCTGCGCGCTGGGGCTTGCCACGCCGATGTCCATCATGACAGCGACCGGGCGTGGCGCGCATGCCGGCGTGCTGATCAAGGAAGCTGCGGCGCTGGAGCGTTTCGCTTCGGTCGACACGCTGATCGTCGACAAGACCGGCACCTTGACCGAGGGCAGGCCGCGTCTGACGGACGTGGTCGCGGTCGAGGGCATCGATGAGGATGATCTGCTGTCGCTTGCCGCCACCCTCGAAAAAGGCTCTGAACACCCGCTCGCCGAGGCGATCGTCGAGGGTGCCGCCGAACGCGGCGTCAAGCTTGCCGATGCCGAAAACTTCGAGGCAATCACCGGCAAGGGCGTTGCCGGCACGGTATCCGGCAAAAAGGTCGCGCTCGGCAATGCGGCGATGATGGCCGACCTTGCCATCGACACCGCTCCGGTATCCGCCAAGGCGGAAACGCTGCAGGCCGAAGGCAAGACGGCGATGTTCGTTGCCGCCGACGGCAAGCTCGCCGGCCTCGTCGCCGTCGCCGATCCGGTCAAGGCCACCACGGCCGAAGCGATCAAGGCGCTGCACGACAAGGGCCTGAGGATCATCATGGCGACCGGCGACAACGAGCGCACGGCAAAAGCGATCGCCGGCAGGCTCGGCATCGACGAGGTGCGTGCCGGCCTGCTGCCGGACGAAAAGGGCGCGCTGGTCGACGAGCTGCGCGCTCACGGCGCGGGCGTCGCCATGGCTGGCGACGGCGTCAATGACGCCCCGGCGTTGGCCGGCGCCGATGTCGGCATCGCCATGGGCACCGGCGCCGACGTCGCGGTCGAAAGCGCCGGCATCACGCTGGTCAAGGGCGACCTCAACGGCATCGTCAGGGCTCGCACGCTGGCCCAGGCGACGATCCGCAACATCCGCCAGAACCTGTTCTTCGCCTTCCTTTACAACGTGCTCGGCGTGCCGGTCGCCGCCGGCGTGCTCTATCCGCTCACCGGCACGCTGCTCTCGCCGATGATCGCGGCGGCGGCGATGAGCCTGTCGTCCGTCTCCGTCATTTCCAACGCCTTGCGGCTGAGAACATTGAAACTCTGAGCGAAGCTCCCAGATACGAAAATCCAATCGCAAAGGAGACCTGAATGACCCTGGCCAAGAAGATCGTGCTGCTGCTGATGGCGGCGGGAATGCTGCTCGCGGTGTTCCTCGAAAGCGTTCCGGCGCGGACCGAGGAGATGAAGCACGACATGTCGGGCATGGCGATGGGCGCGGATAGCCCCGCCACCGCCGGCTACAAGGCGGCGATGGACAAGATGCACGGCGACATGATGATCGAGTACACCGGCAATGCCGATGTCGACTTCGTGCGCGGCATGATCCCGCACCATCAGGGTGCGATCGACATGGCCAAGGTGGTGATCGCCAACGGCAAGGACCCGGAGATCCGCAAGCTCGCCGAGGGTGTCGTCAAGGCGCAGGAAGCCGAGATCAAAGAGATGCAGGACTGGCTTGCCAAGCATCCCGTGAAGTGATCGCTCCGCTCCGGTATCCGGACGAAGCGAGGACTTCGGTCTGGATTTGCAGGCATGGTTGTGCTGCGATCCGGCTTCACGCGGAGCAAGCCCCCCATGTCTTCCAAGCCCATGTCTTCCAAGCCAATCTCTTCCAAGTCCATGTCTTCTGAAATCAGAACCACCACCCTACCGTCCGGCGAAGCCGTTCCGGTGCTCGGTCAAGGCACATGGAAGATGGGTGAGGATCGGCGCCGCCGCGCCGATGAGGTCGCGGCGCTGAAGCTCGGGCTGGACCTCGGCGTCACGCTCGTCGATACGGCGGAGATGTATGCCGGCGGCGGTGCCGAGGAGGTGGTGGCGGAGGCCATCGCCGGGCGTCGCGACGAGACTTTTCTGGTGTCCAAGGTGCTGCCGACCAATGCCTCGCGCGCCGGCGTGAAGCGGGCCTGCGAGAACAGTCTGAGGCGACTGGCGACCGACCGCATCGATCTCTATCTGCTGCATTGGCCGGGCAGCGTGCCGCTGTCGGAAACGGTCGAGGCCTTCGAGGCCTTGAAGGCGGCCGGCAAGATCCGCCACTGGGGCGTCAGCAATTTCGACACCGACGAGATGGAGGAACTGGTCGGCCTGCCCTCGGGCGCCAACGTCCAGACCAACCAGATCCTCTACAACCTCTCGCGCCGCGGCCCGGAATTCGACCTCGCGCCCTGGAGTCTCAAGCGCGGCATCCCGCTGATGGCCTATTCGCCGGTCGAGCAGGGCGCCCTGGCGCGCAACGCCAGGCTAGACGCCGTGGCCGGCCGCCACAACGCCACGGCCGCGCAGGTCGCGCTTGCCTGGGTGATGGCCCAGAAAGGCGTCATCGCCATCCCGAAGGCCAGCCGCCAGGAGCATGTCCGCCAGAACGCCGCCGCGCTCGATATCGCTCTGACGGCGGAAGACCTTGCCGAGCTCGACCGCGCCTTCCCGCCGCCGACGCGCAAGCGCGGCCTGGAGATGATCTAACGAAACCGCACTTCGGATTTTGCGACTGAACCGGAGCACGCATTGGAACGAATTTCAGCCGGACCTCGTCACACAGCCTATAGAATCGGCGACATGACCGTCACGTCGCTGCGCGACGGCCATGTCGACATGCCGGTCCGGCGACTGCGCCAGCCGGGAGACAAGCCCTTCGGCGACGATCTTCCCTCGCAGGTGCCGCTCTTCGACGGCGCCTTGAGATTGTCGGTCAATGCCTTTGCCATTGACGACGGCCACGAAATCGCGCTCATCGACACGGGATCCTCGAATGCTTGGCATCCGACGATGGGCTTTTTGCCGCGGGCGCTGAGCGAGGCGAAGATCGCCGTCGACCGGATACGCACGGTTGCCTTTACACACACGCATCTCGACCATATCCACGGGCTCATCCGTCCGGATGGCCGGGACGGCTTCCCGCAGCTCGCCCGCTTGCTTGTCCCTCGGCCTGAACTCGACATGTTCCGGTCGGTAGCGAGGTTGAGCCGCTTCCATGATCGGGCAGAGCCTTTGGACCCTGGCCAGCGCCTGAGCGCGAACATCGAGGCGATCGCCGCTCCCGGCCATGAAATCGGCCATACCTGCTTTCGCGTCACGAGCGGCGGCGAAACATTGTTGGTCTGGGGCGACCTCGTGCATGTGCCGTCGCTTCAGTTCGATCGGCCGGAGGTAGCATGGGAGTTCGACGCCAACCAGGACCAGGCGCGGACAACCCGGCTGCGCATCCTGGATCTTGCGGCGGACAGCGCCTGGTGCGTCGCAGGAGCACATCTCGATTCGCCGGGCGTAGGCAAGGTTTCCCGAACCGAAACAGGTTTCCGTTTCGAACCCTTGTAGGGTGCTTGGCTAGACCTCGGCCGGCAGCCCGAGCCGCACCCGCAGCCGCCGCAAGGCCCTTGAGAATACATCGAGGTCATTGGCGGCCCGGGCAAGCGTAAGTGCGCCCTGGATGGCGGCGACGGCTTCCTCGGCAAGCTCGCTGGCCTCGCCCGGTCGGAGTCCGGATCGCGCGAGCGCTTCGGCGAGACGCGCGACCCAGCGGCCGAAATAGTCCCTTATTTGGCCGGTGAAGAGGTCGCGCGATTCATCCAGCGCGAAGGCGCCGATAAGGCAAACGCGCCGTCCCGAGCGGAAATAGCTGTCCGTCGCTTCGAGCATGTGCCCGATCCCGGCCCGCGGATCGGCGCTGTCGCGCAACGGCGCAAAGACATTGTCCTCGAACCAGCCATTGATATGGGCAATGACGGCCCTCGCCATCTCCTCCTTACCGCCGGGAAAGAAGTGATAGAGGCTTCCCTTGCCCAGCCTCGTCGCCTCGCCGATCAAGGCCAGGCTGGCGCCCTCATAGCCATGGTCACGGAAAACCTCGGCCACGATCCCCAGCAACTGGTCGCGATCTGGAGCGATGCGCCGCATGCTTAGCGTTCTTGTTTGAGCATGATCTTTTCCAAAACCGCTACACACTTTTTGGGATCATGCTCTAAAGCCCGAGTTCCGAAAGACCGGGATGGTCGTCCGGCCGACGGCCGAGCGGCCAATGATATTTCCGCTCACGCTCCGTGATCGGCAGGTCGTTGATGCTCGCCACGCGGCGGCGCATCAGCCCGGCCTCGTCGAATTCCCAGTTCTCGTTGCCGTAGGAGCGGAACCAGTGGCCGCTGTCGTCGCGCCATTCATAGGCGAAGCGCACGGCGATGCGGTTTTCGTTCCAGGTCCACACTTCCTTGATCAGGCGATAGTCCAGCTCGCGCGCCCATTTGCGCTTGAGGAAGCCGACGATCTGGCCGCGGCCTGAGATGAACTCCGCCCGGTTACGCCAGACGCTGTCCTCGGTGTAGGCGAGCGAAACCCGCTCCGGGTCGCGGCTGTTCCAGGCATCTTCCGCGAGCCGCGCCTTTTGTGCTGCCGTTTCGGCCGTGAAGGGCGGCAATGGCGGACGGCTCATGAGATCTCCTGTCGGTTTTGATCGTCGATAACGACATCGTACCGAACGGTACAATGAGTCAACACAGCTTGTGTTCTTTGCGACGTCTCAGGCGGCTGGACTTATCGAATCCCGGATTTCAGTTTTTCAAACGCATCCCGGACATATCCTTCCAGCGGGCGCCTGGCGTGTTGCTGCTGCCATGTTTCCACGGCCAGGCGCAACGCGACGACCGCCACCAAGGAGACCAGTCGCAGGCCGTCGCGGGCTTGGTCTGGCTGCAACTCGCATAACCCGTCGAAAATGGCTTGCTCGAACTGCAGGTAGCCCGTGTGCCTGCGCGAGCGCAGCGTCTTGCTTTCCCGCATGATCTTGGCCGTCGCCATCATTTGTGATCCCTGGAAGCTGCCGATAATACTGAGCAATGCGTCGCGGGCGATGTCGATCGCCGTTCCCGTGGGTGGCTCGGCAAGGATCGATGCTTTGACCACGCTTGCGTGGTTGCCCAAGGACGCAAACAGCACCTCGTCCTTGCTTTTGAAATAGTGGAAGAACGTCCGGCGCGAGATGCCGGCGGCAGCAGCTATCTCGTCAAGCGTGGTCGCGTCGTAGCCATTGGCCAGGAAAGCCTTCAGGCCGGCGTCGGCGATGCGGCGGGACGTTTCCCGCCGCTTCCGCTCGCGCAGGCCTTCTGGTTTTGGCGCATCGTTCATGGAGTGCTCCTGCCATGACCGTTGCCCGGATGCGACAAGAAATTTGGCGCATATTCAAGCCCGTCATCACACCTCGCCATAATGGCGCCATCAATTTATTGCACTGAGTGCAATTATTGGCGCTCCCCAACACGCCCCGCCGGGCGCACCCATGCAGAGGCATCCATGGCAGCTTGCTTGCGTTCCCGTCGCGAGGCTCACATCGATCGCGGCCCGGCCGATCCGCGCGCGTGCCGCGCGGACCACCGCATCATATGGCCGTTTGTGCTGGTCTTGAGCACGCTTGCGGTCGGCTGCGCGTCCGCACCGCTGGATCAGGTAGGCTCACTGCAATCCTATGACGAGTTGAAACCGTCGGACGGTTTGTTAGCCCGCTCACTAATGCGGGTGAGCAAGGACGACGTGCTTGCGGCAAAAACCGTTCGGATCATTCCGACGGGCTTTTCGCAGCCCGCCGCCGGAAAATCGACATTGACGTCGGCGCAGCGCGGCCTGATCACGAATGCCGTCGACAGGACCCTTTGCTCCGGCCTGAGCCAGCGCTTTCAAGTGGTCGCCCTGACCGAGCCGGCCGACCTGACGGTCCACGCGATGGTAACGCATGCGGCGCCGACGAATGCGCTGGCGGCAGGCGTTTCGAAACTCGCGTCCACGGCGGTTTCCGTCGCGCTGCCTGAAATGCACGTTCCGGTTCCGCGCCTGCCGATCGGCTTGGGCAGCCTGTCGCTTGAAGCCGAAGCGATCGCTGACAACGGCAAGCAGGCGGCAGCCATGATCTGGGGGCGCGGCGCGAACGCCCTGCTGGATTCCGGCCGGGTCGCCCGGGAGGGCGACGCCTACGACCTGGCGGCGAAGTTCGGCCACGATTTCAGCAAGCTCCTGGTCACCGGCGAGAGGCCCTTCGGCAAGCTGCCGTCGCTGCCGATGAGGGCGGAATTGCGCGCCATGGTCGGCGGCGGGCCGAAATATCCGGCCTGCAACGTATTCGGCAAATCGCCCGGACTGGTCGGCTTCCTCGGCGATCGGATGGGATTGCCGCCGGCCTGGACCGACAAGGGAGCCGCGCTGCGCGACGACTGAGGCGATGACGTAAATGCACGAGAAGTCCCCGATGCCGCTTTCCGCGACGGCTTTTCAACAGGGCAGAAGGATGCGTTTCCTTTGGCTGGTTGTTCCCGTCATCCTGACGCCGGCTCTGCTTGCGGAGAGTGGGTGGCCGCAAGGCAGCGCCTTTCGCCAAATGCTGGAATTTGTGGGTACCATGCTGATCTTCATCTGTATCGGCGGCCGCTGCTGGGCATCGCTGTATGTTGGCGGACGCAAGAACCGTGAACTCGTCACAACCGGCCCCTACGCCTATACGCGCAACCCGCTTTATTTCTTCTCGGCCCTTGGACTGGCCGGCGTCGGGCTGACATTCGGGTCGCTGATCCTTTCGGCGTTTCTCTTTGGCTTCACCTATCTGGTCTTTTCCTATGTCGCGGCGCGCGAAGCGGTCGCGCTGGACGCCATCTTTGGCGAGGCCTATTGGCGCTATTGTCGAAGCGTGCCGCCCTTCTTTCCCCGTCTGTGGCGCGATGACGACGATGTCTTGGGCCCGTCTCCCGTCACCTTCGACTCAGTGGCGCTGAGGCGGACCGCCATTGACAGTTCTTACTTCCTTGTGGCGATACTGGCGGTCGAATTGCTCGGCTGGCTCCAGTCGGCAAGGCTGGTGACGCCGATGTTCCGATTGTTTTGATTACCGGTCGGCCAGGCCCTTTAGCCGATACAGCGCCTCCAGCGCCTCGCGCGGCGTCATCTCGTCCGGATTGATCGCTCCGAGCGCTTCGCCCAGCGCGTCGTTCTTAGCCGGCTTAGGCGCTTCGCGTTTCACCGCCACGGAAAACAGCGGCAGGTCGTCGACCAGCCGGTTGGCCTTGCCCGAGACCTCGCCTTCCTCCAACTGGTGCAGCACTTGCCTGGCGCGTGCCACCACCGCTTCCGGCAGGCCGGCGAGCCGTGCCACCTGCACGCCATAGGAGCGGTCGGCTGCGCCCTTGCCGACCTCGTGCAGGAAGACGACGTCGCCTTCCCATTCCTTGACCCGCATGGTGACGTTGGAGAGCCGCGACAGCTTGCCGGCCAGCGCCGTCATCTCGTGGAAATGGGTGGCGAAGATCGCCCGGCAGCGGTTCTTCTCGTGCAGATATTCGACCGCCGCCCAGGCGATCGACAGTCCGTCGAAGGTAGCGGTGCCGCGGCCGATCTCGTCGAGGATGACCAGCGCCCGCTCGCCCGCCTGGTTGAGGATCGCCGCCGTCTCGACCATCTCGACCATGAAGGTCGAGCGGCCGCGCGCCAGATCGTCCGAAGCGCCGACGCGCGAGAACAGCCGGTCGACGACGCCGATATGGGCGCTCTCGGCCGGGACGAAGGAGCCGGTCTGGGCAAGGATGGTGATCAGCGCGTTTTGCCTGAGGAACGTCGACTTGCCGCCCATGTTCGGACCGGTGAGCAGCCAGATGGCGCCCGCCTTCGCGCCGCCTTCCGGCGAGAGGTCGCAGTCATTGGCGACGAATGGCCCCTCGCCGGAACGCCTGAGCGCCTGTTCCACGACCGGATGCCGCCCGCCGGAAATCTCGAAGGCGAGGCTGGCATCGACCGCCGGTCGGCACCAGCCTTCGCTCTCGGAAAGCAGTGCCAGCGCCGACGACACGTCGAGCACGGCGAGCGCCTCGGCGCCGGCGCGGATGCTGTCCGCCTCGCCGACCACCTCCGCCGTCAGTCGGTCGAACGCGGCAAGCTCGATGCCGAGCGCCCGGTCGGCGGCATTGGCGATCTTCGATTCCAGCTCGGCCAGTTCCGTCGTCGTGAAGCGCATGGCGTTGGCCATGGTCTGGCGATGGATGAAGCGCGCCTTGGCCGCATCGCTGCCGGTCATGATCGAGTGATGGTTGGCCGTCACCTCGATATAGTAGCCGAGCACGTTGTTGTGCCGGATCTTCAGCGAGCGGATGCCGGTCTCCTCGATCAGCGAGCGCTCCAGCCCGGCGATCACTTTTCGCGACTCGTCGCGCAGCGCCCGCATCTCGTCCAGTTCGGCATGATAACCGGAGCGCACGAAGCCGCCGTCGCGCTTGATGAGCGGCAGCTCGTCGTCGAGTGCTTCGCTGAGATGGCGGGCCGGCGCCTCGGGCAAGGCCTTGATCGCCGCGAGCGCCGCAGCGAGCTCTGCGGGCAGGTCCGTCGCCGCGAACAGCCCGGCAATCGCCGCCGCCGCCTCGAAGCCGGCGCGCAGCCCGCCGAGGTCGCGGGGGCCACCGCGGTTGAGCGCCAGCCGGGATAGCGCTCGCGGCATGTCGGCGACGCTTTTCAGGTTCGCACGCAAGCCTTGGCAAAGCTGCGTCTCGGCCCGGAAGAACGAGACCGAATCCAGTCTTGCCGCGATCGCCGCCGGATCGGTCAGCGGCGCCATCAGCCGGTCGGCAAGCAGCCTTGCGCCGCCGCCGGTCACCGTGCGGTCGATCGCCTTGAACAGCGAGCCGTCGCGGCTGCCTGACAGCGTGCGCAGGAGTTCCAGATTGGCGCGTGTCGCCGGATCGATGAACAGCGTCGAGCCGCTCTCCTCGCGCTCGGGGCGCGACAGCGGCGGCCGCTCGGCCTTCTGCGTCTTCTCGACATAGGCGATGGCGCCCGAGATCGCCGACAGCTCGGCGCGCGAGAAGGTGCCGAAACTGTCCGGCGTCGCCACATCGAAGAAGCGGGCGATGCGGCCCGTGGCCGACGCCGAATCGAACAGCGACGGCGGCTGCGGGTTGGCGACCCGTCCGAGCACGTCGAAGACCGGCCGCAGCTCCGGGTCGTGGAACACCGGCTCGGCGACGATCAGCTCGCGCGGATCGACGCGAAAGATGTCGGCAAGCAGCCGCTCCGCCGTCGTCTCGGCGACGCGGAAAGCGCCGGTCGAGATGTCGATCCAGGCCAGCGCGAAACTGCCCTGGCTGGCCGCATTGCCGCCCTTCACCCGCCCCAGCGCCATCAGAAAGCTCGATTCAGAGGGCGCGAGCAGCTTGTCCTCGGTGATGGTGCCGGGCGTGACCAGCCGCACCACGTCGCGGCGCACCACCGATTTCGAGCCGCGTTTCTTGGCTTCGGCCGGATCCTCG
Organism: Mesorhizobium sp. WSM4904; assembly: GCF_029674545.1. Lineage (NCBI taxonomy): Bacteria > Pseudomonadati > Pseudomonadota > Alphaproteobacteria > Hyphomicrobiales > Phyllobacteriaceae > Mesorhizobium > Mesorhizobium sp. WSM4904. Next base: position 198,328 of record NZ_CP121354.1, on the reverse strand, counting down.
ATCTGTTCGCACACCGCAACGCGAAAGCCTTGCGCGATCAGCTTCTGCAGATAGTCGTCCGCCGCATGCACCGGCACGCCGCACATTGGAATGTCGTGGCCCTGGTGCTTGCCGCGCCGGGTCAAAACGATGCCGAGCGCCTGGCTCGCCTTCTCGGCGTCGTCGAAGAACAGCTCGTAGAAATCGCCCATGCGGTAGAAGAGCAGCGAATCCGGGTTCGCCGCCTTGATCTCGATATACTGCTCCATCATCGGCGTGACGGTGCCCATGGCGGGCGCCGGCGTCGTCGTTTCCTGCGCGTCGGGGTCGGTCGGCATGTGCATGTTCATGCCGGAACGCTAGCAGATGTGACGACGCGGTTTAATGCCAGGCGCTCGAAAAGCAGGGGAAACCGCGAGCCTGCTGCCAATTGAGCCTCGGCAATCCCTGGGCCCGTGCGCCTTGAAGCAGCTTCGCCGGGCTTGTCGGTTTACAGTGGCCGCGTGTAGCCTTAATTCGGGAATCCATAAGAAAGCACCCGTCCCAAGCGGTGCCGCACAGGCGAGGAAATCAAGAGCATCATGGCCAGGAAAACCGAAAACAGCGGGCCCTCCGTCAGCGCGCAGGAGGCGCTCGAATTCCACGCCATGGGGCGGCCAGGCAAGCTGGAGATCGTCGCCACCAAGCCGATGGCCACCCAGCGCGATCTCAGCCTCGCCTATTCGCCGGGCGTCGCCGTTCCCGTGCGCGCCATCGCCGAGGATCCGAGCCGCGCCTTCGATTATACCGCGCGCGGCAACATGGTCGCCGTCATCTCCAACGGCACTGCCATTCTCGGCCTCGGCAATCTCGGCGCGCTGGCCTCGAAGCCGGTGATGGAAGGCAAGGCGGTGCTGTTCAAGCGCTTCGCCGATGTCGATTCCATCGACCTCGAAGTGGCGACCGAGGATGCCGAGGAGTTCATCAACTGCGTGCGCTTCCTCGGGCCCTCCTTCGGCGGCATCAATCTCGAGGACATCAAGGCGCCGGAATGCTTCATCATAGAGCAGCGCCTGCGCGAGCTGATGGACATCCCGGTCTTCCATGACGACCAGCACGGCACCGCCATCATCTCTTCCGCCGGGCTGATCAACGCTCTGGAGATCACCGGCCGCGACATGAAGACCACGAAGATGGTCTGCAACGGCGCCGGCGCCGCCGGCATCGCCTGCATCGAATTGATGAAGGCGATGGGCTTTTCGCCGGAAAACATCATCCTGTGCGACACCAAGGGCGTGGTCTTCCAGGGCCGCACCGAAGGCATGAACCAGTGGAAGTCGGCGCATGCGGTCAAGACCGAGGCGCGCAGCCTGGCCGAGGCGCTGGACGGCGCCGACGTTTTCCTCGGCCTTTCCGCCAAGGGCACGCTGACACCCGCCATGGTGCAATCCATGGCCAAGAACCCGATCATCTTCGCCATGGCCAATCCCGATCCGGAGATCACGCCCGAGGAAGTGGGCGAGATCCGCACCGATGCCATCATGGCGACCGGACGATCGGATTACCCGAACCAGGTCAACAATGTCTTGGGCTTCCCCTATATCTTCCGCGGCGCGCTGGATGTCCGGGCCACCACCATCAACGACGAGATGAAGATCGCCGCCGCACGCGCGCTGGCCGAGCTTGCGCGCCAGGATGTGCCGGACGACGTGGCGGCGGCCTATCAAGGCAACCGGCCGAAATTCGGTCCCAACTACATCATTCCCGTGCCCTTCGATCCGCGGTTGATCTCGGCGATCCCGCTGGCGGTGGCCAAGGCCGCGATGGACTCGGGCGTCGCCCGCAAGCCGATCCTCGACCTCGACCGCTATGCGCAGGAGCTGTCTGCCCGCCGCGATCCGATCGCCTCGACGCTTCAGCGTATCTACGACCGGGTCCGCCGCCAGCCCAAGCGCATCGTCTTCGCCGAGGGCGAGGAGGAACAGGTGATGCGCGCCGCCGTCTCCTATGCGAACCAGAAGCTCGGCACCGCGATCCTGCTCGGCCGCGACGACGTCATCAAGGAGAACGCCCGCAACGCCGGCATCGACCTCAACAAGCAGGGCCTCGAGATCATCAATGCCAGGCTGTCGCGCCGCAACGGCATCTACACCGACTATCTCTACGAGCGCATGCAGCGGAAAGGCTTCCTGTTCCGCGACTGTCAGCGCCTGATCAACAACGACCGCAACCATTTCGCCGCCTGCATGGTGGCGCTGGGCGACGCCGACGGCATCGTCACCGGCGTGACGCGCAACTATTCCACCGCGCTCGACGACGTGCGCCGCGTCATCGACGCCAAGCCCGGCCATCGCGTCATCGGCGCCTCGATCGTGCTCGCGCGCGGCCGCACCGTGATGATCGCCGACACCGCCGTGCACGACATGCCGAATGCCGAACAGATCGCCGACATCGCCGAGGAGGCGGCTGGCTTTGCCCGCCGCATGGGCTATGAGCCCAGGCTCGCCATGCTCGCCTACTCCACCTTCGGCCACCCGCAGGGCGAGCGCTCGGAGCGGATACAGGAGGCGGTGCGCATCCTCGACAAGCGCCGCGTCGATTTCGAATATGACGGCGAGATGGCCGCCGATGTGGCGCTGAACCCTCGCGCCATGGCGCAGTATCCATTCATCAGGCTCACCGGTCCGGCCAATGTGCTGGTGATGCCGGCATTCCACTCGGCCTCGATCTCGACCAAGATGCTGCAGGAGCTCGGCGGCTCGACCGTCATCGGCCCGCTGCTGGTCGGCCTGAACAAGCCGGTCCAGATCGTCTCGCTCAACGCCAAGGATAGTGACATCGTCAACATGGCGGCGATCGCGGCCTATACGGCGGGGAATTGAACCTTCAGCCCAGACAACAAAAGGGCCCACGGCGATGCCGCGGGCCTTCCTTGTCGAGATAGCAGGTTCGATCAGAACGAGCGCTGGAAGCGGACGATGCCGCCGACGCTGTTCTTCTTGTCGGCCTTGGTCCAGTTGACGGCCGAGGTGCCGTCGCCGAAGTGACCGTAGTGATCCCAGTCGACTTCGGTCGTGATCGTGAAGCCCGGAACGATGGTGTAAGCGATGTTGGCTGCGAGCGCGTAGTTCTTGTCGTCGTCAGCCGAGGCCTGCAGGTTGAACGAGGTCTTGTCGTTGAACTTGTAGGTGCCGCCGCCCCAGACGGCCCAGTTGCCGCCCCACGGCTTGTAGAAGCCGCGGCCATGAGCGTCGATGACGTTGCCGGCGTCGTCGGTGAGGTTGTCGTCCGTGCCGTAGCCGCCCATGATGAACAGCGACAGCTCCTTGGTGACATTGACGTCCAAGCGAACCTTGCCGGCCACTTCCTCGTAGTTGCTGTCATAGGCCACGACGCCGGTGACCGCGCCCCAGTCGCCCTTGTACTTCAAGCCGCCGACGACATGCGGAACATAGCTGTCGATCGTGCCGGATATGCCTGAACCGTCCGAGCCCTCTTCGAGCGAGATCACGCCCGAGAAGCCGCTGCCGGCGTCGAAGTAGTAGCTGACGACATTGGTATCTTTGATGCCGTACGGGATGATCGTGTCCTGGATGACGTTGCCGGCGTAGCCGATGAACTGATCGTAAGGCGTTTCGTCCTTACCGACGCGCAGGCCGCCGAGCTGGATCCAGGCGAAGCTCAGCTTAGGAGTAGACGTGGGGCCGCCATTCGAGAAGTCGAATTTTGTCTCGGTATAGGTCTTCAACGTGCCGAGCTCGGTCTCCTGGCCGGTCCAGGTCTTCAGCGTGAAGCGGGCGTTCTTCTTCCAAGAGTCCTGGGCGTCACCGTCCTCATGGTCGGTAGCCGTGCGGCCGTCGAAGGAGCCGACATCGCCAACGCCAGCGTCATAGCGGACATAGCCGCCGATGCGCAGGCAGGTCTCGGTGCCGGGGATGTAGAAGTAACCCGCGCCATAGACGTCGCAGATCTTGACGTATTCGGCCGGTTCCGGCTCGGCGACGGTGACCGCGTCGGCGGCGCGGGCGCCCGAAACTGCGATCAGTGCCGCAGCGGAGCCGAGTAGAAGGCTCTTGATGTTCATTTTCTTGAATCTCCAGTCAAAGGTTCAAGACAGGCCTGACAAGCCATCCAGCTTTTGCCACCCCCGTCCCCATCGTTGAAAAAGCCGCGCACCGGCGCCGCTTCTTCGCCCTCGACATGACCCAATTGGCGGCTGCGCACAACAGAGATTATGGCTGGAAAGCGGCCGTTTCGGCTCTTGGAAAAGTCTTGTTGCGCAAATATCACGTCACATATTTGTAAGAATGGCACATCTTGCACAAAATATACGTAAGGCACGAAAATCTAAGCTGGTAAACGTGCCAGATGTGCCGTTTGCTACATTTTTATGACAGAAAGACAATCCGCTAATACTTCAGAAAGCGACGCGTTAAAAACATAGGGGGTCACGTTGGAAATCGCGGATCAGGACAAGCTGTGCGCGATGCGAACCACATCCTCGATCGTGTCCTCGCGCAGCATTTCGATGGGGATGCGGCCGCCCAGCTCGGCGGACGGGCGAGTGAGCCAGAACCAGGCCAGCCTCGGATTGGTGATCGCCGCCAATACCTCGCCTATGCCCGGAGCCGGCCTGCCGTCGACGAATTGGGCGAGCGGGAAGACATGTTTGCGGCCGCCCTTGCGGAGCGCGACCACCTCGCCGCGCCTTTGCCAGCGATGCAGCGTCGAACGGGGTATGCGCAATCTCTCTTCCAGATAGGTCGACCCGGCAACCTCGCCGGCCCAATCTTCGATGAGCATGGACTGGAGCTCGGAGGCTCGCTCGGCCAAAGGCCGGGAAGCAGGTTTGCCGGGCCCTGCCGTCGGGCTTTCGTCCACGCTTTCGGCGCCTGCCTGGTCGGCGCGCGCGATCTTTTCCGCCGTCCGGCGGAAAAACTCGGACGTCAGCTCGGTCCAGCCGCCTTTCGACGAGGCGATCGCAAGCCGTTGCGCGTGCGGCAGGAAGGGAAGGGCGGCGGCAACCGCGCCAGCCATCGCGCTGGCGGAAACCAGGGCTTCGGCATCCAGCAGGACCCCATGCTGCATCAATGCCTGCTGCACGGCCTCGGCCACGAGGCCTGCCAAAGCTTCTTGCGAAATTCCTTCAGGCGGATTCTGAAATCTGGTCATGCATCTGTCTTGCGCGCCGCGCTCTCCCCCTAGCCGCGGCTGGTTTTTGAACGGCTACAACGGCAAGCGGCAATCGCAACGGCAACAGATGCAGCGACCGTAAAGGTTGCTGTCTTGCATTTTGACACCCCAACGCTGCGGGCGTCCCGAAATGTCAGTCGCGGCAACGCCCAGATTGCCAGTAGAAGCGCTCTGTGACAGCAGCGCGACAGACGCGGGAGCGGCACCGAAGCTGCCGATCTCCCCCCTTGTGGGGGAGATGCCCGGCAGGGCAGAGGGGGGCGCGAAGGATCACTACCGAGCGATGCTCTTACGCCCCGCGCTCGCCGATTGGCGTCACGCCATGGATACCAAGTCCATGACGCACTTCTGAGTTTCGCGGCGGTGTGGGATCTTGGAGATGTTGGCGGGACAGCGCCCCCCTCTGGCCTGCCGGCCATCTCCCCCACTTGGGCATAGGCGCTAAGATAGGTGTTGCAGCGCGGAATCGGTTGTGATTCTACGCTGAGGATGACACACGAATCACTTGTTGATGACGGCTGGGCCGAGACGATTGCGCTTCTCGGCGGCGAAGAGTTGATCGCAGGAAGTGCGCGCGAGACGAAGGCGTTCCTGCGACCGCGGGGTATCCGGTCGGCGTGCGATCTGTTGCGCCTGACATTGGCTTACTGCCTTGGCAAGGTGGGCATGCGGGGCGTCGTGGCCTGGGCGGCGGCGAGCGGGATTGCCGACATCTCGGACGTGGCCTTGCTCGGCCGGCTGCGCAATGCAGGGCCGTGGCTGCAGCAGTTGATTGGGCATCTTTTGAAGCGCGAGGAAAAAGGCTTGGCCAAGGGCCGGCTGATCCGCATCCTCGATGCGACGGCGGTTGCCAAGGCCGGTGCGCATGAGAAGAAGAACAATGGCCTTTGGCGCATGCACTGCGCCTTCGAGCTTGAGCGCGAGCAGTTCGATTTCCTCGAGATCACCGACCAAAGCGAGGCCGAGCTGATCGACCGCGTGCCGGTGGTGGCGGGCGAGATCCGCATCGGCGACCGCGCCTATCTGCAGGCCGAGCGGATCGCAAGGGTCATGGCGCAAGGCGGCGACGTTGTCGTGCGCGCGTCGTGGAAGAATGCGCGATGGCTCGACGCCAACGGCAAGGCGTTCGATCTCATCGGCTACCTGGAGAGCCGCCGCGAGGAAGTCTTCGAAACGCCTGTCCGGTTGGCCCTCAAGAAGGGCGAGCCTGTGAAGATGCGCCTGATCGCCTTGCGCAAATCCGAGGCAGCGGCACAAGAAGCGCGGCGCAAAATCAACAAGGAAGCCAAGGCCAAGGGCAACAAGGTTCGACCCGAGACGCTGATTGCGGCCGGCTTCGTCATCCTTGTGACCTCGCTTGACCGGCAGGAGTTTCCCGCCGGCACGGTTCTCAAGCTCTATCGCATGCGCTGGCGCATCGAGCTCGCCTTCAAGCGTCTGAAGAGCCTGATCGGGCTGCGCGCGCCTCCCGCCAAAGACCCAAGGATCGCAAAGCCTTGGATTCTTGCCCACTTCCTCATCGCGCTTGTGACCGAACCCCTCTCGCAGGAGTTGGGTGTCTCTCCCCCTTGAGCGACGGGCGCCCGCTGCTGTGGCGCGCCACCCGCCAGATCGTCGCCTCGCTGATCGCAGCGATCTTTACTCAGCCTCGCTTGGCAAGCTTGCGCCAAAATCTCCATGCCTTGCGGCATCGTTGGCGTGAGCCACCGCGAAAACGCAAATTTCAAGCCATGCCAAAGCTATCTTAGCGCATATGCCCACAAGGGGGGGAGATCGGCAGCTTCGCTGTCGCTACAGCAGCCCGGCCTGTTCCGCCTCGCGGCGCAGATTCTGGCGTGGCCGCGGGCCGATCTGCTGGATCACCAGCCCGGCCGCCAGCGAGCCGAGATCGCCGCAATCCTGGAGACTGCGCCCGGTCGTGTAGCCGTAGAGGAAGCCGGCGGCATAAAGGTCGCCCGCGCCGGTCGTGTCGACCAGTTCCTTGATCTTCGTCGCCTCGATGGTCACGGTCTCGTCGCCGCGCACGATCACCGAACCCTTTTCCGAGCGAGTGACGGCGGCGATCTTGCAGTCCTTGCGTATCGCCGCCAGCGCGTCCTCGAACGAAGAGGTCTGGTAGAGCGACTTGATCTCGTGGCTGTTGGCGAAAACGATATCGACCGTGCCCGACCGCATCAGTTCGAGGAACTCGTCGCGGTAGCGGTCGACGCAGAAGGAATCCGACAGCGTCATCGACACTTCGCGCCCGGCCGCATGCGCCAGCCTCGCGGTCTGCCGGATCGCCTCCTTGGCGCGCGGCGGATCCCACAGATAACCCTCGAAATAGGTGACCTTGGCGCCCGCGGCCTTGTCGGCCTCGACGTCTTCCGGTCCGAGCTCGACGCAGGCACCGAGATAGGTGTTCATCGAGCGCTCGCCGTCGGGCGTGACGAAGATCATCGAGCGCGCCGTCGGCGGCTCGCCCTTGAGCGGCTTGGTGTCGAAGGCCACGCCTTGGGCGTGGATATCGTGGGTGTAGATGTCGCCGAGCGCATCGTTCGACACCTTGCCGAAGAAGGCGGCGCGGCCGCCGAAGCTCGCCACGCCCGCCGCCGTGTTGCCGGCGCTGCCGCCCGAAGCCTCGATCGCCGGTCCCATGCGGGCATAGAGCAGCTCGGCGCGCCTGGTGTCGATGAGGTTCATCGCGCCCTTGATGATGCCGTTGGTTTCGAGAAAGGCCTCGTCGCACTGCGCGATGATGTCGACAATGGCATTGCCGATGCAAAGCACGTCATATTTCGGCATCAATGTCTCCGCCAACACCCACCGGCTTTCTGCCCCACCGGCTTTCTGCCATGCCGGCCGGGCGCGGGTCTAGCGGCTTGCAGCCACTTTGCCTACCCCGAAAATTGGCGTCGCTTTGCGTCGTGCCGATCTGGCCGCGATTGTTCGCCGGCTGCGGCAGCGTTCGCGTCGAACTGGCTCATAACAGATGCGTGGCTCGCAGCTATGGTTTCACCGTCATCGAAACGGGTCCGCCGCGCCGTAAGCTAGAAGCGGATGGTTTCCGGCAACAGGCTGAAGGCGCGAACCACAAATGTCCGAAAAGACCGGGATGACCACCGAACTGGCGCTGCTGGCCATGCTGGCGGTATTGTGGGGTGCCTCCTACACTTTCATCAAGATCGGCGTCGAGACCATCCCGCCGGTGACCTTCATCGCCGGCCGCACGTTGATCGCGGGCGCCATTCTGCTTGGCCTCATCCGCTGGCGCGGCCTCGCCATGCCTCGGGATGCGGTGAACTGGCGCCGCTTCATGTTCCAGGCCTGCCTCAACAGCGTCATTCCTTTCACGCTGATCGCCGCTGCCGAACGCTCGATCGACGCCGGCCTTGCTACCATCCTCAACGCCACGTCGCCGATCTTCACATTTTTGTTGACCGCGCTGATCACGCGTCACGAGCCGGTGACGCTGCGCAAGCTGGTCGGCGTCGGTGCCGGCATCGCCGGTATTTGCCTCATCGTCGGCACCGAGGCGCTTGGCGGTCTCGGCCATCAGCTCTGGGCGCAGCTTGCCGTCATCGCGGCTACCGTCAGCTATGCGGGCGCCGCCATTTTCGGGCGCAATTTCAGGGGGCTCGACCCGATGGTGCCGGCTGCCGGCTCGATGATCTGCGGCGCCGCGATCCTGATTCCCTTGAGCCTCGTCTTCGACCGGCCCTGGGCATTGACGCCATCGACGGCGTCGATCCTGGCGCTCTTCGGGCTTTCGATCTTCTCGACCGCGCTCGCCTTCTCGATCTTCTTCCGGCTCATCCACACGCTGGGCTCGGTCGGCACCACCTCGCAGGCCTATCTGCGCGTGCCGATCGGCGTCGGCATCGGCGCCGTCTTTCTCGGCGAAAGCCTCGGGCCAACGGCCTGGCTTGGCATGGCCTTTGTCGTCGTCGGCGTCGCCGCCATGACCATTCCGGCTCGTCAGATCAGGCTTGCGCGGTAGTTGCGCTGGGCGACAACCCCGCCTATCTCGGCAACGTCGTTCCTCGATAGGGGCCTGGACCTGCCGTGATCCTAGACGCTGCCCGCGCCGCCGCCAGCCGGCTGTTCTCGCCCGAATTCCGCTCCGTCTTCCTGAAGACGCTCGGATTGACCTTGCTGGCCCTGGTGGCGCTGTGGTTCGGCATCGAGAGCGTGCTCGAGTGGCTGGCCTGGCCGTGGCTGCAGACATTTGTGCCCGGGCTGCCCGCCTGGGCCGGCTGGCTCGGCGCCATCATCGCCGGCATCGCCCTGGCGGCCGGGATGGCGCTGCTCATCGCGCCGGTGACGGCAATCATTGCCGGCCTGTTCCTCGACGATGTCGCCGAGGTGGTCGAGCGCACCGATTACCCGAGCGATCCGTCCGGCCGCCCCGTCCCGGCGCTGCACGCGCTGGTGCTGGCAGTCAAATTCTTCGGCGTCGTCATCATCGGCAACGTCGTCGCCCTGCTGCTGCTCCTGGTGCCGGGCATCAACATCGCCGCCTTCTTCATCGTCAACGGCTATCTGCTCGGGCGCGAGTTCTTCGAATTCGCCGCCATGCGCTTCCGCCCCGAGGCCGAGGCCAAGGCGCTGCGCCGCAAATATGCCGGCACGGTGTTCCTGGCTGGACTGGTCATCGCCGTCTTCCTTGCCGTGCCGCTGCTCAACCTTTTGACGCCGCTCTTTGCCGCCGCCATGATGGTGCATCTGCACAAGGCTGTGTCCGCCCGCGAACTGGTCTGACCTATTCGGCACCACCCTCGCGAAACAGCGCCTGCAGCTTGCCGAACGGCATGGCCGCGCGGGTAAAATCGAAAGTGCCGTCCTGCTGGATTTCGCGCGCCGCCGTTTCCAGCATGCCATAGGCGAAGTTCGTCAGCCACGGTCCAAGCGAGATGCGTTTGACGCCGGCCATGGCAAGGTCGGCGACGGTGAAGCCGGGCCGCGCCATGATGTTGACCGGCTTGGTCACCGCCGAACACACGGTCCGCACCGTGTCGACGTCGCCCAGGCCCGGCGCATAGAGCACGTCCGCGCCCGCCTTCTCGAAGGCCTGCAGCCGCTTGATCGTGTCGTCGAGATCGGTCTTGCCCCACAGGAAGTTTTCGGCCCGCGCGGTGAAGACGAAATCGTGCTTGAGCGCCCGGGCGGCCTCGACGGCCGCGGCGACGCGTTCGACGGCATGCGAGAACTCATAGATCGGGTTGTCGGGGTCGCCGGTATGGTCCTCGATCGAGCAGCCGGCAAGGCCGGCTGCCTCGGCCGCGAAGATGGTTTCGGCCGCCTGCTCGGGGCTGTCGCCCTTGCCGCGTTCGAGGTCGGCCGAAACCGGCAGCTCGGTCGCCGCCGTCACCTCGCGGCAATGGTGGATCATGGCCTCGAACGTCACGGCGCCGTCAGGCAGGCCGCGCGAGAAGGCGAAACCGGCGCTGGTCGTGGCCAGCGCCTTGAAGCCGAAAGAGGTCAGAAGCTTCGTCGTGCCGACATCCCAGGGATTGGGCATGACGAAAGTCGAGGCATGCAGATCGCGAAAAATCTTGCCCTTGTCCATGGCGCTCCTCAATCATGAGAGGGGATTGTAGGGGGAATTTATCGCGGCCCGCCGGCCCGGGCAAACGAATGCGGTTGGTTCAGAAGCGTTCGGCGTTCTCTGCTGCCAATTTCTCGAAGGCGTCTGAATCCTTCGCATAACGCGACTTGGCCTTGTCCCAACGATAGGTGACCGAGATGTCGCGCGAGGCGGCTTCGGGCGGCGGCTCCTCGCAGTTTTCGCCGCTCGGCACGGTGGCATCGGTCACCGTCGCCCTGATCGCCGCGTAGGGCTTTTCGTCACCGGGCGTCTGGAAGGACAGGTCCTGCGTGCGCCTGTAGGCACAGACATTCTCGTCGAACGTGTCGATCTGATCGATCGGCTCGAAACGGTCGTCACGGACCACGACCAGGATCGTGCTGACATAACCCTGGTTCGAATTGAAATGCGTGCTCATGGTGATGAGCGCGTCGTCGCCGGGACCGAGCGCGAGCTTGCCGGGATCGCGAAAATAGCTGCTCTGGTCGGTTCCGACATTGACCGCGTCGAGCAGTCTCGGCTTGCCTGAAAGATCGTAGAGCGCCAGCACCGCAAATCCTTCGGCGCTGTCTTGCGCCTGCCCGAGGTCGAAAAGCATGGTCAGCCGCTCCCTGCCGCCGGCCTTGATGGAAAGAACGGCGGCGTTCGGCAGGTTGATGGTCTCGGGTGGCGAGCCGCCCTCGTCGCCGCCGAGTATGTGGCGCATCTCGATCGGCGCGCTTCCCTTGTAGAAACCGTCATCGCCGGCGGCGAGATCGGGGACGATCATCCTGGCAAGGTCGAGATAGGTGACGTCCTGATGGCCGGGAATGGCACTGTTCAGCTCCGGAAAGCTGACCGCTTGCGCGTCCGCCGCCATCCACAGGCACGGCAGCAGCATGCACGCAAGCACGAGACGGGATAATACGGAAGTCATGGAAAGCGCCCCCTCGAAGGCGCTCACGCTAGAGCAATTCCAGGAAAAGTGTGTAACGGTTTTCCGTCCGGAATTGCGTAAAAAGAAGCAATTCCAGGAAAAGTGTGAAGCGGTTTTCCGTCCGGAATTGCGTAAAAAGAAATAGCTGGAGCAAGCTCGGCGTTTCCGTGAAACGATGAGCTGCTCTGGCACGGAGTTTCGCGGCGCGCAGCTGGAACGCGATCAGGGAATTGGCACCATGTCCGCCAGTTCGCGCATGTCGTCGAAGAGGATGCCGCCGGCCGCGGCCAGGCCGTCTGGGTCGGAGAATGGATCCGCATGATAGGAGAACACGCGCATGCCGGCGGCAATGCCGGCCTGCGTGCCGGCGACGCTGTCCTCGATGACGATGCAGCCGGCCGGCGCGAAGCCCATCGTCTTGGCGGCATGAAGGAACAGGTCGGGGAACGGCTTGCCGCGTCCGACCATGGTGGAGGAGAACATGGCGTGCTTGAACAGCGGCAAAAGTCCGGTCTGGCCGAGCGTGATATGCATCTTCGAGACCCGCGCCGATGAAGCCACGCAATAAGCGATGCCGGCGGCGCTTACCTTGTCGATGAAGTCGCGGACGTGAGGGATCGCCTCGACGCCGTGCGCGAACAGGTCCGGCAGGCCGGCATTCCAGCGCTCGACGAAGTCGGCACCGAGCCTGACCTCGGTCGCCGCTTCGATCTCCTTCTGCACCGAGACCATGCTGCGGCCGGAAAAGTGCTTGCGGCAATATTCGAATGTGGTTTGAAAGCCGGCCTCGGAAAGCCATTCCGCGAGGCGTTTGTTGGCAAGGTTCTCGGTGTCGACCAGAACCCCGTCGCAGTCGAAGATGACCAGCTCTGGAAGGGGCCTGAACATCAGGCCGTGCCGGTCGACCCGAACCCGCCGGCCCCACGCGTCGTGCCGCCGGCGAGCGCGCGCTCCTCGCTGGCGACCTGCGTCACCGCGGCGAACACGATCTGGGCGATGCGCATGCCGCGCGTCACGGCGAAATCCTCGTCGCCGAGGTTGATCAGCAGCACCTTCACCTCGCCGCGATAGTCGCTGTCGATGGTGCCGGGCGTGTTGAGGACGGTCAGGCCATGCTTGAAGGCGAGGCCGGAACGAGGCCGCACCTGGCCTTCCATGCCTTCAGGGATTTCCAGGATCAGCCCGGTCGGCACCAGCGCGCGTTTTCCCGGCAGGATGAGCAGCGGCCGGTCTTCAGGCACCGCGGCGCGCAGATCCATGCCGGCCGCGCCCGTGCTTTCATAGGCAGGCAACGGCAGGCCTTCGCCGTGCGGAAGCCTGACGAAACCGACGGTGGGGCCGATGACGGAGGAAGGATAGACAGCGGTGCGCATGAACCCATTCCTATCGTCGCGAATGGCGATTCGGTCAACTCGGCGGCAAGCCTATCAACGGCTTTCTTTGAGCGACGGTTCCGCCGGTTTCAGCGCAGCTCCACCGGAACCACCGTCGTCTCCTTGATCTCCTCCATGACGAAGGAAGCCGACACATCCGACAGCGGCACCTTGGCGATCAGCCGCTGGTAGAGCCGGTCATAGGCTTTGACGTCGGCAACTCTGGCCCTCAGCACATAGTCGAGGTCGCCGGACATCCGGTAGACGCCGGTGATCTCGGCAAAGCCGGTCGCTGCCGCGCGGAACTTCTGCAGCCAGTCCGGGTCGTGGTTGGAGGTACGGATCAGGATGAACACCGAAAGGCCGAGCCCAAGCTTGTCAGCATCGACGAGCGCCACGCGCCCGGTGATGACGCCGTCCTCCTCCAGCCGCTTGACGCGACGCCAGCAGGCGTTGCGCGACAGCGCCACGCGCTCCGACAGCTGGTCGACGGAAAGCGTGCCGTCGCGCTGCAGCTCCGCCAGCAATCTTCGATCAATTGCATCGAGTTCAAAGGGCATCTTGGGATAAATGTCCCAAAAATGGCTTTAACACAAGGACAATTTGAGACCTGTGAACCTGCGACCCATGGCAGGCTGCTCGGCATCGGGGCTTATCCCGGCAGGAGGGATCACCATGATGACACGGCTCACAGCGCTCTTCACGTCACACCCGGCCAAGGTGGGCGAGACCTATTTCGGCCACATGGCCTTTGCCGCCTGGTTCTGTTCCCGCCTGTCGATGGCCGCAGGCGCCGCGTTCGTTCACGCTTTCTTGCCATTTCTGTTCGAAACTACCGCGAGCCGAATCGTTCGCGAGCTCTATGAGCGCACGCACAACAGAGGCGCGCATGCGGTGAAGGAGCCGGCGAGGACTCTCATGGACCGCGCCTGATAGATGGTGGAATGCGATGTGCCGGTGGGCGGCCTATCTCGGTGAAGCGGTCTTCCTGGAAGACATCATCACCGCGCCCTGCCACTCGCTGATCGTCCAAAGCCACTGCGCCCAGGAGGCGAAGTCGCCGACCAATGGCGACGGCTTCGGCCTTGCCTGGTATGGCGACCGGCTTGAGCCCGGCATTTATCGCGACATCCTGCCTGCCTGGTCCGATCCCAACCTGAAGAGCCTATGCCGGCAGATCAAGTCCGGCCTCTTCCTCGCCCATGTCCGTGCATCGACCGGCGGCGCCACCAGCCGCATGAATTGCCATCCCTTCGTCTCCGGGCGCTGGTCATTCATGCATAACGGCTAGATCGGCGGCTTTGAAAAGATCCGCCGCGCGCTGGAGAATTCGCTCTCCGACGAAGTCTTCGACCAGCGCGAAGGGACGACCGATTCCGAACTCTTTTTTCTCCTGATGATCGACGAGGGTCTGTCCAACGACCCGCAAGGCGCGGTGTCGCGCGCTACCAGCCGCGTGTTGGACTCCTCGCGCCGCGCCGGCATCGAGCCGTCCCTGAAACTGACCGCCGCTTTTTCCGACGGGCAGGCGCTCCACGCCGTGCGCTACGCCACCGACGGCCACGCGCCGACGCTCTACACCGGCGCCTTCGCCAGAGGCGCCGGCCGCTGCATCGTCTCGGAACCGTTCGACCGCGAAGGCGGCGAGTGGCAGGCGATCCCGCCGTCAAGCTTCGTCACCATGACAACGGACGGCACCAGCGTTCGGCCGTTTGCGCCTGCCACGTCCCAATTGGCCCTGGCCGGCTGACTTCAGGCAAATGATCAGCGAAACATAAGCGCAGTGTAAGGACGCCAAACCGTCCTCCTGTCATCTGTGGCGCCCGACGAGCGGCGAATGGGTTCATTCGCGCGCTCGAAAAGCGCGTGAACAGAAGGATGACAGGACAATGTGCAGATGGGCCGCCTATCTTGGCGACGCGATCTTCCTGGAAGACGTCATCGCCGCACCGCCGCATTCTTTGATCGTTCAGAGTCATGGTGCGAAGGAAGCGAAATCGCCGACCAATGCCGATGGCTTTGGCGTGGCCTGGTATGGCGACCGGCCGGAGCCCGGCCTTTACCGCGACATCCTGCCGGCCTGGTCGGATCCCAATCTGAAGAGCCTTGGCAGCCAGATAAAATCCGGGCTGTTCCTGGCTCACGTGCGCGCCTCGACCGGCGGCGCCACCAGCCGCATGAACTGCCACCCCTTCGTCTCCGGCCCCTGGTCGTTCATGCACAACGGCCAGATCGGCGGCTTCGAGAAGATTCGCCGTGCCTTGGAGCATTCGCTTTCCGATGCGTTGTTCGACCAGCTCGAAGGGACCACCGATTCCGAATTGTTCTTCCGGCTGATGCTGGGCGAGGGGCTCTCGAACGATCCTTATGGCGCGGTGTCGCGTGCTGCCGCTCATGTGCTGGAGGCTTCGCGCCGCGCCGGCATCGAGCCGTCGCTGAAACTGACCGCCGCCTTCAGTAACGGAAGGGCGCTTCACGCCGTCCGCTACACCACCGACGATCATGCCCCGACGCTCTACACCGCTGCCTTCGCCAAGCGTACGGGCCGCTGCATCGTCTCCGAACCTTTCGACCGCGATGGCCGCACCTGGCACGAGATCCCGCAATCGACCTTTGTCACCATGACCAGGGACAGCACCAGCATCAGGCCTTTTGCGCCTGCGGCTTCCCGGTTCGCGCTGGCGGGCTGAAACGACTGGCGCGAGCGCAATTTCGATCAAGCGTCTCGATCCTCTGGATGCTGAACTCGGCTTGAAGCCACATCGAAGTCCGCCATGTTTGATGGCGGCGCGCAGCCAGCCGGAGCACTGGTCATGGACCTCGCCTTCTCATCCGTCACCGAACTCGCGGCGATGATCGCCGAGCGCAAAATCTCGGCAGTCGAGGCGCTCGACGCGCACCTCGCTCAAGTCGATCGGCACAACGAGGCAGTCAACGCCGTCGTCATCCTCGACCGCGACGAGGCCCGTGAGCGCGCCAGTCGGGCCGATGCGGCACTGGCGCACGGCGACACGCACGGCCCGCTGCATGGCGTGCCGTTCACCTTGAAGGACGCGCACGAGACGGCGGGCATAAGGACCACCGCCGGCTTCCCGCCCTTTGCCGATTATGTGTTGGGGAGCGACAGTCCCGTCGTCGCCCGGTTGAAAGCCGCCGGCGGCGTGCTCACGGCCAAAACCAATGTCGCCACCATGCTGGGCGACTGGCAATCGGACAATCCGCTGTTCGGCCGCACCAACAATCCATGGGCCCTCGATCGCACGGCGGGCGGCTCCAGCGGCGGTGCTGCTGCAGCCGTCGCTGCGGGCATGACGCCCTTCGAGATCGGCACCGACATGCAGGATTCCATCCGCCTGCCGGCCGCCTTTTGCGGCGTCTATGGCCTGAAGCCGACCGAGCACCGCGTTTCGCTGGAGGGTGCCTTTCCCGATCCGGGCGGCGTTCCGCGCAGCGTCCGCTTGATGTCCTGTGCTGGGCCGATTGCTCGCAATCTTGAGGACCTGGCGCTGATCTATCGGATCATTGCTGGACCTGACGGAGCCGACACCGATCTGGCGCCGGTGCCGGTTGATCCGGTGCCGAGGCTCGAGCTGAAATCGCTGCGCATAGCCTTCGCCAGCACCTTCCCCGGCCTTCCGGTGGCGGCGGAGATCGGCGCCGCGGTCGAAAGACTGGCTGCCGCGCTGGCGTCCGCCGGTGCACGCGTCGAGGAAGCAAGTCTGCCGAAGCTCGACCTGCACGACGATCTCGCCGAGGGCGGCAAGCTGATCGGCATGATGCTGGAGGCCGCTCAGCCGGAACCGCCGGCTGAGCCGACCCCGGTATCGAGTTGGTTCGTGGCGCTTGCCCGTCGCGACCGGTCGATCCTTGCCTGGGAACGCTTTTTCGAAAGCTGCGACGCCTTGCTCTGCCCGGCCGCGATGACCACGGCCTTTGCGCACTGCAAGCCAGGCAGCCCGCTCGAGGTCGACGGCAAGGACGAGAGCTACTGGATGCTGCCGGCCTATGGCGCGGTCTTCAACTATTCAGGCCACCCGGCGCTCGCATTCCCCTGCGGACAGGACGGCGATGGCTTGCCCATCGGTCTGCAGCTCCTCGGCAAGCGCTGGTCGGAAGCGCGGCTGCTCGGCGTCGCCGCAGCGATCGCGCCGTTGGCTGGTGGGTTTCGCCGGCCGCCGGGCTACTGAGCGAAACGCGACAGTGCATAGGGCGCGAGCAGCGCATCGCGCTCGCCGTCGAGGATTTCGCGGGCTGCAAACAGGCCGACCGCCGGCGCCAGCGTGATGCCGGAATGGGTGACGGCGATGTAGATGCCGCCGACGCCGTCGGCGCGGCTGACGATCGGAAAGCCGTCGGCCGGGGTGGGGCGGTAGCCGACAGTGTGGAAATCGAGCTCCAGCCCGTCAGCGCTGCGCAGCATGGCTTTCGTCGCTTCGAAAAGCTCGCGCGCGGTGGCTTCCGGATCCTCACCCGGATCGCCGCCGCCGAAATCCGAGCCGGCGACGATGCGTCCCTCGGCCGTCTGGCGCATATGCAGCGTCTCGGCCAGCACCAGCCCGTTGAGCAATTTCTTGTAGGGGCGCGAATGGACGATCAGGCCCGGCGGCGTCTCGATCGGCAGCTTTATGCCGGCCGTTGCTGCAATGGCCGGCGCGCCGGCGCCTGCGGCGACCACCACTTCGTCGGCGGTGATGGTTTCACCCGAAACGACGACGCCGGTGACTTTGCTGCCGGACAGCGCCAGCGTTTGGACGGTCCCCGTGACGATCCGGGCGCCGCGCCGCTCGGTATCCGCCAGTAGTGCCTTTGTGGCCGCCATCGGCTCGGCCACGCCTTCCTCGGCAACGTAGAGGGCGAAATCGGGAAGCTCAGCCAGATTGGGCTCGATGCGCGCCGCCTGGTCGCGGCCGACCCGCTCGATGCCGTAGCCCCAGGACGAATGCTCGGCCGCAAAGGCTTCGAGCCTGTCCACCGGCAGGTCCCAGCACAGGCCGCCGCACCAGGCGAGCGGAATAGCCGGCACATCTCCCGCCAGCCGCGTCCACTCGGCCATGGCGCGGGTGCGCAGGCGGAAATAGGTCTCGGGGTTGCCCCAGCTTGCATTGATCCAGGCGAAGGAATTCGGCGTTGCCACACCGCCCGCGCCACTTGTCGAAACGACCGTTACTCGCGCTCCTGCCTTTGTCAGATGCCACGCAACCGATGCGCCGATGATGCCGGCGCCGATGACGATGACTTGTTTTGCGCTGTTCATGCTGGACCTTCGGGGGAGATTTTCCCCGTCATGCCACCACGCTGGCCGGACCTCAAGCGCGAAGCGCCTACGCGCTGCCCGCGGCCACCTTCTGCGCCCCGGAAAGCAGGTCCTTGAGCTCTTCGCAGCGCCGCATGAGCCGTGAGGAGTCGACCTTCCTCGCAACCGCCAACGCGGTGCCGAGCTCCAGCTCGGCGCCGGTGCGATCGCCAAGCTGAATGAGCAGCGCCGCGAGCGAAAGCCTGGCGTCGGCGACATTGATCGGCGAGCCGATTTCGCTCCAGCGCGAGCATGCGGTCTGCAGTTCCCGAACGGCCTCGGCGAGGCGTTCTTCCTGTATGAAAAGCTCTGCCTTGGCCTCGGCGGTCAGCGCCCGGACGGAGGCCATCGGCCAGCGCTGCGGCTGGGTCTCCAGCTCGGCTATGACCTCCTTTGCGCGCTCCAGTCGGCCGATCCGCGCTGCCACTTTTGCCAGAGTGGCGAGCACGAGGCCGCGTCGCTGCAGAGTCGGCCAGCCGTTCCCGACCAGAGACCGCTCCAGCGCGCTGAAGGCGGCCTCCGCGTGCCCCTGCTCGAGCTGCAGCAGCGCAAGGCCGGGCTGCGGGTCCCAGCCCGCGGCATGGGACGCGCGATAGGCGATCTCCGCCTCGGCAAAATCGCCGGCCGCGAGATGAATGTCACCCAGGACGCGCAGCGCGTCACCTGTCGCCCAAGGCGCATCGAGCGCAAGCTGGTCGAGCGCAGCGCGTACCAGTGCCTCGGCCTCCTTCAACGTGCCGTGGACGCCGAGCACCTCGGCGCGATGCAGCCGGCATGAGCCCGACAGGTCTTCCAGCCCGTGTCCCTTGCACCAGCCTTCGTAGCCAAGCGTCCATTGGTTGGCCCTCGACCAGTCGCCGAAATTCCGGCAGGCCCACAGAATGTTGCAGTAGAGGATGCCACCGACGATCGGATCCACGTCGCTGGAAAGACCGAGCGCGGCGGCAAGATCCTGATCTTCCTGGCCGGATTTGGTTTCACCGAGGCAAAGCTTGAAGAAGCCGCGATAGATCAGCCCGAGCGACTCCACGACCGGGTCCTCGAGCTGTCTGCCGACCTCGAACGCCTGATCGGCGAGTGCAAGCGCCTGCTCGGGCTCGGCTTCCGCACCCATGATCCGCGCGCCCATCCAGCACCACAGTCCGTGCTCCCTGCTATCGGCCGAGGTATTAATCAGCTGTGCGGCGCGCTTGTGCCAGCCCTTGGCGACCGCGAGTTCACCTCTTTCCAGATGGATTTTGGCGAGGCTGATTGCCGGGGACGCGGCACGCAGCCGCTCGCCAGCGACGCCGTATTCCGTCACCGCCCGCGCCAGGAGTGGTATGGCTTCGGCCGGCCGCCCCATGCATTCCAGCGCCAATGCCCACTCTTCGAGATCGGCCGTCAGCAACTCGTCGGCAGCATCCGCCTTGGCGAAGGAAGCAGCGGCGTCCTGCCATTTTCTGGCTGCGACGGCCGTGCGTGCCGCCAGGATTGGTGAGCCGGGACGCGATGGCTTGCTGCCGGTATCGGCCGGCCCATTTTCCGAAACAGGCGGCTGATCGAGGCAAATGCGGTAGCCGAAGCGGGGCAGGTTGCGCAGCGCCGCCTCCATGCCGCCCTGCCGAAGGATGCCGCGCGCAAGGCTTGCCACGCGCTGCAACGAAGCCTCGGTCACCGTCACGCCCGGCCACAGCGTTTCAAGCAACTCGTCCTTGCTCATGGCCCGGTCCTGGTGCCGTAGCAGAACGGCAAGGAAATCGAAGACCAGGGGCTGTACCTCGATCTCGCGCCCGGCGAGACGAAGGGCGCGGGAGTCCTCGTTAAGCTCGAAGTCGCCGAAGCAATAAATTCCCATCGGCTGTAATCCCTGTAAACGGCAATAGGCAAAGGATCAGAACAAGATAAGAGCGGCATAAGGACTGTTGGCCGCCTCTCCCGTAATTCTCCACCTGCCTGGCGAGCCAAGTGAAAGTTTACCTCAGCCGCCCCGGCGATGTCACCGGCGCTGACCTGGTCGAGCGTCGGGAGGCATTTGAACCTCAGATCAAGGAGATTGCGACATGCAGAAATACATCATCGAACGGGAAATTCCCAAGGTAGGCACCTTCGAGCGCGAGCAGCTTCGCGACGCGTCCAAGGCTTCGAACGCCGTTCTTGCCGAGCTTGGCCCGGACATCCAGTGGGTCGAATCCTTCGTGGCGGACGACAAGACGTTCTGCGTCTACCTCGCCAAGGACGAGGCCATTATCCAGCGCCACGCCAAGATGAGCGGCTTCCCGGCGACCAAGATCACGCAGATCAAGCGCATGTTCGATCCAACGACGGCATATGCCGCCTGACAGGGAGGAATGGATCGTGAAGCGCTTTGCAGAAATTATCTTCGCTGTGGGCGCCTCCGCGCTCTTCTGCGGTTCCGCAGTCGCCCATGACGCACCAGACCCGGCGGTCAACCGGTCACGGGAGATGGCGTCCAAGTACTTCAACATCGAGGTCGCCAAGGCGGACGGCTATCAGCAGCTCTTCGAGTGCACGACGCATGACGAGCACGGCACGATGGGCGTCCACTTCATCCATCCCGGTCGCGCCGGCGACGGCAAGCTGATGCTCGGCGAGCCGGACGTGCTGACCTACGAGCCTCAGGCTGATGGCTCGATGCAGCTCGTCGGGATGGAGTACATCGTCTTCGAAAAGGACTGGAAGGGAAAAGGCGTTCCCGAATTCCTCGGCCGCACCCTCCAGCGCAAGACGACGGTGGGTGTCCACCCGGTGGACCCGTACTACGAGCTCCATGTCTGGCACTGGCGGCACAATCCGGCCGGCATGTTCGCCGACTGGAACCCGTATGTGAGCTGCGGACACGAGCGGTCCTGATCTGCTGACTCGGGCCTCGGGAGGGCCATCGCCGGTCCTCCCAGCTTCCGTCGTTCAACTGAAGGAGATACGACATGACCATCCTTGGGCAGGAGCTCACGGCTAACCGCTCGGCATTTGGGCGCGTCTTCGCCGCGATCGTCGAAATCTGTCATTCCGGCCGACGTGTTCTCGCGCCTGTCCTGCGCATCCGCAGGGATCGCGCGCGGCTCGACGAATTGCCGGACTACCTGCTACGCGACATCGGCATCGAGCGGGCGGAGATACGGTCGGTTACCAGATTGGGCCGCAAGGAAGGCGGTAGCGGGCGGATATGAAATGATGCGGGGTTCCCGCTGTGGCCTTCTGATCGCTGCTCGGGTCGAGCCGATCTGCCCAAAACCGTCGACAGGGCGGGAAAGCGCTGCTAGAAGCCCGCGCCACAGACAGGATTCCATCAGATTGGCAGAAGACATCGAACAGGCGGTATCGCGCCGCCGCACTTTCGCGATCATCGCCCACCCCGACGCCGGCAAGACCACGCTCACCGAAAAGCTGCTGCTGTTCGGCGGCGCCATCCAGCTTGCCGGCGAGGTCAAGGCCAAGAAGGACCGCATCCAGACCCGGTCCGACTGGATGAAGATCGAGCGCGAGCGCGGCATCTCGGTCGTCACCTCGGTGATGACCTTCGAGTATGGCGACAACGTCTTTAATCTGCTCGACACACCCGGCCATGAGGATTTCGCCGACGACACCTACCGCACGCTGTCGGCGGTGGACTCGGCGGTCATGGTCATCGACGCCGCCAAGGGCATCGAGCCGCGCACGCTGAAGCTGTTCGAGGTCTGCCGGCTGCGCGACATCCCGATCATCACCTTCGTCAACAAGATGGATCGCGAGAGCCGCGACCCGTTCGAGATACTCGACGAGATCGAGCAGAAGCTGGCGCTGGACACCGCACCCGTCACCTGGCCGATCGGCCGCGGCAAGACCTTTTGCGGCACCTACCACCTGGCGCAGAACGCCGTGCGCCGGAGCGATGACGAGAAGGAGCGCACGCCGGTCCACGGTCCGGATTCCAACCGTGTCGCCGGACTGCTGCCCGAAAACGAGCGCAACGACTTCATCGAGGAGCTGGAGCTCGCGCGGGAAGCTTGCCGACCGCTCGACGTCGATGCATTCCGCGAAGGCCATCTGACGCCGGTCTATTTCGGCTCGGCGCTGCGCAATTTCGGCGTGCGCGATCTCATCGAGGCGCTCGGCGCCTTCGGGCCGCCGCCGCGCGCGCAGGAAGCCGATGAACGAACGGTCGAGGCGACCGAGGAGAAGATGACCTCCTTCGTCTTCAAGATCCAGGCCAACATGGACCCCAACCACCGCGACCGCATCGCCTTTGTCCGTGTCTGCTCGGGCAAGCTCGAGCGCGGCATGAAGGCTAGGCTCGTACGCACCGGCAAGCCGATGAGCCTGTCGGCGCCGCAATTCTTCTTCGCCCGCACCCGCGTCACCGCCGACGAGGCCTTCGCCGGCGACGTCGTCGGCATCCCCAATCACGGCACGCTGCGCATCGGCGACACCCTCACCGAGGGCGAGGAGATCCTGTTCCGCGGCGTGCCGAACTTCGCGCCGGAAATCCTGCGCAGGGTGCGCCTCGGCGACGCCATGAAGGCCAAGAAGCTGAAGGAAGCACTGCACCAGATGGCCGAGGAAGGCGTCGTGCAGCTTTTCTCGCCGGAGGACGGCTCGCCCGCGATCGTCGGCGTCGTCGGCGCGCTGCAGCTCGACGTGCTCAAGGAGCGGCTCAACATCGAATACACGCTGCCCGTCGATTTCGAGATGTCGCGCTTTTCCGTCTGCCGCTGGATCTCGGCCGACGACAAGGCGGACGTGCAGCGCTTCATCGAAGCGCATCGCGGCGACATCGCCCGCGACCTCGACAACGATCCGGTGTTCCTCGCCCAGCACGCCTTCTCGCTGAACTACGAGGCTGAGCGCTGGAAAGCGATCCGCTTCACCGCGGTCAAGGATTATCAGGTCCGCGACAAGGCGGCGTAGCGCTGTTTTCCCTTCCCCCTTGTGGGGGAAGGTGGCCTCGCGAAGCGAGGTCGGATGAGGGGTGTTCCAGGGAAAGCCAACGTCTCACTCCGCTGGAACACCCCTCATCCGTCTCGGCGCTGCGCGCCGATCCACCTTCTCCCACAAGGGGAGAAGGGGAAAGTCGCGCTCACCCCTTCGCCGCCGCCTCCAGCTTGTCGATCTCGATCTTGCCCATCTGCATCATCGCCGACATCACGCGGCCGGCCTTCGCCTGGTCGGGGTCCTGAAGCAGGCGCGGCAGCTGCTCCGGCACGACCTGCCAGGACACGCCGAACTTGTCCTTCAGCCAGCCGCAGGGGCCGGGCTGGCCGCCGCCTTCGGTGAGCCTCGTCCAGAAATGATCGACCTCGTCCTGCGTCTTGCAGTCGATCGACAGCGAGATCGCTTCGGTGAACTTGTATTGCGGCCCGCCGTTCAGTGCCTGGAAGGTCACGCCGTCGAGCTCGAACGAGGCGACCAGCACCTGGCCCTCCTGGGGATGGCCCTTGGGCCAGCGCGTGACGCTCAGCACCTTCGAATTCTCGAAGATGGAGAGGTAATGGTTCATGGCCTCCTCGGCCTGGCCGTCGAACCACAGGAAGGTGGTGATCTTCTGCATGTCTTGCTCCTCGGGCTTGTTCAGGTTGGGCGGCGATTTGGTGCCGTCTGCCGCAAGGACGGATCGGGAAAGTGCGATCCGACAGCGATTTTCAAATTTCCTGAAGAATCGTGGCGCAGCGCAAAACTGTGGCAAGGCCGGACCTTGGTCGCTATAACCGGCGCCGACTAAGATACAGTGCCGTCGCGCCATGCTAGGCGCGGCCAGCCAGCAAGGACAATCCGATGCCTGCCTATCGTTCCCGCACCACCACCCATGGCCGCAACATGGCCGGCGCCCGCGGCCTGTGGCGCGCCACCGGCATGAAGGATTCGGATTTCGGCAAGCCGATCATCGCGGTGGTCAATTCCTTCACCCAGTTCGTGCCGGGTCACGTGCATCTGAAGGATCTCGGCCAGCTTGTCGCCCGCGAGATCGAGAAGGCCGGCGGCGTCGCCAAGGAGTTCAACACCATCGCCGTCGACGACGGCATCGCCATGGGCCACGACGGCATGCTCTATTCGCTGCCGTCGCGCGAGCTGATCGCCGACTCCGTCGAGTACATGGTCAACGCGCATTGCGCCGACGCCATGGTCTGCATCTCCAATTGCGACAAGATCACGCCCGGCATGCTGATGGCCTCGTTGCGCCTCAATATCCCGACAGTCTTCGTGTCCGGCGGCCCGATGGAGGCCGGCAAGGTGGTGCTGGCCGGCAAGGCGCAGGCGCTCGATCTGGTCGACGCCATGGTGGCGGCCGCCGACGACCGTGTTTCCGACGAGGACGTCAAGGTCATCGAACGCTCGGCCTGTCCGACCTGCGGCTCGTGCTCGGGCATGTTCACGGCCAACTCGATGAACTGCCTGACCGAAGCGCTGGGCCTCTCGCTGCCTGGCAACGGCTCGACCCTCGCCACCCATGCCGACCGCAAGCGCCTGTTCGTCGAGGCCGGCCATCTGATCGTCGATCTCGCGCAGCGCTATTACGAGCAGGACGACGAAACAGCGCTGCCGCGCAGCATCGCCTCCAAGGGCGCCTTCGAGAACGCCATGGCGCTCGATATCGCCATGGGCGGCTCGACCAACACGGTGCTGCATATCCTCGCCGCCGCGCACGAGGGCGAGGTCGACTTCACCATGGAGGACATCGACAGGCTGTCGCGAAAAGTGCCGGTGCTGTGCAAGGTCGCGCCGGCCAAGGCCGACGTCCACATGGAGGATGTCCACCGGGCGGGCGGCATCATGGCGATCCTCGGCGAGCTCGACCAGGCCGGCCTGATCAACGGCGATCTGCCGACGGTACACACCGCCACGCTCGGCGAGGCGCTCGATCATTGGGACATCGCCCGCACCTCGGCCGAGAATGTGCGCGCGTTCTTCCGTGCCGCGCCCGGCGGCGTCCCGACGCAGGTCGCCTTCAGCCAGGACCGGCGCTGGGACGAGCTCGACACGAACCGCGAGACGGGCGTCATCCGCTCGGCCAAGACGCCGTTCTCGAAGGATGGCGGCCTGGCGGTGCTGAAGGGCAATCTGGCGCTCGATGGCTGCATCGTGAAGACGGCCGGCGTCGACGAGTCGATCTTGAAATTCACGGGCCCCGCGCGGGTCTTCGAAAGCCAGGACGCGAGCGTCAAGGCGATCCTCGGCAACGAGATCAAGGCCGGCGACATCGTCGTCATCCGCTATGAGGGGCCGCGCGGCGGTCCGGGCATGCAGGAGATGCTCTACCCGACCAGCTACCTGAAATCGAAGGGCCTCGGCAAGGCCTGCGCGCTGATCACCGACGGCCGCTTCTCCGGCGGCACGTCGGGTCTGTCGATCGGCCACGTCTCGCCCGAAGCCGCCGAAGGCGGGCTGATCGGCCTGGTCCAGGAAGGCGACACGATCGAGATCGACATCCCGAACCGCAAGATCCATCTCGCCGTCAGCGAGGCCGAACTTGAAGCGCGCCGCGCCGCGATGGCGGCGAAGGGTGCCGATGCCTGGAAGCCGGCGGAAAAGCGCAAGCGCAAGGTGACGGCGGCGCTGCGCGCCTACGCCGCCTTCGCCACCAGCGCCGACAAGGGCGCTGTGAGGAAAGTGCCGGAATAAGGCCCGGCCTTCCCCTTCTCCCCTTGTGGGAGAAGGTGGCCTCGCGAAGCGAGGTCGGATGAGGGGTGTTCCAGGGAAAGCCCACGTCTCACTCCGCTGGAACACCCCTCAACCGTCTCGGCGCTGCGCGCCGATCCACCTTCTCCCACAAGGGGAGGAGGGAGAGGCGCCCCTACGGCATCAGCTGATATTCATAGAGCTTCTGGTAAAGCCCGCCCTGCCTGAGCAGCGTCTTGTGCTCACCTCTCTCCCGCACTTTGCCGTTCTCCAGCACCACGATCGTGTCGGCCTGGTGCACCGTCGACAGCCGGTGCGCGATGACGATCGTCGTGCGTCCGGCGGTAAGCTGCTGCAGCGCGTCGCGGAACAGCGCTTCCGACTCGGCGTCGAGCGCGCTGGTGGCCTCGTCCAGAAGCAGGATCTCGGCGTTGCGCAGCATCGCGCGCGCGATCGAGATGCGCTGGCGCTGGCCGCCCGAAAGCAGCGAGCCGTTCTCGCCCACTTCCGTCTCGTAGCCCTTGGCCATGGCGCTGATGAAGTCGTGCGCATTCGCGGCCCTGGCGGCGGCGATGACCTCCTCGTCGGTCGCGCTCTCACGGCCGAGGCGGATGTTGTGCATGATCGTGCCGGCGAACAGGAACGTGTCCTGGCTGACATAGGCGATCTTCTCCCTGAGAGAGGCAAGTGTGGCGTAGAAGATATCCTGGCCATCGAACATCACCTTGCCGCTCTGCGGGTCGTACATGCGCATGATCAGGTTGAGGATCGTCGACTTGCCGCTGCCCGAAGGCCCGACCAGCGCCGTCATCTTGCCGGCTGCCAGCGTCAGGTTGAAGTCTTCGAACACCGGCGGGCTTTCGGGATAGGCGAAGCTGACATTGTCGAAGCGGATTTCGCCCGGGCCTGGCTGCAGCGGCTTGGCGTCGGGTTTTTCGGCGAGCGTCAGCGGCCGGTCGGCGAGCTGGAACATCATGCGCACGCCGACGATGCCGGTCTCCAGCGAAATGCGCACGCGCGCAAGGCGTTTTGCCGGCTCATAAGCGAGCAGCAGCGCTGCGATGAAGGCCATGATGTTGCCCGGCATCTGGCCGCCCTCCAGCACCAGGAAGCCGCTGACCAGAACGGCGCCGGCGATCGCCAGGCCGGCAAGCGTTTCCATCACCGGGCTGGTGGCCGCTTCGAGCGTCGCGATGTTGTTCGCGCGGTTCTGCACGTCCGACACGGCCTTGTACATGCGCTTGCGCATCGCGCCTTCGAGATTGAAGGATTTGACGACGCGCACGCCGATCGCCGTCTCCTGCATCACGTGCACGATCTGGCCGAGCGAGCGGAACTCCATCTGGGCGATCTTGCGGACGCGCTTCAGGATGCGATTGACGCCGTAGATCGCCACCGGCCCGACAATGAAGCAGATCAGCGACAGGACCGGCTGCTGCCAGACCATGACCAGCACCAGGACAATGAGCGTCACCAGGTCGCGCACATAAGATGTTACGACGAGGTCGAGCACGCTGCGCGCCGCCTGGGCATTGTTGGTCATGCGGGTGATCAGGTCGGACGACGAGGTCGAATGGTAGAACTCGATGCCCTGCGCCAGGATCCGGTCATAGATCTTGCGCTGCCGGTCGGCGATGATGGCGTTGCCGACCCTGCTCATGAAATAGGCCTGGACGAAATTGGCCACGCCCTTGAGCAGGAAGATGACCGCGACCCCGCCCGCGATCAGGTTGACGCGGTCGATCCGCTTGTAGATCACGAATTCGTTGGTGATCTCGCGCAGGATCCAGGCGCTGGCGCCCGTCATGGCGGCCACCACCAGCATCGACACTATGGCCGCGCCATAGCCGAATTTGTGCTCCCGGAAGGATTCCCTCACCAGCCTCGCGACGAGGCGCTGGTTCTCCGTCGAGCGGAAGAAGCGAAACAAACGGCTTATCCCATGTGAATTTCGGATTCGCCACGAAGGCGAGAGGCGGCTTATAGAGCGAGTTGCCGCCGGAGGAAACCTTCCGCCGACGGGGGAAGAAAAGGCTGCGGCAGGCCGTCCTTTTAGCCACGGTAGCTACTGATTCTACAAAGGGATGACGAAAGATGGATTTCGACCTCATCGTGCGCGGCGGCACGCTGCCGGACGGCAGGATTGCCGATATCGGCATCGCCGGCGAGACTATTCGGGCGATCGAGGCGGAACTGCCGGGCTCGGCCCGCAGCGAAGTCGACGCGCGCGGCAATCTCGTCTCGCCGCCCTTCGTCGATCCGCATTTCCACATGGACGCCACGCTGTCATACGGCATCCCGCGCATCAATGCCTCGGGTACGCTGCTCGAAGGCATCGCGCTCTGGGGCGAGCTGAAGCCGCTGTTGACGCATGAAGCCGTGCGCGACCGCGCGCTCGCCTATTGCGACTGGGCCGTCTCGATGGGCCTGCTCGCCATCCGCAGCCATGTCGACGTCTGCGACGACCGGCTGCTCGCCGTCGAGGCGCTGCTCGACGTCAAGAAGACGGTCGCGCCCTATATCGACCTGCAGCTGGTCGCCTTTCCGCAGGATGGTCTCTACCGCTCGCCGACGGCGCGCGAAAACACCATCCGAGCGCTGGACATGGGCGTCGACATCGTCGGCGGCATCCCGCATTTCGAGCGCACCATGGCCGACGGCACTCGCTCGGTGACGGAGCTTTGCGAGATCGCCGCCAAACGCGGCCTGATGGTCGACATGCATTGCGACGAGACCGACGATCCGCTGTCGCGCCATATCGAGCAGCTTGCCTATGAAACGCAGCGCCTCGGCCTGCAGGGCAGGGTGGCCGGGTCGCATCTCACCTCCATGCATTCCATGGACAATTACTACGTCTCGAAGCTCCTGCCGCTGATTGCCGAAGCCGGCGTCTCTGCGATCCCCAATCCGCTGATCAACATCATGCTGCAGGGGCGCCACGACACCTTCCCCAAGCGCCGCGGCCTGACCCGGGTGAAGGAAATGCTGGCGCTTGGCATCCGCGTCGGCTGGGGCCAGGATTGCGTGCTCGATCCGTGGTACTCGCTGGGCACCGCCGACATGCTCGACGTCGCCTTCATGGGGCTCCACGTCGCCCAGATGTCGAGTCCGGCCGACATGGCGCGCTGCTTCGACATGGTCACCAACGTCAACGCCGCCATCATGGGCCTCGACCACCTCGGGCTTGCGGTCGGCAAGCGGGCCAGCCTGGTCGTGCTCGACGCCGGCAACCCGATCGAGGCCGTGCGCCTGCGCCCTGAGCGCCTGTGCGTGATCGCCAGGGGCAAGGTGGTCGCCGAACGGACGAAGCAGGAGACCAGGCTGTCGATCGCCGGCCGGCCGGCACAGGTGAACCGGCGGCATAAGACAGCGTAGGTCGCGTCCGCGGACGGACAGCGCGCTTCCGCCAATCTCCAAAGCCAGCGCTTTGCTTCTTTGGGACAAAGCATCGTGAACGATCTGCGATTGGCCGGAACGCTCGTCACTTCGTCATCCTATGGCGAAGCAAGGAGCGAAGCGACGCGGCGCAGACCATAGGATCCATGCCATTACTTATGAGAGTTGCAGCGGTTCAGAACATCCTCTGTTTTGCGCCGCCTTCACTCGTCGCGAGAGGTCACGGCATGGATCCTCGGGTCTGCGCGTCCGCTTCGCTCCCGCTCCGCCCGTGGATGACGAAGTTCCGGCGCTTCGGCCAATCTAGATTCCCTCCGCTGGTCTTACGAATTTCTCTCGTCAAAGCGACAGCTTGCGGCTAGGGGAGCCGGCATGGCTGTACTCGCCCGCAATCTCACGATCCGGAACGTCCTGCTCGCCGGCATCCTCCTGATGCTGGCCGGCGACTTCATGTTCGCGCTGAACGATGCGATGGGCAAATGGCTGGTCGCCTCCTTCTCCGTCGGCCAGGTCGTGCTGATCCGCTCCATCGGCGCCTTCTTCGTGCTCGGCCCGATGATCGCCAACC
This sequence comes from Mesorhizobium sp. WSM4904, assembly GCF_029674545.1. Taxonomy (NCBI): domain Bacteria; kingdom Pseudomonadati; phylum Pseudomonadota; class Alphaproteobacteria; order Hyphomicrobiales; family Phyllobacteriaceae; genus Mesorhizobium; species Mesorhizobium sp. WSM4904. The sequence goes on along the minus strand of NZ_CP121354.1, from coordinate 168,472 downwards.
AGGGCGCGGGCAAGCTGTTCCAGATGGAAAGGCCGCTGCTGCAACTGCTGCGCGTTATCGCAACCACGCTCGACACCGGGCTTTTTTACGCCGCCGTCGTCTATCTGCCGCTCGCCGACGTGATGAGCTTCTACATGGCTGGACCGATCTATGTCGCCGCGCTGTCGCATCTCCTGCTTGGCGAGAAGGTTGGCTGGCGGCGCTGGCTGGCGATCCTGGTCGGCTTCTGCGGCGTGCTGATCATCCTGAAGCCTTCGTCGGCGGCGTTCTCGCTGTCGTCGACCTATGCCCTGATCGGCAGCATCGCCTTCGGCTTCGCCATCATCCTCGGCCGGCGTTTGCGCGGAACGAGCGACACGACACTGGTGACCTGGCAGACCATCGGCACGCTGATTGTCGGCGGGGCGTTCACCATCGGCGCCTGGCGCGCGCCGACCGCGCTCGATTTCGCTGCCATGCTTCTGCTCGGAGTCGTCTCCTGCGCCGCCCATCTGATGATCACCAGGGCGCTGAAGCTGGCGCCGGCCTCGACGCTGGCGCCCCTGCATTACAGCCTGCTTCTGTGGGCCATCGTCTTCGGCCTGGTTTTCTTCGGCGATATGCCGAGCCCGCGTATCCTGGCAGGCTCGGCGATCGTCGTGCTCGCCGGCATCTTCATCTTCCACCGTCAGAAGGTGGTGGAAACCGCGGTGCCGCCCGAGAATGTGCCGAAGGGCGTCAATTAGCCTTTTCGTATCGCTGCCAGGTGCCGTGAAAACTCCTCCGTTTCCATCAGCGCCTTGCAGCGGACGAAGCGGCCATCGGCATAGGCGCGGAAATCGTCAACCGGGTTGTCGTTGGCGAGCTGGATCAGCCCCCACAGCGTCCAGAGCAGGTCGCACATGGCCTTGTGGATGACGACGCGGCCGCGTTCGGCCGGTCTCGCCTCGCCGCCGAAATAGGCGCGCATCAGCTCCTCGTCCTGGGCGGCGTCGAACTTGCCTTCGACGGACAGGTCGCCAAGATCCCACAGCGGATCGTTCATGCCGGAATATTCCCAGTCCACGATCCACATCCGCTCGCCCGTATCGAGGAAGTTTTCGCAAAGCGGATCGCAGTGGCAGGCGGCAAGCTGGATCGGATGGGCGGCAAGTGCGGCGCGCACCACCTCGGCCTCGCGCACCACGTCGTGATAGCCGGCAGGCAGCGCGACGTCCTTGGTCGACAGCACTTTCAGATAGTCGTCGATCATCGCGAACAGCTCGAAGCGGAAGGGAAAGACCGCGCCGGATGCATGAAGTTTCCGGAAGGCTTCGCCGGCCCGCGCCGGGGTGCCCGGCCTTGTCTTGAACTTCTCGGGCGACATCGTCTCGGCGCCGGCGACGAAGCGCGTCGCCATCACACCCGAAGCAGGATCGGCATAGAGCACCTGAGGGCTGACGCCGGCCTTCGCCGCCTCGCGCGCCGCCACCGCCTCGTTGGCGCGGTTGATGTATTCCTGCGTGCCCTTGCCGGGAATGCGCAGGCAGACCTCGCCGGCCCTGTAAACACGGTTGGTAAGGCCGCCTAGCCGCTCCAGCGGACCGTCATAGCCGGCCAGCATCGGAATGGCGGCCAGCGCCACGCGCGCCTCGTCCATCGTCATCCCCCTTTACCATCACTCCATGTTTTGCGGCGGAACGGTTCCACAGTTTTTGCCGCTTGGCTACCATGGGAGACGCGAATCGGCGGCGGGAGCGGCTATGGCGGACGGCAAGCACAACAAGGCGCTGGGCGCCGCCTACGCGGCGACGCGGCCGGAGGAAGTGGCGGCGATCTATGACAGCTGGTCCGAGACCTATGACGCGGAGATGTCGGCCGCCGGCTATCGCCATCCGACGATCTGCCTGGCGCTGCTTGCCCGCCATCTGCCGCGCGGCGCCGAACCTTTGCTCGACGCCGGCGCCGGCACCGGCCTGATCGGCGAATGGCTGGCCATCACCGGCTACCCACAGGTCGAAGCGCTCGACATCTCGCAAGGCATGCTGGACAAGGCTGCGGCGAAGGGCGTCTACGCGGCCCTGCATCGCCTGGCGTTGGGTGGCGCCTTGCCTTTCGCCGACGGCACCTATGCCGGCATCGTCTCGGCCGGCGTCTTCACCTCGGGCCATGTCGGGATCGAAGGCCTGGACGAACTGATCCGCATCTGCCGTCCGGGCGGCATCATCGTGCTGACGGTCAAGAACACGCTCTGGCAGGCCGGCTTTGCGGAGCGTATCGCCGGGCTGGAAGCGCAGGGCGCGATAACCCGCGTCGAGGAGACACGGCCTTACGCCTCGATGCCCGGCGAGGCTGACACGGTGCCGAGCAGAGGCCTGGTGCTGCGCGTCATTTAGGAGCGCTGCCATCGACGGTTTCGACGTTGCAAGAAAAGCGCCGGCACTGCGGCCAGCCCACTTCTCCCCGTCACTATACGGGGAGAAGTGCCCGGCAGGGCGATGAGGGGCAGCGCTGACTTCGACGATTAACGCGTCCAGCTTCAAGTCGAGGCCCGTTGCTCCGATTTTGCCTATCCAGCGCTGGAGCCGCCCCTCACCTGCCTGCCGGCATCCTCTCCCCGTATAGTGACGGGGAGAGGGGCGCTGTGTCGGCGGTTTCGCCAATCCCCAAAGTTGCAGTATGAGAGCGGCGCGAGGAGCGCGCCGGATGCGTGCCAGCCCTAGCTCCTGATCTTCGCCCCCGCCGGATCGTACATCGGCTCGAGATGGATCTTTGCCGGCGTCCGCTCCATCGCCACCACCAGCTCGTAGTCTCCTGAGGCCAGGAAATCGTCGCTGACGCCATCGGCGTTGCGCACATAGCCATAGCCGATGTTCTTCTCCACCGTGTAGCCGTAGCCGCCGCTGGTGAGGTAGCCGACCGGCTCGCCATCGCGCAGGATCGTCTCGCGCCCGAGCAGCACGATCTCGGGGTCGTCGACCGTGAAGCCGGCAAGGCGTTTGGTCGGCGGCTTGCCGGCCGTCGTCTCCAGCGCCCGCCGCCCGACGAAGTCGGTGTTCTTCCTCAGCTTCACCGCCCAGCCGAGGCCAGCCTCCAGCGGCGTGTCGTTCGGCGTGATGTCGGAACCCCAGGCGCGGTAGCCCTTTTCCAGCCGGAGCGATTCCAGCGCCCGGTAGCCGACCGGCCGGATGTCATGCTTCTTTCCCGCCGCCATCAGCGCATCGAAGATCTCGCCCGTGGCGGCGATCGGCACATGCAGCTCCCAGCCGAGCTCGCCGACATAGGTCACCCGCAGCGCCCGCACCTTGTGGCCGGCGATGTTGATCTCACGCGCATGGCCGAAGGGAAAGGCGGCGTTGGAGACATCCGCATCCGTCACAGCTGCCAGCACGTCGCGGGCACGCGGCCCCATCAGCGACAGCGTGCCGAAATCCTCGGTGACGTCTTTCAACTTCGCATCGAGGCCTTGGCCGATATGGTCGCCGATCCATGAAAGATCATGCGTGCGGAAGCCGGTGCCGGTGACGATGTAGAACCTGTCTTCGCCGAGCCTCGCCACGGTAAGATCGGCCTCGATGCCGCCCCGCGTGTTGAGGAGCTGCGTGTAGGTCAGCCGTCCCACCGGCTTGTTGATGTCGTTGGCGCAGATCCAGTCGAGCGCCTTCAGCGCATCGGCGCCGGTCATCTCATATTTAGCGAAGGAGGATTGGTCGAAGATGCCGACTTTTTCGCGCACATGGCGATGTTCCTCGCCCACCGGCCCGAACCAGTTTTGCCGACCCATGGAGTAAATATCTTCGGGCTCGACGCTATCGGGCGCGAACCAGTTCGGCCGCTCCCAGCCGAGCTTGGAGCCGAACACGGCGCGATGCGTCTTCAGCCGCTGATAGAGCGGCGAGACGATGCGCGACCGTCCAGTCAGATATTCCTCGTGCGGGAAGCCGATCGTGTAGTGCTTGCCATAGGCTTCGAGCGTGCGGTCGCGCACCCAGTCGCGGTCGCGGTGCAGGTCGGAAAAACGTCTGATGTCGACCACCCAGAGGTCGAGCGGCGCCTCGCCGTCGACCACCCATTGCGCCAGCACCCAGCCGGCGCCGCCGCCCGACGCGATGCCGAAGGCATTGAAGCCGGCGCCGACGAACATGTTGGCGCATTCGGGTGCTGCGCCCAGGATGAAATTGCCGTCCGGCGTGAAGCTCTCCGGCCCGTTGATCATCTGCTTGACGCCGGCGTTGGCAAGCGCCGGAACGCGCTCGATCGCCTGAGCCATATGCTGTTCGAAGTGGTCGTAGTCGTCGTCGAACAGGCGGAACTCCCAGTCGTTGGGCACGTCGCCCCCAGGCAGACCAGTCGTCCAGGCCTGGGGGTTCGGCTCGTAGCCGCCCATCACCAGCCCGCCGACCTCTTCCTTGAAATAGGTGCGGCGGTCGGGGTCGCGGATCGTCGGCGCGTCGTTGGCGAGCCCATCGATCTTCTCGGTGATGATGTATTGGTGCTTCACTGGCTGCAGCGGCACGTTGATGCCGGCCATCGCGCCGACCTGGCGCGCCCATTGTCCGGCGCAGTTCACCACCTTGTCGCAGGCGATATCGCCCTTCTCGGTCTTCACGGCCGTGATGCGGCCGTCCTTCATCTCGAAGCCGGTGACGCGCACGTCCTCGTAGAGCCTGGCGCCGTGCATGCGGGCACCCTTGGCAAGCGACTGCGTGATGTCGGAAGGGCTCGCCTGGCCGTCGGTCGGCAACCAGGAGGCGCCGACGAGGTCGCTGGTTTCCATCAGCGGCCACATGCGCCTCACTTCGGCCGGGGAGAGCAGCTGCATATCCATGCCGAAGCTCTTTGCCGTCGTCGCCAGCCGCTTGAACTCGGTCCAACGGTCGGCGTTGGTCGCCAGTCGCAAACAGCCGGTCATCTTCCAGCCGGTGGCAAGCCCCGTCTCGGCCTCAAGCCCCTTGTAGAGCTCGACCGAATATTTGAGCACGCGCGTGATCGAGGCCGAGGAGCGCAACTGCCCGACCAGGCCGGCCGCGTGCCAGGTCGAGCCCGAGGTCAGCTTACCCTGTTCCAGCAGCACCACGTCGGCCTTGTGGTCGCGCGCCAGGTGATAGGCGGTCGAGCAGCCGATGATGCCGCCGCCGATGACGACGATTCCGGCGTGGCTGGGCAGGCTCATGGGTGCAGTTTTCCGTATTTCGTCTGGTAGTTTTCCAGCGCCGCGTCGAGCCGCACCAGGTTCTCCTCGGTGTAGGCGACGTAGTCGATGCCGGGTGCGTCGAGATAGAGCTCGGAGACCATGCTCCACATCGCCTCGCGCAGCAGGGAGGCGCATTGCATGGCCGCGTGCGACCGGCGGATCTCGCTGTCCGGCTCCTTCATGAAGTAGGCGGTCAGGAAGGCGAAGGACTCCTCGTCGCTCATGCCGGCATTGGAGGCCGCCCCGGCGAGATCGAACATGGCCGTGTTGAAGCCGGCATATTCGAAATCGATCAGCCACAGCCGCTTGCCGTCGTCGAGGATGTTCGCCGGCAACAGATCATTGTGGCCGAAGACGATCGGCAAAAGCTTCTGCGCCCGTTCGAGCTCGTCCGCCAGCGTCAGATAACGCGGCAGCTGGTCCTTTTTGCGGCTGCGGCCTTCGTCCAGCGTGCGGGCATAGTCGCGGATCACGTGGAACACCCAGAACATGAAGCCGGCGCCGGAGACGTGGTTCGGCATCTCGCGATGGAAGCCGCGCAGCAGCGCCGCCACGCGGCCGAGATTGGCGCGCACGTCCTCCCCGAGAAAGGTCCTGGCGCCTAGAAATTCCGTCACCAGGATTCCGGGCTCGGCATAATGCACGGCCGGCGCGAACCCAGCCGCATGCGCCGCCCGCGCCGTCATCACCTCGCGCTCGCGAAAAACATGGTGGAACGGGAAGTCCTGGCCGAAGCGCACGACATGCCGTCCGGCGCCGTCCGTGACGACATAGTTGGCGTTGCTCAGGCCACCTGGCAGCGGCTCGATCTCGATGCTGCCGGTCCAGCAGGGCAGGGCACGGATGCGATCTTCGGCAACTGCGGGGCCACTCACGGCTTTGTCCCTGCTTCAGCCGGCTTTCGACAAAGCGCCGGTTTCTGAAAAAGCGATAAAAAAGAACAAAAAAGCCTCGTCGGTGCGGGACGCCGGGATTGATATCCCTCACCGCACCGACGAGCCCCTTGGCCAGGTTTAGGATCCCGGCATCCGCCCCCGCGGATTCGAAAAAAGCTCGCGCCAGGCACGTTCCAGAAGATCTGGTCGGTCGATTGCGGCTCTGCCATCATCCTCCCGTGGCAGTTCCGAGCCTGTCACGGCGTTGATCTCACGCCAGCGCGACCCGACTGTCAATCAAAAGCTGTGACCTTTTTTGGGTGTTTTGCCCGAAAATATAAGCAATTCCTTTAAAAGCGTTAGGAATGCCTTAGAATCGGTCAAAATTCCGGACATTCACATGATCCACTCGAAACGGCATGGCGAAATCCTGCGGCTCCTCAACGAGGAGGGCACGATCACCATCGCCAGCCTGGCCGAGCGGCTGGGCGTGTCGCTGGAGACGGTGCGGCGCGACGTCAGGCCGCTCACCGACGAGGGATCGATCCTGAAGATGCATGGCGCCGTCGGCCTCCCGTCGATGGCCGGCGAGGCGCCGTTCGAGCGCCGCATGCGCGAGAATGCCGAGGCAAAGCGCCTGATCGCCCGCATGGTCGCGGCCACCATCCGCGACGGTGAGTCGGTCATGCTCGACACCGGCACCACCACGTCCTTTCTGGCGCGCGAGCTGCTCGGCCATCGCCGGCTGACGGTGGTCACCAACTCGTCCGACATTGCCCGCACGCTGGCGACGGTGAACGGCAACAAGGTCTACATGGCCGGCGGCGAGCTGCGCAGCGATTCGGGCGCGGCTTTCGGCGTCACCGCGATCGATTTCGTCAGCCGCTTCTCGGTCAGCCACGCCGTGATCTCGATCGGCGCGGTCGATGCCGTCGCCGGCCTTACCGACTACGAGCTGGAGGAAGCGGAATTCGCTCGCATGGTGCTGTCGCGCGGCCAACGTTCGTTGGTCATCACCGACCATACCAAGTTCGGCCGGCAGGGATTGGTCCAGGTCTGCGGCTTCGACGCCTTTTCCGAGCTTGCCACCGACCAGCCGCCGCCGCGCGACATCGCCGCCGCGCTGAGCCATGCCGGCGCGCGGCTCAGCATTGCGGTGGCTTAAGGCAATTCCAGGAGATCCAGCCGGAGATGAGCGGTTGGTGAGCTCCGACGGGCCGTCAAAGCTCAATTGTCCCACTTCCCGCAGCCGCATTGGCCGTGTTTAGTCCGGTCATGGCCTTCACCATTCGTCAGCTCCAGTTCTTCGTCGCCGTCGCCGAACAAGGCACGGTGTCGGGCGCCGCGCAGAACCTCTCCATTTCGCAATCCTCGGTCACCGAGGCGATCAAGGAACTGGAGAGCGACCTCGGCGTCGAATTGTTCGAGCGTCATCCGCGCGGCTTGAACATCACGCACAAGGGTCACCAGTTCCTGCGCCACGCGACCAAGATCCTGGCCGATGTCTCCGATGCACGCCGCGCTTTTCTCGGCGACCAGATGACGGCCGGCGGGCGGCTGCAGCTCGGCGTCACCTCGCTGGTTGCCGGCTACGTGCTTTCCGATTTGCTGGCGCGCTACCGCCGTGCCTACCCGAGCGTCGAAGTCTCGGCCATCGAGGACAACGGCGACTATCTCGAGCACCTGCTGGTCGGCGGCAAGCTCGACATCGCCGTCATGGTCACCTCGAATTTGCGCGACCGCACCGCGCTGCAATCCGAAATCCTCGAGGTTTCCGCCTATCGGCTCTGGCTGCCGCTCAGTCACAAGCTCGCCAGCGCCGATATCATCTCGATCGGCGACATCGCCTCCGAACCGCTGATCATGCTCACCGTCGATGAGATCGAGGAGAACACCGGCAAGCTGCTCTCGGCGATCGGCGCGAGACCCCACGTCGCCTTCCGTACCCGCTCGGTCGAAGCCGTGCGCAGCCTCGTCGCCACCGGAGCCGGCGTCGCGCTGCTGCCCGACCTCGTCTACCGCCCATGGTCGCTCGAGGGCGACCGCATTGAATCCCGCGATATCTCCGGCTCGCTTCCGGTAGTCCAGGTCGGCATGGTCTGGCGCCGTGGTTCCAGCCTGCCGCAGGCCGCCCGCGACTTCATCGGCCTCGCCCAGTCGCAGCGCATGGTCCGTCAGCGGCTCTGAAATCTATCGGAAAATCCGATATCGCCTTTCTGATAAATGAATTTGCGAAACCGGATTTTTCACAGCAATTTTCCTGCCAGGGAACAGAGCCGCCCGGGAGCGCGGCGGTCGGGGCGCTGAGAGCTCCGGCGTTCAGGTTTGCGCATGATCCTTTCCGAAAACCGGACCGGTTTCGGGGTCATGCGCCAAAATGGGAGATCGATGATGAGTGCATTCCTGAAGTCATGCACGGCGTTGACGGTTGCGCTGACCTTCTCGGGTCAGGCGATCGCCCAGGTCAAGGAGCTCGGCAAGGGCGAGGGCGAGGTCAATATCGTCGCCTGGCCCGGCTATATCGAGCGCGGCGAGACCGACAAGAACTACGACTGGGTGAGCGCCTTCGAGAAGGAGAGCGGCTGCAAGGTCAACGTCAAGACCGCCAACACCTCGGACGAAATGGTCTCGCTGATGAACGAGGGCGGCTTCGATCTCGTGACGGCTTCGGGTGACGCTTCGCTGCGCCTCGTCGCCGGCAAGCGCGTGCAGCCCATCAACACCGATCTCATCAAGAACTGGAAGACGGTCGACGATCGCCTGAAGGACGCGCCCTGGTTCACGGTCGACAAGGTGCACTATGGCGTTCCCTATCAGTGGGGCCCGAACGTCCTGATGTACAACACCGACGTGTTCAAGGAAGCGCCCAAGAGCTGGAACGTCGTCTTCGAGGAAATGAAGCTGCCCGACGGCAAGTCGAACAAGGGCCGCGTCCAGGCCTATGACGGCCCGATCCACATCGCCGATGCCGCCAACTACCTGATGTTCCACAAGCCGGAACTCGGCATCAAGGACCCCTATGAGCTCAACGAGGACCAGTACAAGGCGGCGCTCGATCTGCTGCGCACGCAGCGCACGCTGGTCGGCCGCTACTGGCATGACGCCGCCATCCAGGTCGACGACTTCCAGAACGAAGGCGTGGTCGCCTCCGGCTCGTGGCCCTATCAGGTGAACACGCTGGTCGCCGCCAAGAAGCCGATCGCCTCGACCGTTCCCGAAGAAGGCGTCACCGGCTGGGCCGACACCACCATGATGGAGGCGGACGCCGCCCATCCGAACTGCGCCTATATGTGGCTCGAGCACTCCCTGTCGCCCAAGGTCCAGGGCGACGTTTCGGCCTGGTTCGGCTCGCTGCCGGTCGTGCCGGCCGCCTGCAAGGGTAACGAGCTGCTCGGCGAGGAAGGCTGCAAGACCAATGGCTACGACAATTTCGAGAAGATCAAGTTCTGGAAGACGCCGGTGTCGAAATGCGCCAGCCAGAACGACCAGTGCGTGCCCTATTACCGCTGGGTGTCGGACTATATCGGCGTCATCGGCGGGCGGTAGGCTCGCCTAGCCTTTGGAAATTGGCGCTGCCCCTCACCCTTACCCTCTCCCCGTGAAGAACGGGGAGAGGGGTCGCCAGCGCTGGAGGTTGTCCCTTCTCTCCGTCCTTCACGGGGAGAAGGTGCCGGCAGGCGGATGAGGGGCAGCGCAGACGCCCGAATTTGAGGCCTGATCTTCAAGGCAGCCCATGACCTCCGCCGTTTCCTTCAAACAAGTCTCGCGCCATTTCGGCAGCGTGCGCGCCGTCGATGCGGTCGATCTCGATATCGCGCCGGGCGAGTTCTTCGCCATGCTCGGGCCGTCCGGTTCCGGCAAGACGACCTGCCTCAGGCTGATCGCCGGCTTCGAGCAGCCGACGGCGGGCTCCATTTCCATCTTCGGTGAGCGCGCCGAGGGCGTTCCGCCCTATCGCCGCAACGTCAACACCGTCTTCCAGGACTACGCGCTCTTTCCGCACTTGAACGTGCTCGACAATGTCGCCTACGGGTTGATGGTCAAGGGCGTTGGCAAGGCCGAGCGGTTGAAGGCGGCGGAAGAGGCGCTGTCGCTGGTCCGGCTGCCGGGCTACGGCACCCGCCGTCCCGGCCAGCTCTCCGGCGGCCAGCGCCAGCGCGTCGCGCTTGCCCGCGCGCTGGTCAACCAGCCCAAGGTGCTGCTGCTGGACGAGCCGCTCGGCGCGCTCGACCTCAAGCTGCGCGAGAACATGCAGGAGGAATTGAAGTCGCTGCAGAAAGTGCTCGGCATCACCTTCGTCTTCGTTACCCACGACCAAGGTGAAGCGCTCTCGATGGCCGACCGCGTCGCCGTCTTCAACGACGGCAGGATCATGCAGGTCGGCACGCCGGAGGACATCTACCAGCGGCCGAAGACGCGCTTCGTCGCCGATTTCGTCGGCTCGTCCAACGTGCTGCCGCCGGATTTCGTCCACCGCTATTCCGGCCAGCACCGCTGGGGGAGTCTCAGGCCTGAATCCATCCGCGTCTCTCCCGCGACGAGCGGCGACGGCGTCGCCGCTCGCCTGGTCGGCACCAACTATCTCGGCGCCACCACGAGGTTGGCGCTCGATGCCGACGGGCTCAGGCTCCATGCCATGGTGCCGGCGGGCATGGCGCTGCCCGCCGAGGGCGAGGCGGTGATGCTCACCTTCAACCGCGAGCACCTGCATCTGATGGACGAGACGGTATGACGGCACTTGGGATAGTAGCCTGTCGGGCAGGCGAGGCGCTCTACGGCGCCCCCCTCTGTCCTGCCGGACATCTCCCCCGCAAGGGGGGAGATTGGACGTCGCGACCGCTTTCGCCAATCATCAAAGTTTCAGGGAGAGGGCCGGCGGCTGAGCTGCTGATCTCCCCCCTCGTGGGGGAGATGTCCGGCAGGACAGAGGGGGGCGCGAAGGAACTCTGCCTTTCCCATGTCCTCCCCAAAGGCGAGGCGGCCCCATGACCATCGCCGCGCTCAACTCCAATCCGGCCCCCGCCATCCTGCCGGGCAGCGGCGGCATGCGCGGCGCGCTCTCCGACCTCTTCTGGCGCCGGCCGAAACTCCTGCTTCTTCTGATGCTGCTGCCGCCGCTTCAGTGGTTGGGCATCGTCTATATCGGCTCGCTCTTCGCTCTGCTTTTGCAGAGCTTCTTCTCGATCGACGAATTCTCCGGCCTCATCAACCGCGAGTTCACGCTGAAGACCTATGGCGACCTGTTCCAGGCCGCCAATCTCGACATCATCCTGCGCACGGTGACGATGGCGGCGCTTGTCACGCTCGCCTCCGCGGTCGTGGCTTTCCCCATCGCATACTACGCTGCACGCTATGCGCGCGGCCGCTGGAAGGCGCTGTTCTATCTCGGCGTCATGCTGCCGCTGTGGTCGAGCTACCTGGTCAAGATCTATGCCTGGAAGCTGATCCTCGCCAAGGAAGGCATCCTCACCTGGCTGTTCGCCAAGCTGAACCTGCTTTGGCTGCTCGATGGCTGGCTGTCGCTGCCGATCGTCGGCGGCAACTCGCTCTCGGTGTCCTTCACCGGCACCTTCATCGCCTTCGTCTATGTCTGGCTGCCTTTCATGATCCTCCCCGTTCAGGCGGCGCTCGAGCGCGTGCCAGGCAATCTGGTCGAGGCCTCGTCCGATCTCGGCGCCTCACCCGGCCAGACCTTCCGCAACGTGCTGTTTCCGCTGGCGCTGCCCGGCATCGTCGCCGGCTCGATCTTCACCTTCTCGCTGACATTGGGCGACTACATCATCCCGCAGATCATCGGCACCTCGCGGCTCTTCATCGGCCAGGCCGTCTATTCGCAGCAGGGAACCGCCGGCAACATCCCTTTAGCCGCCGCCTTCACCGTGGTGCCCATCGTCATCATGGGCTTCTACCTCTGGGGCGCCAAGCGCTTGGGGGCTTTCGATGCGCTCTGATCGCGGCCAGTCCGCCCCGCTCGGCCTGAAGATCGCAGCCGCCTGCGGCCTGCTGTTCCTGCACCTGCCGATCCTTCTGATCTTCGTCTACGCCTTCACGACGGAAGAAAAGAGCTTCGTCTGGCCGCCGCCGGGGCTGACCACGCAATGGTTCGCCGTCACCTGGAACCGGCCGGACGTATGGGAGGCGCTGTCGCTGTCGATCCGCGTCGCCGCCATCTCGACGGCGATCGCCCTGGTGCTGGGCACGCTCTGCGCCGCTGCCGTCTCGCAGACGCACTTCTTCGGCCGCGAGACCATTTCGCTGCTGGTCATATTGCCGATCGCGCTGCCAGGCATCATCACCGGCATCGCGCTGCGCTCGGCCTTCGCTCTGGCCGACATCCCGTTCTCGTTCTGGACGATCGTGCTCGGCCACGCCACCTTCTGCGTGGTCGTCGTCTACAACAACGCCGTCGCCCGCTTCCGCCGCACCTCCGGCTCGATGATCGAGGCCTCGATGGACCTCGGCGCCGACGGCTTCCAGACGTTCAGGCATGTCGTGCTGCCCAATATTGCCACCGCGCTCCTTGCCGGCGGCATGCTCGCCTTCGCGCTGTCCTTCGACGAGGTCATCGTCACCACCTTCACTGCCGGCCAACAGCAGACCGTGCCGATCTGGATGCTGGAGGAGCTGATCCGCCCGCGCCAGCGCCCGGTCACCAATGTCGTGGCCATGGTGGTCGTGCTGGTGACGCTGCTGCCGATCTTGCTTGCCTATTACCTGACCCGCGACGGCGACCAGATCGCCGGCAGTGGAAAATGAAAAACAGCGAGTAGGGAGTAGCGAATAGCCAATAGGGAAATCATAGCCGTCCCTCTACTCGCTATTCGCTACTCGCTATTCGCTCCTTTTAAGGGAGACACCCAATGGACACCCAGATGCTGATCGGCTCGAAATTCGAGAAGGGCACCGAAACCGAGGAGCCGATCCTCAATCCGAAAACCGGGGCGACCATCTTCAACTTGGCCGAAGCGAGCCCGGCGCAGATCGAGGCCGCCGTCAGTGCCGCCGAACAAGCGTTCGTCAGTTGGTCGCGCACGACGCCTGCGCAGCGCTCGGGCTATCTCTTGAAGATCGCGGACCGTATCGAGGCGGAGGCGAAGGAGTTCGCGGAGCTCGAGGCGTTGAATTGCGGCAAGCCGATCAACGCGGTGCTCAATGACGAGATTCCGGCGATCGTCGACTGCTACCGCTTCTTCGCCGGCGCGGTCCGTTCGATGCCCGGCCAGGTCGCCGGCGAATATCTGCCGGGCCACACCTCGATGGTCAGGCGCGATCCGATCGGCATCGTCGCCTCCATCGCGCCTTGGAACTATCCGCTGATGATGATGGCCTGGAAGCTGGCGCCGGCGATCGGCGGCGGCAACACGGTCGTCTTCAAGCCGTCGGAGCAGACGCCGCTGACGGCGTTGAAGCTGGCGAAGATCCTCTCGGAGATTCTGCCGGAAGGCGTCGTCAATGTCGTGCTCGGCCGCGGCGACAGCGTCGGCAACACGCTGATCAACCATGCCAAGGTCAACATGATCTCGATCACCGGTGACGTTGCCACCGGCAAGAAGGTGCTGCAGGCCGCCGCCAAATCGGTCAAGCGCACGCATCTCGAACTCGGCGGCAAGGCGCCGGTGATCGTGTTCGACGATGCCGACCTCGGCGCCGTGGTCAACGGGCTGCGCGCCTTCGGCTACTACAATGCCGGCCAGGACTGCACTGCCGCCTGCCGCATCTATGCCGGCAAGAAGATTTACGACAAGCTCGTTGCCGACCTCTCCTCGGCGGTCTCGACCATCAGGTACAACCTTCCCGAAGATACCGAGAACGAGATCGGGCCGCTGATCTCGCGTCGCCAGCGCGACCGCGTCTCGAGTTTCGTCGAGCGCGCCTCGGAACTGAAGCACATCGAGATCACCACCGGCGGTAAGCCGGGCGAGGGCTCGGGCTTCTACTATCAGCCGACGGTTGTCGCCGGCGCGCTGCAGGAGGACGAGATCGTGCGCCGCGAGGTATTCGGCCCGGTCGTCTCGATCACCCGCTTCTCGGAGGTCGACGAAGCGGTGAACTGGGCCAACGACAGCGACTACGGCCTCGCCTCGTCCGTGTGGACCAAGGACATCTCGCGCGCCATGGCGACGGCCGCCCGCCTGCAATATGGCTGCACCTGGATCAACACCCACTTCATGCTGACCAACGAGATGCCGCATGGCGGGCTCAAGCAGTCCGGCTACGGCAAGGACATGTCGCTTTACGCGCTGGAAGACTACACCGCCGTTCGCCACGTCATGGTGGCGCACGGCTAGCGCTTTACCTCTTCCCTTGTGGGAGAGGTCGGATTGCCCGATTTGCTCTTCGCAAATCGGTTGGCAATCCGAGTGAGGGGTAAGCTTGGCGCCAGGCTGGCGCCCCTCATCCGACCGAGCTTCGTCACCTTCTCCTACAGGGGAGGAGGAAACGGAGGCAAGCATTTCAACCAGGGAGGAAACAACGATGCAGCGCCGCCAATTTCTGACATCAGCAGCCGTCGTCGCCGCGCTTTTCGCCGTGACGCCGTCCTTTGCCGGAGACACCGCGCAGTCGGTGGTCGAGGCCTACGTCGCGGCCTGGAATGCGCATGACTCGGCCAAGGCCGCCGGCTACTTCGCCGATGACGTGACCTATTACGATGCCTCCGTCGGCAAGCCGGTGGCCGGCAAGGACGCCGCCAAGACCGGCGTCATCGACAACTTCCTGAAGGCCGTTCCCGATGCCGTTTGGACAATGAAGGGCAAGCCGGTTGTCGATGGCGACCGCGTCTCGTTCGAGTGGGAGTTCTCCGGCACCAACACCGGTGCCTGGGGCGACGGCACGGCCGCCACCGGCAAGAAGTTCTCCTTCACCGGTGCCTCGATGTTTTCCATCAAGGACGGCAAGATCGCGACCCAGAGCGACTATTACGATGCGCTCGGCTTCTACAAGCAGCTCGGCTTGATGTAGGGACCGAAGGGCCGGATGAGGGGCAGCGCCAAGTTCTGAGAAGTCAGCTCCGCCCCTCATCTACCTGCCGCTCAAGCCACTACTCCACGATCCGGAAGATCTGCCAGACGCTGGTGCCCGACACCACATAGGGCTCCAGCTCCTTGCCCCATTTGGCGTGCGCTTCGATCTTGGCGATCTTGGCGAAGAATTCCTCCAGCTGGGCCAGGCTCTCGACCTCGTGGTGGGCCTCGATCGTAGCTTCCCGCGCGCCGACTGAACCGGTCATGAGTCGGAACTTCAGGTCGGCGAGGCCGACCTGCGAGCCGATCTCGCGCTCCCATTTCCGCATCAGTTCCAGTGCGGTTTGCTTGTGCCCGAATTTGGCATCGATCTGCCATCTGGCGCTGAACATTTGCTTCTCCTCCCAGATTTGCGGTTGAGCCGCGGTTGGTCTACTCGTCCCAGGCCTGCACGACCGTCTGCCGTGCAATGCGGCCGTTCTTCAGTTCCAGCATCGCCGCGCAGAACACTTTCGTGCCGTCCGGATAGGCGCAGGCTTGCGTGAAGGCGAGGCTGTCGCCTTCGGCGATTGTGGTGTCGACCTTGTGGGTCATCGCCCGGCTGCAGATGTCGTCCCAGAACGTGGTGATCGCCGCGCGGCCGCGGATTTCGCGCGGCTTGCTCGGCGGGTTGTTGCGGTCGATCACGCGCACCAGCGCGTCATCGGTGTAGAAGCTTGAAAGCAGCCTGCCGTCACGGCCTTCGATCGCCTTCTTGATCGCCGCGCCGTCCACAATTTGTGTCTTGGTCAGCATTTTGATCTCCATGGCCCGTCTGACCGGGCATTCGATTGGGGCGCTGCCCGGCACGTGCCGGGCAGCGAGTTCTCACTGCGACTTCGCCTTGACGGCGGCGAACAGGTCGTCGGTCTGCTTCTTGAAGGCGGCGAGGTCGACCTGGCTGCCGTTGAGCATGGTCGACCAGTGCCGCACGATCGCCGCCATCGCCACGGCCTCCTTGATCTCTTCGTCGCTCGCGCCGTTGGCCTTGGCCGCCAGCGTGTGGAAATAGATGCAGTACTGGCAGGGGATCTGCGAGGCGACCGCGAGGCCCATCAGTTCCTTGGTCTTGCCGTTGAGGGCGGTGTTCGGATTGAGCTGGACGCCCTTGATCTCGGCCCAGGCGCCGGCCACGGCGACGTCCGGCAATGTCTTGAACATATCTGGCACCGAGCCGAGCGTCGCCTGGATGTCCTTGTAGGCGGCGGTGGCCGAAGCGTCTTCGGCTCGAGCCGAGGTGATGGCCAGCAATGCGCCTGCGGCAAACGCCAGCAATCCGATCTTGCGATTCAGTTTCAGCATTTCATCCTCCATTCGCAGTGCCGTCTCGGCGACATCGCCCGGCCTGCATGGGAAGAATTCGTAACCCTTAAGGCGCTTCGCCCGCTTCGCTCGAAAGCGCCATGGCTCTCATGGCCCGTCCGGGCCAGCGTGCCTTGCCGAGAACGCCGCCGCCGCTGCCCGCGACGGCAGGTCGAGCTTGAGCAGTATGTTGGCGACGTGCCGCTTGACCGTATGCTCGCTGAGTTTCAGCTCGGCGGCGATCGCCGCATTGCTCATGCCGTCCGCGATCAGGCTCACCACCTCGCTTTCCCGGGCCGTCAAGGCGACCGGCTCCATTGCTTTGGGTTTGGGGCGGCAGGCGGGTTCCAGATGCTGTTCCGACGTCGCCTGTACCACCGGCAGCGGCTCGCCCAATTCGTCGAGGGTGATGCGGCCGGCGTCGACGAAATGCAGGCCGGAGCCTACCGCGAGTTCGGCGACCAGCTGCGAGGCTAGGATGTCCCCGCGCCCGGCATGGGTGGCGAGCTGCATCGTCACCCGCGCCGTCAGGCCGACCGGCGCGCCGCGCATTTCGATCTCGCCGACATGCACCCCTTGCGCGCTCGCCACGCCGATCTGCTGCGCGGCGTCGCGCAGCGCCGCCGCGCAGCGTATGGAGCGCGCCGGCCCATCGAAGCGCGAGATCATCAATTCGCCATGCGTGCCGGCGACACGCCCGCCATGGCGGCCGACCAAGAGCCGCCATGTCTCCTGGAAGCGCTGGCTGCGTTCGCTCCACATGCGGTCGCCGAGCTTGGCCGTGTCGTAGATGCGCGTCACCAGCAGCGCGGCGAGCACGCGCTCGGTGTCGGCGACCGCCGGCTGGCCGGTCAGGAACTCCTCGATCAGGTCGGCCACGCGGTCGACGTCTCCGGTCCAGATCGGATGGTCGCGGCCGGGGATTTCGACCAGCCGGGCACCGTGGATCTTCCTGGCGAGGAAGCGGCTGGCCTTCGGGTCGACGCGCGCGTCGTTACGGCGATGGACGAGCAGCGTCGGCGCGCTGATCGCCGGCAGTATGCCGCGCACGTCGATGCCGGCATTCATGCGGGCAAGGGCCGCCGCGGCGGTCGGGCTGGCCGACAGCCGTTCGAACCGGGCCCACCAATGGGAAAAATGCGTGTCGTCCACCCGGCCCGGCGCGAAATTGGGCAAGGTCGCGCCGGTGCCCCAGGAGGTCTCCGCCGTCTCGATGAAGGCTTCCAGCCGCTCCGGTGGCATCACCCATTTGTGGAAATGCGCATAGCCGCCGTAAACCACCAGCGCCCGCGTTCGCTCCGGATAGGTGGCGCCGAACAGCATCGCCATTGGCGCGCCTTCCGACGCGCCGAGGATCGCGGCGCGGCCGCTGCCGGCGGCATCCATCACCGCGCGCACGTCGTCCATGCGGGTCTCGAGGCTCGGCAGGTGACGGGTGTCGACGCGGTCGGAAAGGCCGGTGCCGCGTTTGTCGAACAGGATCAGCCGCGAGAAGGCCGAGAGCCGTTTCAGCAGGCGGCTGTAGCCTTCGTCTTCCCACTGCAGGTCGAGATTGGAGATGAAGCCCGGCACGAAGACGAGATCGAACGAACCCTGGCCGACCACTTGGTAGGCGATCCGCATATCCCCGCTACGGGCGTATCTGGTCTCGATCGGCCTCACGCAATTGCCCCCGTCCGGCCAGACGAATTCCTGCGCCGACCATAGCAGAGACGGGCCGCTTGCGGCAGCCAAACTTTAGAGGGCGGAAATATAAGACCTCTGGCGCCGAGGGCGCGGCGGCCCCTATTTGTGCGGAACTGTGCCCTCGGCATCCGCGGGCCTGGCATAGCCGAGGCTCTTGTCGGCCTGTTCGGGAGTCAGCGGGCGCTTGATCTTGGCCGAGGCGGCGATCACCAGGTCGTCGAAATCCTCCGGATCGCCGTCCAGCAGCTCGAAGAACTGCCGCCGCATCCTGGGCTCCCAGAACTTGTTGATGTGCTCGGCAACGCCGGTAATGCCTTCCTCGCGCGGCTTCGAATGGAAGAAGGTGGCGATCTGATTGGCCATGCGCACCAGCTTTTCCTTGGTGCTGGCGATGTGGTCTTCGTCATGCGACATGCTTGGCAACTCCGGAAGCCACCCGGTCGGGGTGGGTGAAAATATCGAAATCGTCGCCGCGCACCAGCGCCACCAGCGTCATGCCGGCAGCCTCGGCTGTGCGGATGGCAAGTGCGGTCGGCGCCGAGACCGCCATGATGATCGGCGCGCCGATGGCAGCTGTCTTTTGCACCATCTCCACCGACACGCGCGAGGTGACGACGACGGCGCCGCTCGCGCCGTCGATGCCGGCTTTCGCCAGCGCGCCCGCGAGCTTGTCCAGCGCGTTGTGCCGGCCGACATCCTCGCGCGCCATCACGATGCCCTTGCCGGGAACGTAGAAGGCCGCGGCGTGCACCGCGCCGGTTTTTGTATGCAACGGCTGCAGCTTCGACAGAAGCTTGACCGAACGGATGACGTCCTCGGCCTCAAGCGTAAGCTTCGACGCACCCACAGCGTCGACCGAACGCATCGCTTCCTCGATGGATTCGATGCCGCACAGGCCGCAGCCGACGGGTCCGGCGAGCCGGCGCCGCCGCGCCTGGAAGCGCGTATTGGCCTTGTCCTTCAGCTTGATCTGGATGTCGATGCCGGCGCCGAGATCCTCCACCTCGATCGCTTCGATCTCTTCCGGGTCGGCAATGATGCCCTCGGTCAGCGAGAAGCCGAGCGCGAAGTCCTCGAAATCGGAGGGGCTTGCCATCATCACCGCATGGGTGGTGCCGGCATAGGAGAACGCCACCGGCGTCTCCTCCGGCACCATGCGGTTCGCGGCCGCGGTGCCGCCGGCGCGACGCGCGAGACGAGAGATTTGAGTGACAGGAGGGCGGGTCACGAGGCGCCAACCTCTGTACTGCCTGTCCTCCGCGACAGCTTTGGACGCACGCGCCTTTCCTCTCCCCCGTCGATCGGGGGAGAGGTGTCAAGCGAAGCTTGACGGAGTGGGGGTCGACTGCTCGCCAGATACGCCGGATTGCCTCTTCTTTGGCTTGTGTCCGAATTTCCACGGCTTCGCGTTTGAGCCGCGCCTTCCCCCACTCCGTCGCTGCTTCGCAGCGCCACCTCTCCCCCCTCCGGAGGGAGAGGAAAGGAGCTAGTTGGAATCGCCGCACGCCTTTCCTCTCCCCCGTCGACCGGGGGAGAGGTGTCAAGCGAAGCTTGACGGAGTGGGGGGCGATCAGCCGTCAAGATTGAAGCTCTTGCCTCGACACATCTACTCCGCCGCTTCCAGCGGGGCGATGCGGCGGCTCTGGCGAGCCTGCTCGTTATACTCCCTCTGCCACTCGGTCGGGCCGTTGGACGGCGCCACCTGCACGGCGGTGACCTTGTATTCCGGACAGTTGGTCGCCCAGTCCGAGAAGTCGGTCGTGATCACGTTGGCCTGCGTGTCCGGATGGTGGAAGGTCGTGTAGACGACGCCGGGCGAGACGCGGTCGGTGATCAGCGCGCGCAGCGTGGTTTCGCCGGAACGGCTCGCCAGCCGCACCCAGTCGCCGTCGCGGATGCCGCGATCCTCGGCGTCGTGCGGATGGATCTCCAGCCGGTCCTCGGCATGCCATGTGACATTCTCGGTGCGCCTGGTCTGCGCACCGACATTGTACTGCGACAGGATCCGCCCGGTGGTGAGCAGCAGCGGGTAGCGCGGTCCGGTCCGTTCGTCCGTCGCCACATATTCGGTGCGGATGAACTTGCCCTTGCCGCGCACGAAGCCGTCAACATGCATGATCGGGGTGCCGAGCGGCGCCTTCTCGTTGCAGGGCCACTGCACCGAGCCGACGCGGTCGAGCAGCTCGAAGGAGACGCCGGCGAAGCTCGGCGTCGTCTTGGCGATCTCGTCCATGATCTGCGACGGATGCGTATAGTTCCAGTCGAGGCCGATAGCGCGGGCAAGCACCTGCGTCGCCTCCCAGTCGGCGTAGCGCGCCTTCGGCTCCAGCACCTTGCGCACCATGTTGATGCGGCGCTCGGCATTGGTGAAGGTGCCGTCCTTCTCGAGGAAGGTCGAGCCCGGCAGGAAGACATGCGCGTAATTCGCCGTCTCGTTGAGGAAGAGGTCGTGCACGACGACGCATTCCATCGCGGCGAGGCCGGCGGCGACATGCTTGGTGTCGGGATCGGACTGCAGGATGTCCTCGCCCTGGATGTAGATGCCCTTGAAGGAGCCGTCGACGGCGGCATCCAGCATGTTGGGGATGCGCAGGCCGGGCTCTTCGTCCAGCTTAACGCCCCACAGGCTCTCATAGATGTCGCGCACGGCTTCGCCGGAGATGTGGCGATAGCCCGGCAGCTCGTGCGGGAAGGAGCCCATGTCGCAGGAGCCCTGCACGTTGTTCTGGCCGCGCAGCGGGTTCACGCCGACGCCCGGACGTCCGATATTGCCGGTGGCCATGGCAAGGTTGGCGATCGCCATCACCGTCGTCGAGCCCTGGCTGTGCTCGGTCACGCCGAGGCCGTAATAGATCGCTCCGTTGCCACCCTTGGCGTAGAGGCGCGCGGCACCCCGAATCGCCTCCGGATCGACGCCGGCCAGCTTGCCGACGGTCTCCGGACTGTTTTCCGGCAGAGCGACGAAGGACGCCCAGTCCTGGAACTCGGCCCAGTCGCAGCGCTCGCGGATGAAGGCTTCGTCGAACAGGCCCTCGGTGACGATGACATGCGCCAGCGCCGTCAGCACCGCCACATTGGTGCCGGGCTTCAGCGGCAGGTGGTAGTCCGCCTCGACATGCACCGACTTCACCATCTCGGTGCGGCGCGGATCGAGCACGATCAGCTTGGCGCCCTGACGCAGCCGCTTCTTCAGTCGCGAGGCGAACACCGGATGGGCGGAAGCCGGGTTGGCGCCGATGATGACGGCGACGTCGGTGAATTCGACCGAATCGAAGTCCTGCGTGCCGGCCGAGGTGCCGTAGGTCTGGCCGAGCCCGTATCCGGTCGGCGAGTGGCAGACGCGGGCGCAGGTGTCGACATTGTTGTTGCGGAAGCCCTGCCGCACCAGCTTCTGCACCAGATAGGTCTCTTCGTTCGTGCAGCGCGAGGAGGTGATGCCGCCGATCGAGCCGCGTCCATACTGATACTGGATGCGGCGGAATTCCTTCGCGGTGTGGGCGATCGCCTCTTCCCAGGTCACCTCGCGCCACGGATCGGTGATCTTCTCGCGGATCATCGGCGAAAGGATGCGGTCCTTGTGGGTGGCGTAGCCATAGGCGAAGCGGCCCTTCACGCAGGAATGGCCGTGGTTCGCCTTGCCGTCCTTGTAGGGCATCATGCGGATGACCTCGTCACCCTTCACCTCTGCCTTGAACGAGCAGCCGACGCCGCAATAGGCGCAGGTGGTGACGGCCGAGCGCTCGGGCATGCCCTTTTCGAGCACCGTCTTCTCGCGCAGCGCGTCGGTCGGGCAGGCCTGCACGCAGGCGCCGCAGGACACGCATTCGGAAGCGATGAAATCCTCATGCATGCCGGCGACCATGCGGGACTCGAAGCCGCGGCCCTCGATGGTCAGCGCGAAGGTGCCCTGCACTTCTTCGCAGGCGCGTACGCAGCGCGAGCAGACGATGCACTGCGCCGGATCATAGGTGAAATAAGGGTTGGATTCGTCGCGGGCGATGTAGTCGACGGCCAAAGAGCCATGGCCGGGCGCCACACCGCCTTCTTCCTTGACGTGGTTGCGTCCTTCGACGCCGTAACGGTTCTCCGTGAGACCGACCGACTTCGCCACCGCGTCGAACTCGCTGGCGCCGGTTCCGGCCTTCTCGTTCCAGCCGGTCGGATGGTCGGAGACATAGAGCTCCATGACGCCGCGTCGGATGGCGTCGAGCCGCTCCGACTGCGTGCGCACCACCATGCCTTCGCCGACCGGCGTGGTGCAGGAGGCCGGCGTGCCGCCGCGGCCTTCGATCTCGACAAGGCAGACGCGGCAGGAGCCGAAGGAATCCAGCATGTCGGTGGCGCAAAGCTTCGGGATCTCGACCCCGCCTTCCATCGCCGCGCGCATGATCGAGGTGCCTTCCGGCACGGTGATGCTCTGCCCGTCGACCGTCAGCGTGACCTGCTTCGTCGCTTTCGACTCCGGCGTGCCGTAGTCGATCTCTTCGATGAGTGTCGGGAAGTCGGCCCTGATGTTCATCTGCCAGCTCCTATTCAGCAGCCACGCGCGTCGGCGCGGGCTTGAAATCCTCGGGGAAATGCGTGATCGAGCTCATCACCGGGTAGGGCGTGAAGCCGCCCAGCGCGCAGAGCGATCCGAACTTCATCGTGTTGCAGAGGTCGCTGACCAAAGCGAGGTTCTTCTCCGCCTCGATGCCGGCGGCGACCTTGTCGAGAACCTCCATGCCGCGCGTTGAGCCGATGCGGCAGGGCGTGCACTTGCCGCAGCTCTCGATGGCGCAGAACTCCATGGCGAAGCGCGCCTGCTTCATCATGTCGGCGCTGTCGTCGAACACGGTGATGCCGGCATGGCCGATCAGTCCATCGCGGTTGGCGAATTCTTCGTAGTCGAACGGCGTGTCGAAAAGCGCGCGCGGGAAATAGGCGCCGAGCGGGCCGCCGACCTGCACCGCTTTCACCGGACGGCCCGAAGCCGTGCCGCCGCCGATCTCGTCGACGATCTCGCCGAGCGTCAGGCCGAAGGCCGTCTCGAACAGCCCGCCATGCTTGACGTTGCCGGCGATCTGGATCGGGATCGTGCCGCGTGAGCGGCCCATGCCGAAATCCTTGTAGTAGGCGGCGCCCTTGTCCATGATGATCGGCACGGAGGCCAGGCTGATCACGTTGTTGATCACCGTCGGCTTGCCGAACAAGCCCTGGATCGCCGGCAGCGGCGGCTTGGCACGTACCACGCCGCGCTTGCCCTCGAGGCTGTTGAGCAACGAGGTTTCTTCGCCGCAGACATAGGCGCCTGCGCCGACGCGGATCTCCATGTCGAAGGCATGAGGCGAACCCAGCACGTTGGCGCCGAGCACGCCGGCCTTGCGGGCGATCGCGACGGCCTTGTTCATCGTCGCCACCGCATGCGGATATTCCGAGCGGATATAGACGAAGCCCTTGGTCGCGCCGGTGGCGATGCCGGCAATCGCCATGCCTTCGATCAGCACGAAGGGATCGCCCTCCATGATCATGCGGTCGGCGAAGGTGGCGCTGTCGCCCTCATCGGCGTTGCAGACGATGTATTTCTGGTCGGAAGTCGTATCGAGAACCGTCTTCCACTTGATGCCAGTCGGGAAGCCGGCGCCGCCGCGGCCGCGCAAGCCGGACTCCGTGACTTGGCTGACGATGTCGGCCGGCGCCATGGCGACGGCTTTCTGCAGCCCGTTGAGACCGCCATGCGACTTGTAGCTGTCGAGCGACAACGGATCGATGACGCCGCAACGGGCAAAGGTCAGCCGCGTCTGCTTGGCGAGGAAGGGAATCTTGTCCGGCGCGCCGAGCCAGCGCTTGTGATGGCCGCCCTTGAGGAAGCCGCAGTCGAACAGGCTCTTGACGTCCGAGGGCTTCACCGGCCCGTAGGCGATGCGGCCTTCGGCGGTGGCCACTTCCACCATCGGCTCCAGAAAATAGGCGCCGCGCGAGCCGTTGCGCACGATCTTGGCCTCGACGCCGCGCTCCGTGAGCTCCTTCTCGATCGCCTTGGCGACCTTTTCGGCGCCGAGCGCCAGCGCGCCGGAATCTGCGGGGATGTAGATGCGCGGGATCATGAACGCACCTCCGCGACGATCTCTTCGATCTTCTCGTCGTCGAGCCGGCCGATCACTTCGCCATCCAGCATCGCCGACGGCGAGCAGGCGCAAAGCCCGAGGCAGTAGACCGGCTCCAATGTAACCGATCCGTCACGCGCGGTCTCGTGGAAATCGATGCCGAGCAGTTGCTTGACCTTGGCGGCGACCGCCTCCGAGCCCATCGACTGGCAGGCTTCCGCCTGGCAGAGCTTCAGCACGTGTCGGCCGGCGGGCTGGGCGCGGAAATCGTGATAGAACGTGACGACGCCGTGCACCTCGGCCCTGGAGAGGTTCAGCCCGTCTGCGATGACCGGCAGGGCCGCCTGCGGCACATGGCCGAATTCTTCCTGGATGCCGTGGAGGATCGGCAGCAGCGGACCTTCGAGGCCCTTGAACTCGTTGACGATCGCCGCCGTGCGCGACGCGATCTCGGTACTTGCAGGCTGCATCGGCATGCAGCGCCCTCCCTGGTCGTGGCGGCCCAACATATGTCACCCCAGAATATAGAGCGGTTTCGGGGCAACGACATGCAAAGGGCGCATTATCGCTAAGTCCTTACGAAATCAGAGGAAACCCCCGAGATCAATAAAGCTCTCCCGTCGCTTGATAGAAAATTTCTATCAAGGACGATCGGTCCGCATTGTCTAGCCTAGCGATGGGCGCGGAAATCGTCTGCCAGCGCCATCGCCTCGTCCAGCAGCGCCTGCACCAGCGGCGTATGCGGCTCGCGCGGCGCCGCAACCAGCCCGACCGTGTGGCTGGCATCCGGATCGACGATCGGAATGGCGCGGATAGGTTCGGAAAAGCCGAATGTTTCCGCCAGGTTGAGCGGCATGATCGACGACCATTTGCCGGTCCGGATATGCGAGAACAGCACGATCATCGAGTTGGATTCCAGCGTCGGCCGCACCTGCACGCCGGCTTCGGCCAGATGCTGGTCGATGATGCGGCGGTTCTGCATGTCCGGCGTCAGCAGGCAGAGCGGCAGCTGGCTGATCTCGGCCCACGTCACTTTGTCGCGGTCGGAATAGGGGTTCCCGACCGCCGTGATCAGCTGGTAGCGCTCATCATAGAGCGGCACGCTGGTCACCCGCCCCAGCGGCTCGTTGTCGAGATAGGTGATGCCGGCATCGATATCGAGATTGCCGAGCAGCGTCAGCACCTCGATCGAGGTGCGCGACAGCACCGAGAAGGTGACGCCGGGATGCTTTTCGCGGAACGGCGTCGTCAGTCGCGCCACCATGGCGAGCGCGGTCGGGACGGCGGCGATGCGGATGCGGCCGGACAGGCCGTGGCGCGCCGCCCGCATCTCCTCGCGCATGGTCCTTGAATCTCCGACGATGCGTCGAGCCCATACCAGTACCTGCTTGCCTTCCGGCGTCAGGCCCTGGAAGCGCGAGCCGCGCAGCACCAGCATGACGCCGAGCTGCTCTTCGAGTTGCTTGATGCCGGCCGACAGCGTCGGCTGGGTGACGCCGCACACCTCGGCCGCGCGGCCGAAATGCTCTTCCCTGGCGAGCGCAATGAAGAATTCCAGCTTGTCGATCATGTCATCCGATCCGCGGTTTGCCCAAGGTCGGGGAAATCGCCCTGCTGCGCAAGACGCATGGCCAATCGGATCTCATCCACATTTTTGAGCCGGCTATCTGTTTTCCCGCGTCGCGCATGGCGTTATGTGGGATGGGCGGAAGCAGGGAGGACGAGATGCTGGGTTGGTTTCGCAAGCTGTTGCCCCGCGAGGATCGCTTTTTCGACCTGTTCGAACGGCATTCGCGCACGGTGGTCGGCGGCGCCGAGGCGCTCGAGCGGCTTCTCCAGGGCAAGGACATCGACCGCTGGTGTCAGACGATCATCGACCTCGAGGACGAGGCGGACGGCATCACCGCGGAGGTCCTGCTTGCCGTCAGGCGCTCCTTCATCACGCCCTTCGATCGCGGCGACATCAAGGATCTGATCCAGTCGATGGATGACGCCATCGACATGATGCACAAGACCGTCAAGACGGTGAAATTGTTCGAGATGAGGGAGTTCGATCCCCTGATGCGGGAAATGGGCGGCGTCATCGTCCAGGCTGCCCGGTTGGTCGCGGAGGCCATCCCGCTGCTCGGCAAGGTGGGCGCGAACGCCGCGCGCCTGAATGCCATAGCCGAAGAGGTCATGCGCGTCGAAGGCCGCGCCGACGACCTGCACGAGCAGGGCCTGAAGGACCTGTTCAAGCGACACGGCCGCAGCGACCCGATGGCCTATCTGATCGGCTCGGAGATCTACGGTCAGCTGGAAAAGGTGGTCGACCGTTTCGAGGATGTCGCCAACGAGATCAGCGGCATCGTCATCGAGAACGTTTAGGCGATGGACGCCACGATCGCCTTTCCCCTGCTGGTCGGCCTCGTCGCCGTGGCGCTGTTCTTCGATTTCCTCAACGGCCTGCACGATGCCGCCAATTCGATCGCGACCATCGTTTCCACCCGCGTGCTCAGGCCGCACTATGCGGTCTTTTGGGCGGCTTTCTTCAATTTCATCGCCTTCCTGTTCTTCGGCCTGCATGTCGCCGAGACTGTTGGAAAAGGCATCGTCGACGCCAGCATCGTGACGCCGGCGGTGATCTTCGCCGCGCTCGTCGGCGCCATCGTCTGGAACATCGTCACCTGGATCGTGGGCATTCCGTCGAGCAGCTCGCATGCGCTGATCGGCGGGCTGGTCGGCGCCGGTGTCGCCAAGGCCGGAACCGGCGCCATCGTCTGGTCCGGGCTCGGCAAGACGGTCGCGGCGATCGTGCTTTCGCCGGCTACCGGATTCGTCCTGGCGCTCGTTCTCGTCCTCATCGTCTCGTGGCTGTTCGTGCGCCAGACACCGTTCGCCGTCGACAGCTCGTTTCGTGTCCTGCAGTTCTTTTCCGCCTCGCTCTATTCGCTGGGACATGGCGGCAATGACGCACAGAAGACCATGGGCATCATCGCCGTGCTGCTCTATTCGCAAGGCATGCTCGGCCAGAGCTTCTATGTGCCGCTGTGGGTGGTCATCACCTGCCAGTCGGCGCTGGCGCTGGGCACGCTGCTCGGCGGCTGGCGCATCGTTCACACCATGGGGTCGAAGATCACCCGGCTGAACCCGATGCAGGGTTTTTGCGCCGAGACGGGCGGCGCCATAACGCTTTTTGCCGCGACGTGGCTCGGTGTCCCCGTCTCCACCACGCATACCATTACAGGGGCGATCATCGGCGTCGGCGCCGCCCGCCGCGTCTCGGCGGTGCGCTGGGGCATAGCCGGCAACATCGTCGTGGCATGGGTCATCACCCTGCCGGCGACAGCGGCGATTTCAGCGCTCACCTACCTCGCCACGAGGCTGGCCGGATGATGCGGCCCGCCTGCGTCTGCGGGCGAAGCTACTTTCCCACGAGATTCAAGATGTTCCCGTCGGGATCCTTGAACCATGCGACTTTCATGCCGTGGCCGACGTGGATGTCGCCCTCGAGCGACAGACCGGGCATATCGTAGTGCTCGAAGCTGACGCCCTTCGAGCGCAACGACTTGACGATCGGTTCGATCTGGTCGCCCACCGCCCAGGTTACCGCCGTCGCCTTGTTGGTGCCGGCGAATTGCGAATGATAGACATTGATGACCGTGTCGCCGCTTTTGTAGACGATCAGCTCGCCGTCCATGTCGTCGACCTGCTTGAGGCCGAGCGTTCCCGCATAGAAGGCCTTTGCCTTCTCCAGGTCCTTCACCGCGAGATTGGCTGTCGCGTTGCTGTGTTCGAGCATGACTGTCTCCTTTCTCCGTTGGCTGCTCCCTGTCGGCTGCCGCGCCCGAAACCAGGAAAATAGAGTTGCGCTGTCTTCCGGCGACTGCGGCCTGCGCAATCGGGATGCATCTTTCTTGAAGACGAAAGACGCCCGCAAAACCCGACACGCGAGCGCAAGTTTTTGAAGGCATGTCGCCGCACATGTCGTTCCGGAGCTTGGTTCTCTGCGGGAACTGCATTATCTGAACCGGCAAACGCTTGGGAAAAAGCTCATGTCCGTCAGCAAGGAAACCGTTATCGAGCGCCTGAAGACGGTCAACGGACCGGATTTCACCGGCAATATCGTCGACCTCGGCCTGGTCTCGGAGATTTTCATCGCCGATTCCAAAGTGTTCTTCTCGATCACCGTTCCCGCCGCCCGCGCGCAGGAGATGGAGCCGCTGCGCGCCGCCGCCGAGCGCGTGGTGAAGGCCATCCCCGGCGTCGCCAGCGCCGTCGTTGCGCTGACGGCGGAAAAAAAGGGCGGCGGCATGGAAGCGCCGGTTCGGCCGCGTCCGGCTCCGCAGGCAGCGCCGCCGCACCCAACTCCCCAGGCAGCGCCGCAGCGTCCAGCGCCCGCTTCGCACAGCCACGGCAAGCGCGGCGTGCCCGGCATCGATGCGATCATTGCGGTGGCCTCCGGCAAGGGCGGCGTCGGCAAGTCGACCACCGCCGTCAACCTGGCGCTCGGCCTTGCCGCCAATGGACTGAACGTCGGCGTGCTCGATGCCGATATATACGGGCCGTCGATGCCGAGGCTGCTCAACATCCATGGCCGGCCCCAGACCGTCGATGGCAAGGTCCTGAGGCCGATGCAGAATTATGGCCTCAAGGTGATGTCGATGGGTTTCCTCGTCGATGAGGAGACGCCGATGATCTGGCGCGGCCCGATGGTGATGTCGGCGCTCACCCAGATGTTGCGCGAGGTCGAGTGGGGGCCGCTCGACGTGCTGGTTGTGGACATGCCGCCCGGCACCGGCGATGCCCAGCTCACCATGGCCCAGCAGGTACCTCTCGCCGGCGCCGTCATTGTCTCGACGCCGCAGGATCTCGCCCTGATCGATGCGCGCAAGGGCCTCAACATGTTCAAGAAGGTCGACGTGCCGCTGCTCGGCATCGTCGAGAACATGAGCTATTTCCTCGCGCCCGACACCGGCAAGCGCTACGACATCTTCGGTCATGGCGGCGCGCGCCGCGAGGCCGAGCGTCTGGGTGTCACCTTCCTGGGCGAAGTGCCGCTCGAAATGGGTATCCGTGAAAGCTCGGACGCCGGCTCGCCCGTGGTCGTGGCCAAGCCCGACGGCGCCGAGGCGAGGATCTACCGCGATATCGCGGCTAAGGTCTGGGACAGGGTCCAAGAGGAGCGCGGCGCGGCAGAAGCTGCCGTGCCGAGCATCGTTTTCGAATAATTCTATTCGGTCGGCGCTCGAGAAAACCGGGTGTTGTTCAGGCTGGTGCTGTCCACCGTCTCACGGAAAAGCCGAACCGCTTCTCCTTGAATTGCTTCAGGCACAAAGTTAAGCCGCGCCGACCTTCTCGCCAAAAGTCGAAAAAAACTGTCCCGCCAGCTTCTTCGATGTCGATTCGATCAGACGGCTGCCGAGCTGGGCGATCTTGCCGCCGACATCGGCCTTGGCGGCATATTTGAGCACCGTCGTGTCCGCGCCGTCGGCGGTCAGCGTCACGTCGGCACCGCCCTTGGCAAAGCCGGCGACGCCGCCCTTGCCTTCGCCCTGGATGGTGTAGGAATGCGGCGGCTTGAGGTTCTTCAACGTCACCTCGCCGTTGAAGGTCGCCTTGATCGGCCCGATCTTCAAAACTACGGTCGCGGCCATCTCGGTGTCCGATTTCTTTTCCAGGCTCTTGCAGCCGGGAATGGCCTCCTTGAGGATGTCCGGGTCGTTGAGGGCCTTCCAGACTTTCTCAACGGGTGCGGCGATCCGTTCCTCGCCTTCGATCACCAAAGCCATCAAGACCTCCCGGATTGCTGATGCCGATTGGTCGTAGCGCGTGGCCCCTAATCTGTCTATCGCACCAAAGTGCGGGTCTGCGGCGCTCGTGCCTCTTGCTTGCGTGAGCGCGTTGTCATATCGATTTGTCATACAAATACGGAGACCACCATGGCAGGCGCCCCCACCAAGAAGAAGAAATTTCGCTCGCAGGAGTGGTTCGATAATCCCGACAATCCGGGCATGACGGCGCTCTATCTCGAGCGCTACCTCAATTACGGACTGACACGCGCCGAGCTGATGTCGGGCAAGCCGCTGATCGGCATCGCGCAGACGGGCTCCGATCTTTCGCCCTGCAATCGGCACCATGTCGAACTCGCCAAGCGCGTGCGCGAAGGCATCGTGTCGATGGGCGGCATCCCCTTCGAGTTCCCGTGCCACCCGATCCAGGAAACCGGCAAGCGCCCGACCGCGGCGCTCGACCGCAACCTCGCCTATCTTAGCCTCGTCGAGGTGCTCTACGGCTATCCGATCGACGGCGTGGTGCTCACCATCGGCTGCGACAAGACTACGCCCGCGCTGCTGATGGCGGCCGCCACCGTCAATATTCCGGCTATCGCGTTTTCGGTCGGTCCGATGCTCAACGGCTGGCACAAGGGCAAGCGCACCGGTTCCGGCACCATCGTCTGGGAATCGCGCCAGCGGCTGTCGGCCGGCGAGATCGACTATGACGAATTCATGGACATCGTCGCCTCCTCGGCGCCGTCGACCGGTTATTGCAACACCATGGGCACCGCCACCACGATGAACTCGCTGGCCGAGGCGCTCGGCATGCAGCTACCCGGCTCGGCCGCCATCCCCGCGCCCTATCGCGAGCGCGGCCAGATGGGCTACGAGACGGGCAGGCGCATCGTCGAGATGGTGCATGAGGACCTGAAGCCTTCCGACATCATGACCCGCAAGGCGTTCGAGAACGCCATCGTCGTCAACTCGGCGATCGGCGGCTCCACCAACGCGCCGATCCACCTCAACGCGATTGCCCGCCATCTCGGCGTGGCGCTCGACAACGACGACTGGCAGAAGGTTGGCCTCAACATCCCGCTCCTCGTCAACCTGCAGCCGACGGGCGAGTATCTCGGCGAGGACTACCACCGTGCCGGCGGTGTGCCGGCGGTGGTGGCCGAGCTGATGAAGGGCGGCCTGCTGCCGCATCCCGATGCGATCACCGCCAACGGCAAGACCATGGGCGACAATTGCAGGGACGCCGTCAACGAGAACCCGGAGGTGATCAGCAGCGCCGCCAAGCCACTCAAGGCCAATGCCGGCTTCATCAACCTCAAGGGCAATCTGTTCGATTCCGCGATCATGAAGACCAGCGGCATCTCGCCCGAATTCCGCGAGCGCTATCTCTCCAACCCGAACGATCCGGAGGCCTTCGAAGGCAACGCCATGGTCTTCGACGGTCCGGAAGATTACCACGCCCGCATCGACGATCCGGCGCAAGGGATCGACGAGCACACGATCCTGTTCATGCGCGGCGCCGGTCCGGTCGGCTATCCAGGCGGCGCCGAGGTGGTCAACATGCAGCCGCCGGCCTACCTTATCAAGAAGGGCATCCATTCGCTGGCCTGCATCGGCGACGGCCGTCAGTCCGGCACGTCCGGCTCGCCGTCGATCCTCAATGCCTCGCCGGAAGCCGCCATCGGCGGCGGCCTTGCGCTGCTCAAGACCGGCGACCGCGTACGCATCGATCTCAGGAAGGGTACCGCCAACATCCTCGTCAGCGACGAGGAGATCGCAAGGCGGCGGGCCGAGCTGCAGGGCAATGGCGGCTATCACTATCCCAAGCACCAGACGCCTTGGCAGGAGATCCAGCGCGGCATGGTCGACCAGTTCTCGGCCGGAATGGTGCTGAAGCCGGCGGTGAAATACCAGGATGTAGCGCATACCAGCGGCGTGCCGCGCGACAATCACTGAGGTTTCCTGCTTAGGGAATCGACGGGGCGGCTTGCGAAGCGCGGGCCGCCCTTTTCTTACGCCCTTGTTTCAGCCGCTTTGCACATCCAGATAGCGTCATCCCGGCTGGACCAAGACCATAATGGCGAAACGGCGCTCTTCCCTCGGCTTCCTCGGCATGTTC
This sequence comes from Mesorhizobium sp. WSM4904, assembly GCF_029674545.1. NCBI lineage: Bacteria > Pseudomonadati > Pseudomonadota > Alphaproteobacteria > Hyphomicrobiales > Phyllobacteriaceae > Mesorhizobium > Mesorhizobium sp. WSM4904. The sequence continues at coordinate 136,479 of NZ_CP121354.1, read as the reverse complement.
GCTCGCTCGGGCGACCTGCGCCAGCTCGATGATGCGCTGCGCCAGGCGGACCTGCATCCCGCCTTGGTGCCAGAGGGCGTGAAACTCACCATCGTCAATCTGATGAACGACCGTTGGCCGGAAGAGCCGCCGCCGCAGGCCTATCAATCGGTGGCGCAGCTTTGCAGCTATTGTGTTGCCGGACGGGATACCTTCGAGCAGGCCAACGGCAAGGAACTTACGCTGGAGGCCGAGCACCGCATCGAGGCCGCGCTCGAAGCCGGCGACAGTTTCGATGCGCAGATCGTGCTGATGACGCTGCACGCGAAGCTTATCAGCGCCGAAGTCGTCGAGCGCTACGGACTGACGGCCGAGTGATCTGCGCGATAGAGCTTATCCGCCCATCTTGTTGCGCGGCAGCTTGATCATCTCGCCGAAGCGCGCGCGCAGCTTGTCGTCGACGAGCCGCGACACATGCCGCGGAAAACGCTCGGCAAGCACCCGCTTCTTCTCGGCGATCGCCCGTTGCAGGATGTCGGGCCGACCCTTCTCGTTCCATTCCTTGGGCGAGAACCGGTCGCCGACAGCGGGATAGAAATACTCGGTCTGCATCAGCTTCAGCGTCTGCTCGTTGCCGAGATAATGGCCAGGTCCCTTCAGGCAGACATCGGTAATGGTGTCGATCGACAGCGCGTCGTCGGTTACCTCGATGCCGCGCACACAGCGCAGGCAGTGGCCGAGCATGTCGTTGTCGATGATCAGGCTTTCGAGGCAGAAGCCGAGCAGCGAGGCATGCATGCCGGCCGATTCATAGACGAGGTTGAGACCTGACAGTCCCGCCATCACATTGGTGATGCCCTTTTCGTAGCCGGATTGGATGTCGGGCAGCTTCGAGTCCGTCATGCCGGCGGCCGAGCCGCCGGGCAGGTCGTAATATTGCGCCATCTGCGCGCACGCCGCGGTCAGCACCGACTGCTCGGCCGAGCCGCCGGACATGGCGCCGGTCCTGAGGTCGGAGACGAACGGCCAGGTGCCGAAGATCGCCGGATGGCCGGGTTTTATCGCGTTGACATAGACCAGGCCCATCAGCACTTCCGCCACCGCCTGGACAACCGCGCCGGCGATGGCGGCGGGAGCCGTGGCGCCGGCCTGGCCGGCCGACAGGAGCAGGATCGGGATGCCGCCCTCGACGCAGGCTTCGAGCACGCCGCAGGCGTCCTCGGCGAATTTCATCGGCGGCACGACGAAGCAGTTCGAGTTGGAGACGAACGGCCGCGCCCGGAAATTCTCCTCGCCGCCGGCAATCGCATAGAGCATTTCCAGCGCCGGCTTGACGTTCTCGCGCACCGTGAACGAGGTGCCGACATGTTTCGATGTCCCCATCACGCAGGCATAGAGCGTGTTGAAATCCATCTCGAGCGGATCGGGGATGTCGCGCGGCACCATCGTGCGCTGGAAGAAATGGATGTTGTCGAGCCCGTCGACGAGGCGGGCGGCGTCGTAGATGTCCTGCAGTTGCGATTCGCGGTATTCGCGCTTCTCGACGTCGACAAGATGCACGGCAGCACCCGCCGTGCCGTAGTGAACGCGCTTACCCTGGATCACCATGTCGTGTTTGGGATCCTGGCCGTGAAGCGTGAAGTGGCGCGCCGCTTTTTTGATCGTGTCGAGCACCAGCCCCCTCGGCAGGCGGACGCGCCCGTCATCGCCATAGGTTGCGCCGACCCTGGTCAGCGCTTCGATGCAAGAGGGAATGGCGTTGGCGAAGCCGACCGTCTCCAGAAGCGTCAGCACCGCCTCGTGGATGCGCTCGCAGTCGTTCTGGCTCAATGGGCCGTAGCTGCCGCCTTCGAGGCCGGGCCGCACCGGACGGATATCGTCTGCGAGCGGTGCTGCCCGCATCGCGCGGCGCGCTTCGCGCCCGCCGGACCGTCGCGAACGCTGGTCCGACGACGCTTCCTGCTTCTCAAGAGCCACTGACATGGAAAGCACTCCACCTTTGGTTTTTCAGGGGCAGGGTGCGTGGCGGTTGGTCCACCATCGGCCTGCCTCGTCCCCTATAGGCCCCGACTATGCCGCCGGCATTGGCACAGCCTATGGGCCAACCAACTCCGTCGAATATGCCAGAATGCTAAAGCGATGAAACGCGCCAAAAAAAAGAGCCGGCGAAGCGCCGGCTCTCTTTTGGGTAGTTCGTAGCGATCAGGCGGCAGCGGGCCTGCGTCCGGCCGCCGTGGCGAGTTCCCGGATGCCCGGCTCGATGTGCTGCAGCGAGATCGAGGAGATGCCCAAGCGCATGAAACGCGAGGGCTTTTCGCTGCGTTCGAAGAAGCGGTCGCCGGGCTCGATGATGACGCTGCGCGACGCGGCGGCCTCCGCTAGACCACGTGAATCGGTGCCGCGCGGCCCCTCCAGCCAGAGCGACGTTCCGCCCGCCGAGTCGGTCGAACGCCACTCTGGCAGGAAAGCGGAAATCGCATGGACCAGGCGCTTGCGCCGCTCGTCGAAGGCGGCGGACAGCCGGCGCACCAGCGCCTCGTGGTGGCCGAGCGACAGGAACAGCGCCACCGCGCGCTGGTTGTTCGCCGGCGGGTGCCTGAGCATGAAGCGGCGAAGCGCGCGAAGCTCGGCGATCAGCCCGGCCGAGGCGACGATGTAGCCGAGCCGCAGGCCTGGCGCCAGCGTCTTCGACATCGAGCCGACATAGATGACGCGGCCCGAGCGGTCGAGGCTCTTCAGCGCCTGCTGCGGCGCCTCGTCGAGGAGCTGGCTGTCGTAGCCGTCCTCGATGATGATCTGGTTGTTGCGGTTGGCCCGCGCCAACAGGTCCTGCCGCCGCTCCGCCGACAGCGGCACCATGGTCGGGCAATGATGGCTGGGGGTGACGAAGACGAAGCCTGAATCGCTGGGGATCGCCGAGGTCACGATGCCCGACTGGTCGACCGGTACCGGCTGGATGTCGGCGCCGGCGAGCCGGAAGATCGAGCGGGCGTCCGGATAGCCCGGGTCTTCCATCGCCACCTTCGAGCCCTTCGTCATCAGCAGCGAGGCCAGCATATAGAGTGCGTTCTGCGCGCCCAGCGTCACGATGATCTCGTCCGGATTGGCGAAGATGCCGCGGCGCGGCAAAAGCCGGGCCTGGATCTGCTCGATCAGCAGCGGATCGTCGCGGTCCACCATGTCGGATGCCCAGTTGCGGATCTCGAGCACCGCGAGCGCCATGCGGTTGCATTCGCGCCATTCGGCGGTCGGGAACAGCGCCGGATCGAACTGGCCGTAGACGAACGGATAGGAGGACTTGATCCAGTTGTCATGCTTGGCCGGCGGCGGCATGTCGCTGGCGGCGATCTGCCGGCGGGCCTTCCAGTCGATCTCGTTCTGCTGGTCGGGTGCCTTCTGGTGTGGCTTGGCGGGGGTGGCCAGCACGTCGGGGTTGACGAAGTGGCCGCGCCGCTCGCGCGCCACCAAAAAGCCCTGGTCGACCAGCTGCTGGAAGGCAAGCACCACCGTGCCGCGGGCAACCCCAAGTTTTTCCGCCAGAATCCGGCAGGACGGCAGCGGCATCGAGGCGGCGATTTGTCGGTCGAGGATGGCTGCTACGATCGCCTGGCGGATCTGCGCCTGGAGGGTTTGTCCGGATTCGGCCGAAATCCGGAACAGGCCGGACCATATGGCCGTGTCATTGCGCTGTGGCATGGGAGGTCTTCCTCGGATGGCCAGCTGTTTTCACTTGGCTGGACCAGTCGAGTGTAGGGGTGGCACAAGGGGTTGCGCCAATCAATTTTTCTGATCGCTGGGATTTATGCCAGTGATCCATTGGCCAGGAAGTGGTCCATCCATTGGCCACGAAGTGGTCCGTCCATTGGCCGCAAAATGGTGCCGCACCGCATCATAAAAGCGTGATGCGGTGCGGCATAAAGGCGTGGCGCCTTGCCTCATCGAGGCGTGATGCCTTAGGTCATCGAAGCGTGACGCCTCGCGTCATCGAGACGTGTCGCTTTGCATCATCGGGGCGTGACCCTTAGGTCATCGAGGCGTGACCTTAGGTCATCGCCGCCGCGCTTGAACGAAAAAAGGGAAATCGGCTCAATAGAATGTCGCGACGACACGCGCCGGAAACATCCAGCCTGTTAAAATCATTGTAAAAACCCGCCAGGAGCCCGCCAGTGGACCAGTCAGCCTTCGACAAGCAGCTTGCCGCGTTGCGTGACCAGCGCGTTGCGGCCAAGGGCACCATGCGCGAAGCCTTCGCCGCCGATCCCAGGCGCTTCGAAAAATTCTCCGCCACCGATGGCGACCTTCTGCTCGACTGGTCGAAATGCGCGGTCGACGCCGACACGATGGCCATGCTGGAGAAGCTAGCCGGCGCCGCCGATCTCGAAGGCCGCCGCGCCGCGATGTTCGAAGGCAAGAAGATCAACGTCACCGAGGGCCGCGCCGTGCTGCACACGGCGTTGCGCAATTTGACCGGCAAGGGCGTCGTGGTCGATGGCCAGGACACCAAGGCCGATGTGATTGCCGTGCTCGACGCCATGGGCGCCTTTGCCGATGCCATCCGCTCCGGCGAGGCCGCCGGCGCCACCGGCAAGAAGATCACCGACATCGTCAATATCGGCATCGGCGGCTCGGACCTTGGGCCGGCGATGGTCACGCTGGCGCTCGCCCCCTACCACGACGGCCCGCGCGCGCATTACGTCTCCAATGTCGACGGCGCCCATATCCACGACACGCTGAAGGGTTTGTCTCCAGAAACGACGCTGTTCATCGTCGCCTCCAAGACCTTCACCACGGTCGAGACGATGACCAACGCCGAGACGGCGCGCAAATGGGTGGAGAAGGCGCTGGGCAAGGAGGCGATCGGCAAGCATTTCGCCGCCGTCTCGACCGCGCTCGACCTGGTGGCGAAGTTCGGCATCGAAAAGGACCGCGTCTTCGGCTTCTGGGACTGGGTCGGCGGCCGCTACTCGGTCTGGAGCGCCATCGGCCTGCCGGTGATGATCGCCATCGGTCCGCGCAACTTCCGCGCCTTCCTCGACGGCGCGCATGAGATGGACGAGCATTTCCGCTCAGCACCCCTGCGGAAGAACCTGCCGGCTCTGCTCGGGCTGATCGGCTGGTGGCACCGCGTCGTCTGCAAATATCCGGCGCGCGCCGTCATTCCCTACGACCAGCGCCTGTCGCGCCTGCCGGCCTACCTGCAGCAGCTCGATATGGAATCGAACGGCAAGAGTGTGACGCTGGATGGCGGCGCCGTCGCGACGCCGACCGGTCCGCTGGTCTGGGGCGAGCCCGGCACCAACGGCCAGCATGCCTTCTTCCAGCTTTTGCATCAGGGCACCGATTTCATCCCGGTCGAGTTCCTCGCTGCCGCCGTCGGCCACGAGCCGGAACTGAAGACCCATCACGACCTGCTGCTCGCCAACTGCCTGGCCCAGTCGGAGGCCTTCATGAAGGGCCGCACGCTGGAAGAGGCGCGCGCGCAGATGCTGGCCAAGGGCTTGAAGCCCGCCGATGTCGACCGCATCGCGCCGCACCGTGTGTTTTCGGGCAACCGGCCCTCGCTCACCATCCTCTATCGCAAGCTCGATCCGCGCACGCTCGGCCGGCTGATCGCGCTATACGAGCATCGCGTCTTCGTCGAGGGCACGCTGTTCAACATCAATTCGTTCGACCAGTGGGGTGTCGAACTTGGCAAGGAATTGGCGACGGGCCTGCTGCCTGTCGTGGAAGGCAAGGAGACTGCCGCAAAACGCGACGCCTCGACTGCCGGGCTGGTGGCTCATATCCACCAATTGCGCGGCGCGGAGTAAAAGGATTTGGCGGATATCAAGGGAATTCTGTTCGACAAGGACGGCACGCTTGTCGACTTCAACGCAACCTGGCTCGGCATTGCCGACTTCATGGCCATGGACGCCGCCGAGGGCGACCGCTGGAAGGCCGACAGGCTGCTCGCCGCCGCCGGCTTCGATTTCGTCAGCAAGCGCTTCAAGCCCGATTCGATCTTCGCGTCCGGCTCGAACATGGATGTCGTCGAGCTCTGGTTCCCGCGCCTGTCCGACGAGGACCAGATGCTGGCCGTCTCCCGCTTCAACGAGATCACCTCGGTGCAGGGCTCATCGATGGCGGTCGCGCTTCCCGGCATCATCGATTCGCTGAGGACGCTGCACAAGAAATCCTTCCGCATGGGCGTCGCCACCAACGATTCCACCAGCGGCGCCGAGAAGACGCTCGCCACGCTCGGCGTCGCGCAGCTCTTCGACGCCGCCTTCGGTTACGATGCCGTGGCCAACCCCAAGCCGGCGCCCGATACGGTCGTCGCGTTCTGCGACCTGACCGGGCTGAAGCCCAGCGAGATCGCCATGGTCGGCGACAACCGCCACGACCTCGAAATGGCGCGCGCCGGCGGCTGCGGGCTGGCGGTGGGCGTTCTTTCCGGCACCGGCACGCGCGACTCGCTGTCGCCGATGGCCGACGTCATCCTGGATTCGGTCGCCGACCTGCCGGATTTTCTGGCCGCGCGGGTGAGCGTGGCGGCTGGCTGAAGCACTTCCAGAAAAAGCGTGCGACGGCTTTCCGTTAGAGCAGGTCAGCGATTCCGCCAGAGATGAGCTGCTCTAACCGGCGCCCTTCGGCACAAACGCAAACACTCCGCTCGGCTTCGGCTCGCCGCCGCCGTTCCCGCCGACATCTGGCACCTGATATTCGCCAAGCAGGCGAAGCCGCCGCCTGGGCAGCCAGGCGCGGCCCGGGTCGCCGACCAGCACGTCGATGCCGGCGGCAAGGCACCGGTCGAGGAATGGGATGACCCGCCGCGCGACCGCCCGTCCGTAAAAAACATCGCCGGCCAGCACCAGATCGACGCCGGGCGGCGGACCGTCGGTGATGTCCTCGCCGATTATGGTCATGGCGACGCCGTTGGCCGCGGCGTTGAGGCCAAGCGCGACAATACCGTTGCGGTCGATTTCCGCCGCGACCACCTCGCTTGCTCCGGCCTTTGCCGCAGCGATGGCGACAAGGCCGGAGCCGGCCCCGAGGTCGAGCACGCGACGGCCCGCGACGCTCGAAGGCCGGTCGAGGATGTAGCGCGCCAGCACCGCGCCGCCCGCCCAGGCATAGGCCCAGTAGGGCGGCTGCGGCTCGGCTGAGCGGTCGTATTTGCCGTCGTCCGGTTCCAGGAGCCGCCTCAGCCCGCTGCCGGGATGGGCCGTATAGAGGCGGATTTCAGGCAGCGACGGCACCGGCAAAAGCCGCATGTTCGCCTTGATGAATTCCGCCGGATCGAGGCCCGCGCGGCGCTCTGGCGTCACACCGGCGGCACTGTCGGCCAAGTTATTCCCGCAATGCGCGCCGCAGGATCTTGCCGACCGGCGTCTTCGGCAGCTCGCTGCGGAATTCGATGTATCTCGGCCGCTTGTAGCCGGTCAGGTTCTCGCGGCAATAGGCAGTCAGCGCCTCAACGGTGAGCGCGGGGTCCTTCTTGACCACGAACAGCTTCGGCACCTCGCCGGAATGCTCGTCCGGCACACCGATCGCCGCCACTTCCAGCACGCCCGGGTGGTGCGCCACGACCTCTTCCAGCTCGTTCGGATAGACGTTGAAGCCGGAGACCAGGATCATGTCCTTCTTGCGGTCGACGATCTTGGTGTAGCCACGCTCGTCCATGAAGCCCATGTCGCCCGACTTGAAGAAGCCGTCCTTGGTCATCACCTTGGCGGTCTCGTCCAGACGGTTCCAGTAGCCGGCCATCACCTGCGGCCCGCGGATGCAGATCTCGCCGACTTCACCGAGCGGCACGTTGTTGCCGTCGTCGTCGCGGATGGCAATCTCGGTCGAAGGCAGCGGCAGGCCGATCGTGCCGGTGAAGTCGCTTGAGCTGAACTTGTTGGCGGTGGCCACCGGCGAGGTTTCGGAAAGCCCGTAGCCCTCGCTCACCGGACAGCCGGTCAGCGCCTTCCAGCGCTCGGCCACGCCCTTCTGCACCGCCATGCCGCCGCCAAGCGTCAGGATCAGCGGCTTGAAGTCGAGCTTGCGGAAATCCTCATTGTTGAGCAGCGCGTTGAACAGCGTGTTGAGGCCGGGGAAGATGTGGGCCGGATATTTCTGCAGTTCCTTGACGAAGCCCGGAATGTCGCGCGGGTTCGGGACGAGCACGTTCTGCGCGCCTTGCTGCATGCCCATCAGCGCGTTCACAGTCAGCGCGAAGATGTGGTAGAGCGGCAGCGCGCAGATGAAGTTGAGATGCGCCGGCTTCGGCTTGACCGTGTAGGCGTCCTCCACCCACAGCGAATTCTGCGCCACGTTGGACAAGACGTTCCGGTGCAGCAGCGTCGCACCCTTCGAGACGCCGGTCGTGCCGCCGGTATATTGCAGGAAGGCGATATCGTCACCCGACACCGCCGCGGGCTTGAAGGCGAGGTGCCCGCCGGCCTTCAGCGCGGCGTTGAATTTGACGTGGCCGGGCAGCGACCAGGCGGGAACCATCTTCTTCACCCGCCGCACGACGAGGTTGACGATCGCTCCCTTCAGGCCGCCCAGCATGTCGCCCATCGCCGCGACCACCACATGCTTGACCGGCGTCCGGGCGATCACCGCCTGCAGCGTGTTGGCGAAGTTTTCCAGGATGACGATGGCCTGCGCGCCGGAATCCTTGAGCTGATGCTCCAGCTCGCGCGGCGTGTAGAGCGGGTTGACGTTCACCACCGTGAAGCCGGCGCGAAGCACCGCCATCATCGCCACCGGATATTGCAGCACATTCGGCATCATCAGCGCCACGCGCGCACCCTTCTCCAGTCCTTTCGACTGCAGATAGGCGGCGAAGGCCGCCGAAAGCCGCTCGAGCTCGGCGTAGGAGATCGACTTGCCCATGCAGACGAAGGCCGGTCGGCCGGCAAACTCCTTGCAGGCGCCGACAAGGAAGTCGCCGATCGAATTGTATGGCAGCGGGCCGATCTCGGCAGGCATGTTCTTCGGATAGTTCTTGAGCCACGGCTTGTCCGGCAACCCGGCGGTGAGTTCCGTGATCGCCTTCGGCAGATGCCTGGCCGGAGCGGATGCCGGCTTTGCGGTGCTCGCTGCCTTCGTGGCGGCGGGCTTGCTGGTTTTTGCGGTCTCAGCCTTGGTTATGGACTTGGGGCTCGTCTTCGCTTGAGCGGCAACTGGCTTCGCGACGACCTTGGGCTTTGACGCCGTCTTTGCCGGTGAAGAAGTCTTGGCCGGTGAGGCCTTGGCCGATGAAGTCTTTGCAGGTGAAGCCTTGGGTGCGCCGGCATTGGTGGTCGCGGCCTTGGCTTTTGCCTTCGCCGGGGGCGTCGTCTTTGCTGCTTTTGCCACCAAATCCCTCCCTGGTGTGCCTTGTCTTGCTGCCTCGCGGCGCGTCCGCCTCCGATATCGGAAGCGTTCTCCGCTGCCGCCGATCGCGGATTCCCAACAAATCCGGCATAGCGCCTATGTATTGCCTCTATCAGCGGCCGTGCAAGTCTTGCCCCAGCGACAGCGGCGGAAAGATTTGCCGTCGAAATCTCTTCGCCCGACCGCTCCTCGAAGCGCATGCGGACGAGGACCGGGATTGCAAGCAGGGGCTACTCGTTCTGATTCCGGCAAACGGTCGATCAATAAAAAAATGCGGTCGTTAACAATGTCGTGAGTGAAAAATTCTGCTCATTTTTTCCGCTATTTGAGGAGAATACGGATTCTTTTCCTGCTTACCATGGGGTACGCAAACGGGGTGTTCCAAAGCCCGAAAAACGGTGCTTATATGCGCGCTTCGCGAGCCTGATAGAGGGGCTTGGAAGAACATCAGGGAGTGCTCAATGAAAAAGACAATGACTTTTGCAGCCGCGTTGCTGGCTGCAAGCGTCCTGGGTGGCATGGCCAATGCAAAGACGCTTGTCTATTGCTCGGAAGCGTCGCCGGCCAATTTCGACCCGGGTACGACGACGGGCGGTAACGACTTCGACGCTTCGTCGCGCACGGTCTATTCGCGCCTCGTCGAGTTCAAGCATGGCGGCACCGAGATCGAGCCCGGCCTCGCCGACAAATGGGAAATCTCCGACGACGGCCTGGTCTATACTTTCCACCTGCATCCGGGCGTGAAGTTCCAGACCACCGACTATTTCAAGCCGACCCGCGATCTCAATGCCGATGACGTCGTCTTCTCCTTCGACCGTCAGTTCAACAAGCAGAATCCGTGGAACGGCGAGAAGTATCTGCCGAACCTGACCTGGGACTATTACACCGGCATGGACATGCCGAAATACGTCGCCAAGTGGGAAAAGGTCGACGACCTGACCGTCAAGCTGACGCTGACCGAGCCGAACGCGCCGATGCTGGCCAATCTCGGCATGGACTTCGCCTCGATCGTCTCGAAGGAATATGCCGACCAGCTCGAGAAGGATGGCAAGATGGCCGACTTCTCGACCAAGCCGATCGGCACCGGCCCGTTCCAGTTCGTCGACTATCAGCTGGATTCGGTCATCCGCTATGCGGCGAACCCCGACTACTTCAAGGGCAAGGAGAAGATCGACGACCTCGTCTTCGCCATCACGCCTGACGCGACCGCCCGCATCCAGAAGGTGCTGGCCGGCGAATGCGACGTCGCGCCCTATCCGAACCCGGCCGACATCGCCACCATCAAGGCCAACAAGGACGTGACCCTGATGGACCAGGCCGGCCTCAACATCGGCTACATGAGCTACAACACGACGATCCCGCCGCTCGACAAGCCCGAGGTTCGTCATGCGCTCAACCAGGCGATCGACCGGGAAGCCCTGATCAAGTCGCTGTTCCAGGATGCAGGTGCCACGCCGGCCCAGAACCTGATCCCGCCGACCATGTGGTCGTGGAACAAGGATGTGAAGTTCGATTCCTACGACCCTGAAGCGGCCAAGAAGGTGCTGGCCGATGCCGGGCTGAAGGAAATCCAGCTCTGGGCCGCCGACCGCGTGCGTCCGTACAACCCGAACTTCCAGCGCGCGGCTGAGCTGATCCAGGCCGACTGGGCCAAGGTCGGCGTCAAGGCCAACATCGTCAACTACGAATGGACGAAGTATCGCGAGGAAGGCAAGAAGAAGGACCGTCCCGGCGCCTTCCAGATCGGCTGGACCGGCGACAATGGCGATCCGGACAACTTCTTCGCCACCCTCTTCGCCTGCTCGGCCATCGGCGTCTCGAACTACTCCAGCTGGTGCGACAAGGACTTCGAGGACCTGATCCAGAAGGCCAAGAAGACCAGCGACCAGGGCGAGCGCACCAAGCTCTATGAGCAGGCGCAGGAAATCTTCGCCAAGCAGGCGCCCGCCTTCCTGCTGGCTCACAGCCAGGTTTATGCGGTCGTTCGCAACAATGTCAGCGGCTTCAAGATGGACCCGCTCGGCATTCATCGCTTCGACGGCGTTGACAAGGCCGAGTAATATTGCGAACGGGGCGGCGCGATTTTAGCGCCGCCCCATTCCATTCGACGATGCTCCGATATCTTCTCAACAAAATAGCACTTCTGATCCCGACCCTGGTCGGCATCACCATCTGCGCCTTCGCCTTCGTCCGGCTGCTGCCCGGCGATCCGATCCTGGCCATGGCCGGCGAGCATGGCGTCACCCCCGCCCGCTACGAAGAGCTCAAGGAACAGTTCGGCTACAACCTGCCGATCTGGGAGCAGTATGCGCGCTATGTCGGCGAGGTCGCCACGGGTGACTTCGGCGTCTCGATTTCATCCAAGCGCCCGGTTCTCGAGGAGTTCAAGACGCTCTTCCCGGCGACGCTGGAACTGTCCTTCTTCGCCATGATCTTCGCCATGGTGATCGGCATCCCGGCCGGCATATTCGCTGCCGTCAAGCGCGGCTCGTGGTTCGACCAGTCGCTGATGGGCACCGCGCTCGTCGGCTATTCCATGCCGATCTTCTGGTGGGGCCTGCTGCTCATCATCTTCTTTTCCGGCTATCTCGGCTGGACGCCGGTGTCGGGCCGCATGGGCCTGCAGTTCTTCCTGAAGCCGATCACCGGCTTCATGACCATCGACAGCATCCTCTATGGCAAATGGGACGCGCTGCGCTCGGCGCTCAGCCATCTCGTCCTGCCCGCGATCGTGCTCGGCACCATTCCGCTGGCGGTGATCGCGCGCCAGACGCGCTCGGCCATGCTCGAGGTGCTGGGCGAGGACTATGTCCGCACCGCCCGCGCCAAGGGGCTTTCCGCCGCCCGCGTCATTGGCGTGCACGCGCTGCGCAACGCGCTGATCCCGGTCGTCACCACCATCGGCCTGCAGGTCGGCACGCTGCTTGCCGGCGCCATTCTCACCGAAACCATCTTCGCCTGGCCGGGCATCGGCAAGTGGATGGTCGATTCCATCTTCAAGCGCGACTATGTCGTCGTGCAGTCAGGTCTGCTTTTGATCGCCCTCATCGTCATGGCCGTGAATCTCATCGTCGACGTGCTCTATGCCGTCATCAACCCGCGCATCAGGGCGGCGTGATGAGTCAGTCGACCGAAATCGCCCCCATGGCCGCCGGCAGCCCGGACCGACTGACCGGCTTCAAGACCTTCTGGCACTATTTCTCGGTCAACCGCGGCGCCGTCATCGGCCTCTTCGTCTTCATCCTTTTGGTGCTGGCGGCACTCTTCGCGCCGCTGCTCGCGCCCTATGCGCCCGACATCCAGGACAAGACCGCGTTCCTCAGGCCGCCGGCCTGGCAGACGGGTGGCAGCACTCAATATCTGCTTGGCACCGATCCGGTCGGCCGCGACATCCTTTCGCGCCTGCTCTACGGCGCGCGCTTCTCGCTGCTGATCGGCGCGGTCGTGGTCACGCTGGCGCTCACCGGTGGCATCACGCTTGGCCTGCTCGCCGGTTATTTCCGCGGCTGGGTCGACGTCGCGATCATGCGCGTCATGGACCTTATCCTGGCTTTCCCGTCGCTGCTCTTGGCACTGGTTCTGGTGACCATCCTCGGCCCCGGCCTGTTCAATGCGATGCTGGCGATCTCACTGGTGCTCCAGCCGCATTTCGCCCGCCTGGTTCGTGCCGCCGTCATGGCCGAGAAGAGCCGCGAATATGTCGTGGCGGCGAAGGTCGCCGGCGCCGGCCATCTGAGGCTGATGCTTCGCACGATCCTGCCCAATTGCCTGGCGCCGCTGATCGTCCAGGGCACGCTGTCCTTCTCCAACGCCATCCTCGAAGCGGCGGCGCTGGGTTTCCTCGGCCTCGGCGCGCAGCCGCCGACGCCGGAATGGGGCACGATGCTCGCCTCGGCGCGCGAGTTCATCCTGCGCGCCTGGTGGGTGGTGACCTTCCCCGGTCTTGCCATCCTCATCACCGTGCTCGCCATCAACCTGATCGGCGACGGCCTGCGCGACGCGCTCGATCCGAAGCTCAGGAGGTCGTGATGGCATTGCTCGACATCCATAACCTCGTCGTCGAATTCCAGACCGCGTCCGGCCCGTTCCGCGCCGTCGACGGCGTTTCGCTCCATGTCGACGAGCGCGAGGTGCTCGCCATCGTCGGCGAATCCGGCTCAGGCAAGTCGGTGTCGATGCTGGCGGTGATGGGCCTTCTGCCGTGGACGGCCACCGTCACCGCCGACCGCATGACCTTCAACGGCCGCGATCTCCTCAAGATCAATCCGGCCGAGCGTCGCAAGATCATCGGCAAGGACATTGCCATGATCTTCCAGGAGCCGATCGCCAGCCTCAATCCCTGCTTCACCGTCGGCTTCCAGATCGAGGAAGTGCTGCGCTTCCATCTCGGAATGGACCGTGCGCAGCGCCGGGCGCGCGCCATAGAGCTGTTGAAGCAGGTCGGCATTCCCGAGCCGGCCGAGCGGCTCAATTCCTTCCCGCATCAGATGTCGGGCGGCCAGTGCCAGCGCGTCATGATCGCGATGGCGATCGCCTGCAATCCGAAGCTCCTGATCGCCGACGAGCCGACCACCGCGCTCGACGTCACCATCCAGAAGCAGATCCTCGATCTCTTGGTTTCACTGCAGGCCAAATACGGCATGGGCCTGATCATGATCACCCACAATATGGGCGTGGTCGCCGAGACCGCCGATCGCGTCATCGTCCAGTACAAGGGCCGCAAGATGGAAGAGGCCGACGTGTTGTCGCTCTTTGAATCGCCGAAGAGCAACTACACGCGCGCGCTGCTGTCGGCGCTGCCGGAAAACGCCGTCGGCGACCGGCTGCCGACCGTCTCCGACATGCTGTTCGAGCCGGCGCCCCAGGGAGCTAGTGCATGACTGGAGCCGCCGCATGACCAAGGTCGTCGAAGGCAAGAACATCAAGCGCGACTACCATGTCGGCGGCGGCCTGTTCCGCCCTGCGCGCACAGTGCATGCGGTGAAGGGCGTCTCCTTCAGCGTCGAGAAGGGCAAGACGCTTGCCATCGTCGGCGAAAGCGGCTGCGGCAAGTCCACGCTCGCCCGCATCATCACTTTGATCGATCCGGCGACGGCCGGCGAGCTTTTGATCGACGGCAAGAAGGTCGACATCGCCAGGGACGGACTGACCAAGGAGATGCGCCGCAAGGTGCAGATCGTCTTCCAGAACCCCTACGGCTCGCTCAACCCGCGCCAGAAGATCGGCGACGTGCTCGGCGAGCCGCTCTTGATCAACACCGACAAGCCGGCCGAGGAACGCCGCGACCTTGCGATGAAGATGCTGAAGAAGGTCGGTCTCGGCCCGGAGCACTACAACCGCTATCCACACATGTTCTCCGGCGGCCAGCGCCAGCGCATCGCGATCGCCCGCGCGCTGATGCTGAACCCGAGCCTGCTGGTGCTGGACGAGCCGGTCTCGGCGCTCGACCTTTCGGTGCAGGCGCAGGTGCTCAACCTCCTCGCCGACCTGCAGGACGAGTTCAAGCTGACCTACGTCTTCATCAGCCATGACCTCTCGGTGGTGCGCTACATCGCCGACGACGTGATGGTGATGTATTTCGGCGAAGCGGTCGAATACGGCTCGCGCGACGAGGTCTTTTCGGACCCCAAGCACAGCTACACCAAGACGCTCTTCGCCGCGACGCCGCGCGCCGACGTGGCTAGTATCAAGGCGCGGCTGGCGAAGAAGGCGGCTTAGGCCTAGGAGGTCGTCATCCTAGGCGGAGCGACGCGAAGCGTCGCGCAGACCTAGGATCCATTCCGTTTCCTCAGCCGAATGGTGCAGCGGAGCAGAATTCTGCACCGTTGCGACGCTCGTATGTCACGGAATGGATCCTCGGGTCTGCGCCGCGTCGCTTCGCTCCTTGCTTCGCCCGTGGATGACGAAGCGGAACTTGCTACGCACCACTTCCCCCAAGAAGGCTCGGTTGTTTCACGACAGCTTCGCGATGATCGCCCGCAGCGCCTCGCCGAAGCGGTGCACCTCCTCCACCGTGTTGTAGTGCACCAGTGAGGCGCGGATTGCGCCGCTGTCCATCGACAGGTTGAGCCGCTTCATCAGCCGTGGCGCGTACATGTGCCCGTCGCGGATGCCGATCTGCATGGCGGCCATCTCCTCGACGATCCTTTGCGGCGACAGCGTGCCGATGTTGAAGCAGAAGGTCGGCACGCGCTCGTTGATGCGCGCTTCGTCGGCGACGCCGTAGATGGTCGCGCCGCAATCCTTCAGCACCTTCAGCATCTCGCGCGCCAGCATCAGCTCGTAGTCGCGGATGGCGTTCATGCCGGCGACGATGTTGTCGCGGCGCGAGCGGTTGTTCTGAGCTAGGAAATTGCGGCCGACCGATTCCAGATAGCGCACCGCCGCATCCATGCCGGAGACGTTCTCGTAGATGAAGGTGCCAGCTTCAACCTTGTAGGGCGGCTCGTCCGGAATGAAGTCCTCGCGGAAGGTCGGCAGTTGCTTCAGCGTGTCGAAGCGGCCCCAGAGGAAGCCCATATGCGGCGAGAAATTCTTGTAGCCGGAGCAGACGAGATAGTCGCAGTCCCAGGCCTGCACGTCGATCAGCCCGTGCGGGCCGTAATGCACGCAGTCGAGAAACACTTCCGCGCCTGCCGCATGCGCGATCCGGGAGACGGAAGCGACGTCTACGATCGAGCCGATCGAATGCGCCGTCACCGTACAGGCGACGAGCCGGGTGCGCTCCGAGACCAGCGGCTTGAGGTCGTCGACATGGAGATTGCCGTCCTCGCGCATGCGCCACCATCTAAACTTGGCGCCGGCCTGCTCCAGCGCCAGCCAGGTGGCGATGTTGGCGTCATGGTCCATGTCGGTGACGACGATCTCGTCGCGTCCCTCATCTGTGTCTTTGGCAAGCATCTGGCCGATGCCGAGGCTGACCAGACGGATGAACGAGGTGGCGTTCATGCCGAAGCAGATTTCGGATGGGCTGTAGGCGTTGATCAAAAGCGCAACGCTTTCGCGGGCGTCGGCGACCGACTGGTCGACGGTGACGCTGCGGCCGTAGCGGCCGCCGCGCTGGACGTTGTGCCCGACCAGATGGTTGGTCACGGCGTCGAGCACGCTTTGCGGGATCTGCGCGCCGGCGGCGTTGTCCATGAAGATGAAGTCGCCGGCCTGCTTCAGCGCAGGGAACATGGCGCGGATCCTCTCGACCGGGAACGAAGCGGCCCCATCATGCGCTTTCGAATTCGGCGCTTTCGAAACATGGTGCTGGTTCACGAGGAGTCTCCTTTAGGTCATCAATGTCATTCGAGGGGAGGTTAGTGCGCGCCGGACTGGGCCTTGCCGCGCTCTTCGAGGTAGCCGACCAGCCGCACCAGCGGCCACAGGAAGGCGAGGTAGATGATCGCGGCGCCGATCAGCGGCGTCGGGTTGGCCATCAGCGCCTGCGCGTCGGTCGCCTGTTTCAAGAGGTCCGGCATCGCAACGACGGAGGCGAGCGCGGTGTCCTTGAACACCGAGACGCAGTTGCTGGTGAGCGGCGGGATGACGACGCGGATCGCCTGCGGCAGGATCACCTTGCGCATGGCGACCCAGAAGGGCAGGCCGAGTGCCGCGGCCGCCTCGAACTGGCCTTTCGGGATGTTCTGGATGCCGGCGCGGCAGACTTCCGCGGTGAAGGCCGCGAGCACCAGCGACAGCGCAAGCGCAGCCGACACGAAGGACGAGAGCCGGATGCCGATGAAGGGCAGGGCGTAGTAGATCAGGATCAGCACCACCAGGATCGGCAGCGCGCGGAACATGTCGATATAGAGCGTCGCCAGCCGCCTGAGCGGCTTCGGGGCGTAGAGCCGCACCAGGCAGATCGCCAGCCCGGCGATGGTGCCAAAGACGATCGCGGCGCAGCCGAGCAGGATGGTGTTGCCGAGCCCGCGAATGAGGATCGGAAAGGATCGGACCAGGATGCCCCAGTTGAAGAAGGTATCGATCAATTCCATCGGCGCGCTCACCGTCAGACAAGGCCCGCCATGTTCGGCAAGGACCCGAATTGTCGAAGCGAGAGCGCCAGCCCTTGCCGCCGCTCTCGTCGAATATTGTGATTAGCCGGCTTACTGCGGGATAGGGCCCGGCGTCACCGTGCTGGTACCGGCCTCCGGATCGACGCCGAACCACTTCTTGTGGATCGCGGCCATCGTGCCGTCCTTCTTCATTTCGCTGATGGCGTCGTTGACCTTCTCCAGCAGCGGATGGCCCTTCTTGGTCATCATCGCGAAGCGCTCGCCGGTCGGGATGCGGACCAGGATCTTCAGCGCCGGCATCTGCTTGATGGCGAACAGGAAGCCGGCGAGCTCGCCGGCGCCGCCGTCGATGCGGCCGTTCTGCACGTCGAGCAAAAGGTCCTGCTGGGCGTTGTAGCTCTTGGTCTCGGCGACGCCGAGCTTGGCGGCGTTTTCCTTCATGTAGGCCTCGCCGGTGGAGCCGGCGATGACGCCGATGGTCTTGCCCTTGAGGTCGTCGAGCGACTTGATGGTGGAATCCGCCTTGCCGACGATGGTGCCGTCGCTGTCGTAATAGGCTTGCGTGAAGCCCTGGTTCTGCAGCCGCTCCTTGGTCACCGAGATCGAGGAGACGGCAAAGTCGATGCGGCCCGAAGCGGTTGCCGCAAACAGCGCCTGGAAGCCGAGATCCTGGAATTCGACCTCGGCGCCGATGCGCTTGGCGACATCGTTGGCGACGTCGATCTCGAAACCTTCGAAGCCGCCGGAATCGGTCTTGTATTCCCATGGCGGGTTGGCCGGGTAGGCGCCAACCATGATCTTGTCGGCAAAGGCAGGTGCCGCGAAGGCGACGCCTGCGGCGATGATCACCCCAATCAGTCCTAGACGTTTCAACATCTTGCTTCCCTCTGGTTCGGTTCCTCATCCGCCCCTTTCGGCGCCCAACTCCCGGGCGCCGCAGGCGAGGCGGTGCCTGAATTCAGGATGCGCGGCGCCGCCGCGAACCGATATGCTCCTTGAGCCGCGCGATCAGCGCTTCGGTCGCCGCCTCCGTCGTGACCATGCCCGGCGACAGCCTCAGCGTCGTGCCACGCGCATCGCAGTAAAGCCGCTCGTTGCGCAGCGAAGCGACGATCTTTGCCGGCTCTGCGCCTTGCGGCAGGCCGAGCATGACGCTGCCGCCGCGTTCCTTGGCATCGAGTGGCGAGCGGACCGCCCAGCCATTGTCCAGAGCGGCGTTGATGATGCGCTCGACGAGCATTGCATTCTGCGCGCGGATGGCGTCGATGCCGGTCTTCTCCACCCATTCCAGCCCGGGCAGCGAGGCCACGCTTGCGAGGATCGCCGGCGTGCCGTGGTCGAAGCGGCGCGCATCGTCGGCATAGGTGAAGGCGTCGAGGTCCCAGGAGAACGGGTTCGGCTGGCTGAACCAGCCGCGCAGCTCCGGCCGACAGGTCGTGAGCAGGTCGGGGGTGATTTGCAGGATGCCGGCGCCGGAGGAACCGCACAGCCATTTCAGCGATGTCGAGACGACGAAATCGACCGGCGTCGCTGCCACGGAAAACGGCGCGACGCCGATGCCTTGCGTGACGTCGACGCCGACGATGCTGCCCATGGCGCGGCCATGCGCGGCGAGCCGCCCGACATCGCAGCGGTGCGAGGCCGTCGAGGTGACGAAGGTGATCAGCGCCAGCCCGACGTCTTCCTGCCAGCGGGCGATGAAATCCTCGTCGCGCACCCAGTTTTCGCCTGGCCGCAGCGGCACCGTGTCGAGCGTGAACCCGAAGCGCTCGGCGAGACCGGCGAGCAGGAAATGCAGGCTCGGAAAACAGTCGCCGGCAACCAGCAGGCGTTTTCCCACCGGGCGCACGGCCGGCAGGCCGCCGATCAGGCTGTAGAGCGCGGCGGTGACATTTTCGGCAGTGGTGAGCGTGCCCCGCGGCGCCTCGATCAGCCGCGTCCAGGCATCGATGAAGCGCTGCCGCGCGGCAAGCGCGGCCGGCCATTGGCCATCATCCCCCGCCGACCAGATGTTGGAAAACTCCGTCAGCGCGGTGGCCATCCGCTCGGCCTTGCCGGGGAAAGTGCCGATCGAATGGTAGAGAAAATAGCCGGACATTTGCTGTCTCTCGCTCCCTTGTGATCATGTGATCACAAAACCGGACAGGGATCAATCGCCGGCGGTCGGAAAGGACCGGTTTGGCGGGCAAAAAATGTGCGATTGTTTTGGTCCAGGAAGCCGCTGCAAAATCGCACACTGTGGGGATAGGTCGAAGCGCCTCTCAGTTTCGTCATCCTACAGCGGAGCAAGGAGCGAAGCGACGCTGCGCAGACCATAGGATCCATGCCGTTACCTTGGTCGAAGGGTGCAGCGGAGCAGAATTCTGCACCGCGGGAGCGCTCAAGCGTCACGGCATGGATCCTCGGGTCTTCGCTCCGCTTCGCGTCGCTACGCCCGAGGATGACGACGTTGTGGAGGCTTCAGCCAATGCCAAACGTTTGCGATGATTGAGCAAAGCGAGCCATGAAACCCTTGGCCGCCGACATGTCAGCGACCTGTTGGGAATCAGGAAGCCTTGCCGAAGGCGGCGAAATCCACCGCACGGGGCTCGGGCACATCCGGGCAGATCGTGCGCAGGGTCTGTTGCGTCGCGGTGATGTCGGCCACCACTTCCTCGCGGGCTCGCGCGAAATCCTTGTCCTTGAGCGCCGCGATGATCGCGACGTGCCGGCCCGAGGGCTCCATGACACCTGCGCGCATCAGCGGCGCGACATGGTTGGACAACAGCCGCATGTAAGGGCCGAACCGCAGCCACAGCGTCTCGATCAGTTGGAACAGCACGTCGGAGCCGGAGGCGCGATAGATGGTGAAGTGGAACTGCTGGTTCTTGGCGATCAGCTCGTAGATGCTGCCGTCGCGGCCGATCGCCTGCTGCTCGTCGGTGACCCTCTGCAGGGTGGCGATCTCGGCCGCGGTCAGGCGCGGCGCGCCAAGCTCGGCGGCGAGCCCCTCGACGGCGAGGCGGGCCCGGCAGAGGTCGTCGAGCCGCGCCTGCGTCACCACCGGCACGCAGGCCGAGCCGTTTTGCGAGATTTCCAGCGCGTTCTCCGCCGCCAGCCGCCGCAAGGCCTCGCGCACCGGCATGTTCGACGTGCCGAAAGCCTCGGCCAGCGAGGCGATGGTCAGCACCTGCCCGGGATCGAAGCTGCCGACCATCAAGGCATGGCGAAGCTGCTGATAGACGCCATCCTGGACGGTGATGCGTCCCGATACCGGTTCGAAGCCCAGAGCCACGCTTTTGCTTTCCTCCGATAAAGCCTATGTGCGAAGACACATAAGCGGCCCACCGAAGCAGGCATGATCATCTGATCACAAATTGTGGCGGGAGCCAAGCGACGCGTGTGGATCGCGATCAACAACCTGGGCTGAGGTTCTAACTACCGGCGTTGGCGCCGCCCCTCATCTGCCTGCCGGCACCTTCTCCCCGCGAACGGGGAGAAGGGGGCTGATCGCAGCGTTGGCGCTTGCTCAACAACTCTGGCGATTGGCGAAACCGCCGATGACAGCCCCTTCTCCCCGTTTTACGGGGAGAAGATGGCGGCAGCCAGATGAGGGGCAGCGCCGATGTTGAAAATTGGCCGTCCAGGCTGGGGGCGCCAGCGACCTATTGTCGAGCAATCAAACCCAAGCCCAGACCTCACTCCGGTATAACCGCCGTAGCCTGTATCTCGACCTTCGCCCGATCCTCAACCAGCGCCATCACCTGCATGGCGGCCATCGCCGGGAAATGCCGGCCGATGACGGCGCGGTAGGCCGCGCCGATTCCTTTGAGATTGGCGAGATATTCGGCCTTGTCGGTGAAATACCAGGTCATCGACGTGATGTGCTGCGGCTCTCCGCCCGCTTCGGCCAGCACCGTGACGATGTTGGCGAGCGTCTGGCGCACCTGGCCGACGAAGTCGTCGGTTTCGAAACGACATTCGGCGTTCCAGCCGACCTGGCCGCCGACGAACACGAGGCGTCCGCGCGCCGCGACGCCATTGGCGTAGCCGATCGGCTTGGCCCAGCCTTTCGGCTGCAGGATGGTGTGCATATCTAGCCCCTTGAGTTCATTTTTCCGGCTCACGCCGCACCCATCACCTGCCTGGCGATCACCACCTTCTGCACGTCCGATGCTCCCTCATAGATGCGCAACGCCCGGATCTCGCGATAGAGGCTCTCGACGATGTGACCCTTGCGCACGCCGTCGCCGCCATGCAGCTGCACCGCCTTGTCGATCACCTCCTGCGCCTTGTCGGTGGCGAAGAGCTTCGCCATCGCCGCCTCGCGTGTGACGCGCGCGGCGCCCATGTCCTTGGTCCAGGCGGCGCGATAGATGAGCAACGCGGCGGCGTCGACATCCAGCGCCATGTCGGCGATGTGGCCCTGCACCATCTGCAGCTCTGCCATCGGCGCGCCGAACAGTTTTCGTTCGGCGGCCCGCTTGACGCTTTCGTCCAGCGCCCGGCGGGCGAAGCCGAGAGCCGCGGCGCCGACCGTCGAGCGGAAGACGTCGAGCACCGACATGGCGATGCGGAAACCATCGCCGGGCTTGCCGATCATGGCGGACGCAGGAGCGCGCACATTGTCGAAAGACAGCCTAGCCAGCGGATGCGGGGCAATCACTTCCAGCCGTTCGGCAACGCCGAGGCCCTTCGCGTTGGCGGGCACGACGAAGGCGGAAATCCCCTTGGCGCCCGGCGCCTCGCCGGTCCGTGCAAAGACGGTATAGACGTCGGCGATGCCGCCATTGGAGATCCAGGTCTTTTCGCCGGAAAGCACATAGTCGCCGCCGTCGCGGACGGCCGTCATCTCCATGTTGGCGACATCCGAGCCTGAGCGCGGTTCCGAAAGTGCAAAGGCGGAGATCGCCTCGCCGGCCCGCGTCTTTTCCAGCCAGCGCTGCTGGTCCGGCGTGCCGAAGAGCGAGATCGCGCCGGTGCCCAGCCCCTGCATGGCAAAGGCGAAATCGGCGAGGCCGTCATGGCGCGCCAGCGTCTCGCGCGTGATGCAGAGCGCGCGTACATCGAGCGGTGCGGGATTGTCCGGATCGAGCGCGGTCGGCTTGAGCCAGCCGTCCTGGCCAAGCATCGCCACCAGCGCGCGGCAGGCGGCGTCGACGTCGTGATGATCGACCGGCAGGTTTTTCGCGCACCAGGCGTCGAGGCGCTCGGCGAGTTGGCGGTGGCGGTCTTCGAAGAAAGGCCAGTCGAGGAAGGTGCGGTCAGGCATTGGCGCCCCCGCTACTCTCTAAGATCTCCGCTCTACGGCGCCCCCCTCTGTCCTGCCGGACATCTCCCCCACAAGGGGGGAGATCGGCAGCTTCGCCGGCGACGCTCTTCCTTCGACGTTGGAAATTAGCGAAAGCCGACGTGACATCTGATCTCCCCCCTTGTGGGGGAGATGGCCGGCAGGCCAGAGGGGGGCGCTGTCCCGCCAGCGTCTCCAATAAACAATCCATCCTCAATTCCCCTCGAACACCGGCTTCTCTTTCGCCACGAACGCCTTGTACGCCCGCTCGAAATCGCCGGTCCGCATGCAGATCGCCTGCGCCTGCGCTTCCGCCTCGATCGCCTGGTCGAGGCTCATCGACCATTCCTGGTTGAGCTGCGTCTTGGTGATGCCATGCGCAAAGGTCGGCCCGGAGACGATGCGCGCCGCCATATCGAGCGCGTCCGCCTCGAGCGTCGCCGCATCGACCAGGCGATTGTAGAACCCCCAGCGCTCGCCTTCGGCAGCGCTCATGGTGCGGCCGGTGTAGAGCAGCTCGGCGGCGCGGCCCTGGCCGATGATGCGCGGCAGGATCGCGCAGGCGCCCATGTCGCAGCCGGCAAGCCCGACGCGGGTGAACAGGAAAGCCGTCTTTGCCTCAGGCGTGGCGACGCGGATATCGGAAGCCATGGCGATGATCGCGCCGGCGCCGACCGCGACGCCGTCGACTGCCGAGATGATCGGCTTGCCGCAGTTGAGCATCGCCCTGACGAAGTCGCCGGTCATGCGCGTGAAGGCGAGCAGCGCCTTCATATCCATCTTGACCAGCGGGCCGATGATGTCGTGGACATCGCCGCCCGAGCAGAAATTGCCGCCATTGGGCAGGAACACCACGGCGTCGACATCCTCGGCATAAACGAGCTCGCGAAACGTGTCGCGCAGCTCGGCGTAGCTGTCGAAGGTCAGCGGGTTCTTGCGCTCCGGGCGGTCGAGCCGGATCCTTGCGACCCGGCCTTCGACCTCCCAGAGGAAGTGCTTCGGCTTGAGCTTGGCCATGGCGCTCATTCGCGTCCCTCCCAATTGCTGCGGAACGATTTCAGCATGCCGGTCAGGCTTCGCGCCTCGTCCTCGCTGACAGTGCCGAGCAGCTCGCCGACCCAGCTTTCATGCGCGGCGGCGATTGCCGCGAAAGACTTCGAACCTTCCTCGGTCAGCCGCACCATCGAGGTGCGACGATCGCCGTTGCGCCGCGCCCGTGTCACCAGCCCTTCCGAGACCAGCCGGTCGACGATGCCCGTCACATTGCCGTTCGACACCAGCAGGAAGCGCGACAGGTCGCTCATCAGCATGCCTTCCGGCGACCGGTAGAGCGCCGCCATCACGTCGAAGCGCGGCAGCGTGGTGTCGAACTCCTTCTTCAGCCGCTCGCGCAGCTCGGCCTCGATGGTGCGCGAGGCGCGCAGCAGGCGTATCCATAGGCGCAGCCTGTCCTTGCCCGGCCCGGTGGACGTCGGTCCCGCTACCATGTCTCGCCCCCCGAGACCGAGATCGCCTGTCCGGTGATCGACCGCGCCGCGTCACTGCACAGCCACAGCACGGCTTCGGCGACTTCCTCGGGCTGGATGAAACGCCCTTGCGGGTTGGTCGCGACAAGACTCGCGCGCGCCTCGTCGGCGGGGCGTCCGGTCTTTTCGACGATACGCTGGATGGATTCTTCCAGCATGTCCGTCTCGACGAAGCCGGGGCAGACGGCATTCACGGTGACGCCCGACTTGGCGGTCTCAGTGGCCAAGGCCCGCATCAATCCTACGACGCCATGCTTGGCGGCGACATAAGGCGCGACATAGGCATAGCCTTTCAGGCCGGCCGTCGAAGCGACAAAGACGATGCGGCCCGTCTTCCGCGCCAGCATGCCGGCAAGCGCCGGCTTAACGGTCAGGAAGGCACCGGTGAGGTTGACGTCGAGCGTGCGCTGCCAGTCGGCCAGCGAGGCCTTATGCGCCGGCGCACTGCCGGCCATGCCGGCATTGGCGACCACGATGTCGAACGGTCCGCGCGCGGCCCCCGCCTTCTCGTAGAGGGTCGCCATTTCGGCTTCGTCGGTGACATCGGCGGCGATGCCGAAGATGCGGTCGTTTTCCTTTGCGACCTCGGCGAGCGCTTCTTCGCGCCGGCCGCAGATGGTGACGTCAACGCCCGCTTTCGCCAGCGCCAGCGCGATGGCGCGGCCAACGCCGGAACCGCCGCCGGTGACGAGGGCGTGCCTGCCGGAGATCATGCGCCAACCCTCGAAACATCGCGCTGCTCCTCACCCTCACGCCAGACCAACGCCATGGCATGCAAAGATATTCTGTGACTGGTGTGACTGATTGGCCCGATGCTTGGTTGCCAGGTGGTTCCCCCAATCCGTCGCTGCTTCGCAGCGCCACCTTTCCCCCCTCCGGAGGGAAAGGAAGGGAGCCTCATCGGCTCGCGCCCTTCCTCTCCCCCGTCGATCGGGGGAGAGGTGGATCGGCGAAGCCGAGACGGAGTGGGGGTCGACCAGCGCAGCGCAAGACAATGCATGCGCCAAGCTGCCCTGCATGCTATTGTGGGGAGAAGGTGCCGGCAGGCGGATGAGGGGCGGCGCCGACCTAACAACATGGAAGCGCTCATACCTTCAGCCCCGCCGCTGCTTCGCGTTCGGCCAGGCGATAGATCTGGTCGCGTCCGCGCAGATAGGGATCCGGCCATTTGACGCCACGGTCGCCGAGGGTCACCGCCGCATGCAGCGTCCAATAGGGATCGGTGAGATGCGGCCTGGCCAGTGCCACCAGGTCGGCGCGGCCGGCCATCAGGATCGAATTGGCGTGGTCGGGCTCATAGATGTTGCCGACCGCCATCGTCGCCATGCCGACCTCGTTGCGGATGCGGTCGGAGAACGGCGTCTGGAACATGCGGCCATAGATAGGCTTGGCAGCGATCGTGGTCTGGCCGGCCGAGACGTCGCAGAGGTCGACGCCTGCGTGATGTAGCAACTTTGCGATCTCGACCGCGTCGGCCGGCGTGACGCCCTCGATGCCCACCCAGTCATTGGCGGAGATGCGCATGGAGATCGGCTTCTCGGCCGGCCACACCGCGCGCACCGCATGGAAGATCTCCAATGGATAGCGCATGCGGTTTTCAAGCGAGCCGCCATAGTCGTCGGTGCGCCTGTTGGTGAGCGGCGTGATGAAAGCGGAGAGCAGATAGCCATGCGCGGCATGGATCTCCAGCATGTCGAAACCGCAGCGCCCGGCCATCTTAGCCGCAGCGACGAACTGGTCGCGCACGACGTCCATGTCGGCGCG
Organism: Mesorhizobium sp. WSM4904; assembly: GCF_029674545.1. Taxonomy (NCBI): domain Bacteria; kingdom Pseudomonadati; phylum Pseudomonadota; class Alphaproteobacteria; order Hyphomicrobiales; family Phyllobacteriaceae; genus Mesorhizobium; species Mesorhizobium sp. WSM4904. The sequence goes on along the minus strand of NZ_CP121354.1, from coordinate 110,590 downwards.
GTCCATCGCCTTCGGCACCTGGTTCTGCGGCGACCATGGCACCGCCGACGGCGCCATGACCGGCCAGTTGCCGGAGGCGAGCGGCTCGTCGGTTCCTTCCCAGCCGAGGCGGGTCGAGCCCTTGGCGCCGGAATGGCCGATCTGGGCGCAGATTTTCGCCTCGGTCTCGGCATGGACGAAATCGACCAGGCGCTTCCAGGCGACCTCGTGTTCCGGCTTGTAGAAGCCGGGGCATCCGGGCGTGATGCGTCCTTCCGGGCTGACGCAGGTCATCTCGATATAGACCAGACCGGCGCCTCCCTTGGCGCGCTCGGCATAGTGAGCGAAATGCCAGTCTGTCGGGCAGCCGTCGACCGCCTTGTACTGCGCCATCGGCGAGACGACGATGCGGTTGCTGAGCGCCATGTCGCGCAGCCTGAACGGCGCGAACATCGGCGCGCGGCGTAAGCTGTTGCCGCCGGCGCCGGCCTTGCGCTGGAACCACTCTTCGGCGCCCGCCAGCCATTCGGCGTCGCGCAGACGAAGGTTCTCGTGGCTGATGCGCTGCGAGCGGGTGAGCAGCGAATAGTTGAACTGAACAGGATCTAATCCGAGATAGCGTTCCACCTCCTCAAACCATTCGAGTGAGTTACGCGCCGCCGATTGCAGCTTGAGCACCTCGGTGCGCCGCGCGTCTTCGTATTTGCGGAAGGCGGCCTCGAGGTCGGGCTCGGACTCGACATAGTCCGCGAGCGCCACCGCGCTTTCGAGCGCGAGCTTGGTGCCGGAGCCGATCGAGAAATGGGCGCTGGCCGCGGCATCGCCCATCAGCGCCAGGTTCTTGTGCGACCAGCGCTCGCACAGCACGCGCGGGAAGTTGATCCAGGCCGAACCGCGAATGTGGTTGGCGTTGGTCATCAGCGGATGGCCGCCGAGATGTTTTTCGAAGATGCGCTCGCAGACCGCGATCGACTCCTGCTGCGTCATCGCGCCGAAGCCGAAGCGCTCCCACGTTTGCTGACTGCACTCGACGATGAATGTCGCGGTCTCGCTGTCGAACTGGTAGGCATGCGCCCACACCCAGCCATGCTCCGTTTTCTCGAAGATGAAGGTGAAGGCGTCGTCGAATTTCTGCGTCGTGCCGAGCCACACGAACTTGCACTTGCGGGTGTCGATGTCCGGCTTGAAGACATCGGCGAAAGCCGCGCGTGACCTCGAGTTCAGCCCGTCGGACGCGACCACCAGGTCATGCGTTTCCATGAACGGCCTCGGGTCGGAAATCTCCGTCTCGAACATCATCTTGATGCCGAGCTCACGCGCTCGCCGCTGCAGCAGGATCAGGAGCCGCTTGCGGCCGATGCCGCAGAAGCCGTGGCCGGTGGAGACGGTGCGCACGCCGTCATGGATGACGGCGATGTCGTCCCAATAGGCGAAATGCTTCTTGATCCAGACGGCGCTGACCGGGTCGTTCCTGGTCAGGTTCTCCAGCGTCTCGGCTGATAGCACTACACCCCAGCCGAACGTGTCGTCCGGGCGGTTGCGTTCATAGACCGTCACCTCATGCGCGGCATCGCGCAATTTCAGCGAGATGGCAAAGTAGAGTCCGGCCGGTCCGCCGCCGAGAACCGCAACCTTCATGTCTTGCGATCTCCTCTTCGCATAGGAGTCGCCGGCGAGGCCGGCGATCCCAATGTTCAGTATTGCGCCAGCGATCAATTATTTCAAGCTTGAAGTTTCATAATTGAACGATTGCTCGACGCTCTAGCGGATCCGCTCACTTGGTCGGATCCTTCGGGCTCCACAGCACAGTCTCCGCGCCCTTCTCGTAGGCCATGCCTTGCGGGTAGCTGATTGCTTCGAGCTGCAATCCCCAGGGCGCCTGGAAATAGATGATGGTTTGGCCGGCCGCCGGCCCTTCCTTGACCGGCAGCGGCCCCAGCCTGGTCTTCACGCCTTTGGCGTCGAGGTAGGTTTTCGCCGCGGCGACGTCGTCGACATAGAAGGCGATGTGGAAGCCGCCTATGTCGCTGTTCTTCGGCTGCAGGTTCTTCTGGTCCGGTGCCGTATATTTGAACAACTCGATGTTCGATCCCGTGCCGCAGCGGACCATGGTGATCTCCTCGATCACCGCCTTCGGATCGACGCCGAGCAGGTCCTGCATGAAGGTGCCCTTGTCGTCGGCGAACGGACCGAACGACATCGCCTTCTTGCAGCCGACGACATCGGTGAAGAAGCCGACGGCCTGTTTCATGTCGGGCACGGTGATGCCGGTGTGGTCGTGGCCGCGCATGCCGGGTATCGAGTCGGCCGAGGCCGCTCCCATTGCGCCGAGCAGGATCGCGGCGACCATCGTGCCGCGGGTTGCGTAGTTCATGTCACCCTCCGTTCGCGGGCTGACTTGAAGACGCACATCCGAGGCCCGCTATTCGGCGTGCGGGTAGTCAAGCTCTCCTCACACAGGCGCCTTGGCAGGCGGCCGCAGCCAGTCCGCGTCGATCTCAGGCAGCGGAATGGCGGCGAGCAGGTCGCGCGTGTAGGCCTCCTGCGGATCGTCGAACAGCGCGTCGGTGGCGCTGGCCTCGACGATCCTGCCTTCGCGCATGACGATGACCTGCTGGCAGAGCCGCCGGATCACCGACAGGTCGTGGCTGATGAAGGCGACCGTCAGTCCCATCTCGGCCGCTAGTTTCTCCAGCAGCGTCAGGATCTGCGCTTGTGTCGAGACGTCGAGGCCGGAGACGATCTCGTCAGCCAGCACGAATTTCGGCGACAGCGCCAGCGCCCTGGCGATGCCGACGCGCTGGCGCTGGCCGCCGGACAGCTCGTGGCGGTAGCGGCCGGCGAAATTCTGCGGCAGGCCGACACGCTGCAAGGCTTCCGCCACGCGCTCCTTGAGCCTGTCGCCAAGCCCGTTCTGCCTGAGCGGCGCGGCAATGATGTTGAAGATCGTGTGTCGCGGATTGAGCGACGACATCGGATCCTGGAAGATCATCTGCAGATCGCGGCGAAGCGGCCGGAGCTCGGCTTCCGAAAGATGGCTGATGTCGCGTCCTTCGAAGTTGATGGCTCCCGCGCTTGGCTCGATCAGCCGCACCAGCGCGCGGCCGAGCGTCGACTTGCCCGAGCCGGACTCGCCGACGATGCCGGTTACCGATCCCTTGGGCAGGTCGAAGTCCAGTCCCTTGAGGATCTCGGCCAGCGGCGCGCGGCCGATCAGCGGCTTGCGCGTCATGTCGGGCAGCGCCACCTTCAGCCCGCGCACGGAAAACAGCGGCTCAGCCATGGCCGGGCCTCCACGCTTTGTCGGCCGCCGCGATCTCGGCCGTGAGCCCGGCGAGCACCGTCTCGTCCACCGGCTTCAGCGACGCATGCGGATCGGTGTACCGCGGCGTCGCCGCGATCAGCGCCCGCGTGTAGGGATGCTGCGGGGACGCGAAGAGGGCCGTAGTCTCGGCTTCTTCCACAACCTTGCCGGCATAGAGCACCGACACCTTCTGGCTGATCTTGGCGACGACGCCGAGATCATGGGTCACGAACAGGATCGCGGTGCCGTGGTCGCGCTGCAGCTGTGCGATCAGCCGCAGGATCTGCTTCTGCACGGTCACATCCAGCGCTGTCGTCGGCTCGTCCGCGACGATCAGCCTGGGTTCAGCGGCAAAGGCGGCAGCGATCAGCACGCGCTGGCGCATGCCGCCGGACAATTCATGCGGATAGCTTTTCAGCACGCGCTCGGGATCGCGGATCTGCACCTCGTCGAGCAGCTGGCGGATGCGTTTGTCCGCCCTCTCGCCGCTCCAGCCGAGGATGCGCACCAACCGGTCGGTCATCTGCGGGCCGATGCGGCGCGACGGGTTGAGCGCGGTGAGCGGGTCCTGCGGGATCAGCGCCGTACGCGCGCCGATCAGGGCCCGTCGTGCTTTCGCATCGAGGCGGCCGAGATCCTCGCCCTCGATCAGCATCTCGCCTTCGACGATGCGCACGCTCTTCGGCAGGACGCCGAGCACCGCCTTGCCGATCATCGTCTTGCCGGCGCCGCTCTCGCCGACCAGCGCGCGAACCTCGCCAGGCTGGACGGCGAGCGAGACCGAGCGCAGCACGCGCTGGCCGTTGGGCAGCACGGCGCTCAAGCGACGAATGTCGAGGCACGGGCTCATCGCAGCACCGGATCGAAGCGCGCCTTCAATCCCTCGCCGAACTGGCTGAAGGAAAGCACGGTGAGGATCAGCGTGACCAGCGGAAACACCAGCACCCACCAGGCCTGGTGGATCGACAGCCGTCCTTCGGCGATGATGCCGCCCCAGGTCGGATCGTCAGTCGAGATCGACAGATTAACGAAGGACAGGATCGCCTCGACGATGACGGCGATGCCCATCTCCAGCGACAGCAACGCGACCACGGAAGGCACCACGTTGGGCAGCACCTCGCGCAGCATGATGCCGATGCGGCCATAGCCGGCGATGCGCGCGCTTTCGACATAGTCCATGCGCGCCTGGCTCATCGCCTCGGCGCGGATCACCCGGCAGAAGCGCGTCCAATCGATGACGGCAATGGCTATGATGACGGAGTTTAAGCCCGTGCCCAGCACCGCGACCAAGAGGATCGCGAACAGCACAGGCGGGAACGCCATCCAGACATCGACGACGCGCGAGATGATGCGGTCGGCCCAGCCGCCGAAATAGCCTGCGATCAGCCCGAGCGCCGAGCCAACGATACAGGCCGCGGACGCCGCGGCAAAGGCGACGATGAAGGCGATGCGGCCGCCGAAGATCAGCCGCGACAACAGATCCCGGCCGAGGCTGTCGGTGCCCAGCCAGTAGCCGGGTTCGGCGCCGTCCAGCCAGAAGGGCGGCAGCCGCTCCAGCATCAGGTCCTGCGCCAATGGATCCTGCGGCGCGATCAGCGGCGCGAAGATGGCCGCAAGCAGCGCAAGGAGCAGCCAGCCGCCGGCCAGCCACAGCCTTGGACTCAGACCGCGTCGCGAGATGCGCGCCTCATCCATGGCGCAGCCTCGGATTGAGCAGCGCATACATCATGTCGACGGCCAAGTTGATCAGCACGAAGAGCAGCGCGAAGACCAGCACGATGCCCTGGATCAGTGGCAGGTCGCGGTTGATGACGGCATCGATCGCCATGTTGCCGAGCCCCTCATAGGAGAACAGCCGCTCGACGATGACGGTGCCGCCGATCAGGAAGGTGAATTGCACGCCGACCAGCGTCAGCGTCGGCAGCGCCGCGTTCTTCAGCGCCTCGCGCAGGATCACCTGCGTTTCGGAAAAACCCTTCACCCGCGCCAGCACGACATAGTCGAGGTCGAGCACCTCCTTCAGCGACTGTTTCAGGAGCTGCGCGATGATCGCCGCCAACGGGAGAGCCAGCGCAACTGCCGGCATCAGCATGTGCTTCAGCAAATCCCAGGTGAGATCGAAGCGGAGCCTGAGAATGCTTTCGGCAAGATAGAACTGGGTGACGAAGGGCAGGTCGAGCTGCGGCGACACGCGGCCGGAAATGTCGAACACGGGGATGAGCACTCCGAACAGCAGGATCAGCACCAGCCCCCAGAGGAAGTCGGGGATGGAGAGCGTCGCGCCGCTTGCGATATCGATGCCGGCCTCGACCGCGGTGCCGCGCGAGCGGGCGCCGAGGATCGCCGCGCTGACGCCGATCGCAATCGCCATCAGCAGCGCGACGGTTGCAAGTTCGAGCGTCGCCGGCAGCCGGTTGAACACCAGCCCCAGCACGTCCTGGCGCAGCGAGATCGAGGTGCCGAAATCGCCATGCAGCACGCCCGCGAGCCAGATGAAGAACTGCTGCACGATGCTCTTGTCCAGCCCATAGAGCGCGCGCAGCCGCGCGATGTCGTCGTCGCTGGCGCCGGGCGGCAGCATCATGGCGATCGGATCGCCGGGCGCCACGCGAATGACGACGAAGACGACGACGGCGACGCCGAACAGCGTGACCAGCATCGTCACAAGACGAACGAGGAATCTCTGCAGCAGCATGCGTGTGTAATCACTCTAACGAACTCCCCCTCATCCGGCCGCTTCGCGGCCACCTTCTCCCCGGCGGGGAGAAGAGGCTGGCTCAGCCGTCGGCGACCTCTTCTCCCCTCGGGGAGAAGGTGCTCCGAAGGGCGGATGAGGGGCTGCGTCGTTGAAGGAGACACGCTACCGCGCCTCCTCATCTCGATCACGCAGCCGGGGTCATCAGCGCCGGCAGCAACGCTCCTGAAACATGCTGCACGACATTGACCTTCTTGGAATGCACGATCGGCTGCGCATATTGCATCAGCGGCAGCACATAGGCCTGCTCGGCGATGTATTTGTCGACGGCCTTCCAGCCGGCGATACGCTTGGCCTCGTCCTTCTCACCCCAAAGCGGGTTGATCTTGTCGATCAGGTCCTGGCTGTCCCACACCGAATGCGGGCTCGGGCCATACATGGCGAAACCGGTCGACGTGGTCGGATCGCCGATGGCGTTGCCCCAATTGTAGAACGCGGCCGGCGCCAGCTTGTCGGCGGCGCGCAGCTCGTAATGCTTGGCGATCTCGTAGACCTCGATCTTGGCCTCGATGCCCACCTTGCGCCACATGCCGACGATCGCCTGGATCATCTCGTAGTCCTTGGGCTTGAAGCCCTTGGTCGTCTGTATCGTGAACTTCACCGGCTTCTTCGGCGAATAGCCGGAAGCGGCGAGCAACTCCTTGGCCTTTTCCGGATTGTGCTCGACCTTGATCGATGGATCGAAGGCCGTGTATTCCGGCGTCTCCAGCGTCGCGATCGGCTGGCCGTAGCCGCGCAGCAGCCGCTTGACCAAGAGCTCCTTGTCCACCGCCATCACCGCCGCCTGGCGGACGTTCTTGTCCAGCATCGCCTCGATGTCGTTGAAGAAGATCATGCCGATATCGGAGACGTTCTTGATCGAGCCGGCGAGCCCGTCCTTGGCGATCAGCCGGTCATATTCCTCGTAAGGAATTTCGAGCGTAACCTGCGAGGAACCGGACTCGACCTCCGCGACCCGGCTCGCCGCGTCGGTGACGAACTTGATCGTCACATTCTCGAAGGCCGGCTTGTTGCCCCAGTAATTCGGATTGGCCTTGAGCCGCAGGAAGGCGTTGCGCTCGAACTTGTCGACCATATAGGGCCCGGTGCCGATCGGCGCCTTCTCGAAGCCCTCGGCGCCGACCTTCTCGTAATAGGCCTTCGGCATGATGTAGCCGGTCAGGAACGACATCCATTTGAAATAGACCGGGTCGAACTGCACCACGTCGCCGGTGATCTTGTTGCCGTCGATCTTGAAGTTGTTGACGTTCTTCCAGACGAACTGGATCGGATTGCCGGTCTTCTCGTCGCCCGCGCGCTGCAGCGACCACACGACGTCTTCCGGTGTGAAGGGCGAGCCGTCATGCCACTTCACACCCTCGCGCACCGTCATCATCACCTTGCTCCGGTCGTCGTTCCAGCCCCACTCGGTGAGCAGGCCGGGCGTGAAGGAGAGGTCCGGCTTTTGCGGAATGAACTGGTCGAACACCGACTGGTAGAGCCCCTGGATGGTCGGGTTCACCGCCGAAGGTCCGGTCGTCGGGTCCCAGGAGGGCAGGTTGACGTTGTAAGCGATCGTGAGCTCGTCCGCCGCCTTCGCTGCCCTCGGCAGGCCGAGCGTGGCGGCGCCGATCGCCGCCGCGCCGTATCCAAGCAAATCGCGTCTGTTGATGGTCATGGTCGTTCCCCTTGTTGGTTGTCCATCTTTGACTGTCATTGTCCGCGCGGTGTTTTCATTCGCCAGGTTTGGTGGGCAACCGCGCCTTGTCCATCCTGGAATCCCGGCTGCTAGTTTCCTCCGAGCTGTTGGGCGAGCATGTAGCCGGAGCCCGCACCCGTGCCGGCGCCGGGCCAGGTCGCGGCACCGGTGAGGTAGAGGTTCGAGACCGGCGTGTTCCAGCGCGCGAAGCCGCGCGCCGGACGGAAGAGAAAATTCTGCGCCAGATGGTGGCTGCCGCAAATCTGGTCGCCGCCGACGAGGTTCGGGTTCTCGCGCTCGAGATCGATCGGCGAGAAGACGGCGCGGCCAAGGATCCTCTGCCTCAAACCAGGCGCATAGCTCTCGATGATGTCGAGCACGCGCTCGGCATAGGCATCCTTGACCGCGTCCCAGGAACCGGGCGCGATCTCGCCGGCCGCGTCACCAAGGATCTCAGCCGGCAGCATGCGCACCTGCACCCACAGCACATGCTTGCCTGACGGCGCCCGCGACGGATCGACGGCCGTCGGCTGGCCGACGACGAGCACGGGCTGGTCGGGCAGCATGCCGGCGATTGCTTGCTGGTAGACGCGCGACATCGCATCGAGCGAGGGCGCCAGATGCACATAGGCGAACCGGCGAAGCTCGGCGCCGGCGCTCCAGTGCGGCAGGTCGTCCAGCGCCAGATGGATCATCATCGTGCCCGGCGCATGGCGGAAGTTTTTCATCGCCGTATCGAAGATGGCGTCGCCGGAGCTATTGGGCAGAAGCTTGCCCGGAAGCGCTCCTGGCGCGACGCCGGCAACGACGGCCTTGCTCGCGACATGGGTTTCGCCGGAAGCCAGACGCACACCGGTCGCCCGGCCACCGGCAACCATTATCTCCGATACTTCCGCGCCGGGCGTGATCTTGCCACCGGCCGTTTTGACCATGCCGGCGAGCGCGCGGATGATGGTGTCGGCGCCGCCCTTGCCGAGCACCATGCCGAAACTCTGGTTGGCCATCGATTCCAGGTACGGGAACACGGCGCCGCCGGCGATATCCGGAGCGAAGTCGAGATGCATGCCCCAGGCGGCGAGCGTCGTCCTGACATGCGGCGTCTCGAAATTTTCCTCCAGCCACGCGCGCGGCGAGGCGAGAAGCAGCCGGCCCGTGTCGAGCGCGCCGGCAAAACCCTTCTTGCGCCACAGGTGCCCAGCCGTGCCGGCCAGGGCCCGCGCGCTCATCGGCGAACCCAGCAGGCGGAAGAGGTGCTCCGCTTCGCCTGGAAAAGCGCCGACCAGCCTGCGCCAGCTGGCGGCATCGGCGGCGGAGAAGGTGGCGAGCCGCGAGACGGTCTTTTCGAGATCGTTGCTGACGCCGAACCATTTCCTGTCCGGGAAAGCGCTGGCGAAACAATCGGCGACGGGCGCGAATTCCAGCCCATGGCTTTTCAATTCATTTGCATATTTCCGATGGAAGGCCGAGCCGGCGAACAGGCTCAGATTCATCGCGCCGAAATCGTGACGAAAACCGGGAAGCGTGTATTCGGCGGTCCGAACGGCGCCGCCAATCGCCTGGCTGCGCTCGAAAACCGCGGTTTTCCAGCCTTTGAGCGACAGATGCGCCGCGCAGGCCAGACTGTTGTGGCCCGCCCCGACAAAGATGGCGTCGAACTCGCTCACGCCCCTCCCCAAAATGCTTTATGCTTAAAGATAATTGCAGATGCATATGTTTTCGTCTAGTAGGATATTAAGGGCCGCAACGAGCCTTGAAGGTCACGAACAAGAGGGAACAGAACCATGGACACGCAAAAACTCCTCGGCGAGGTCGCCGGCCAGCTGCTTTCGGGCGCCATCAAGGTGGTCGACCTGTCGGCGCCGCTCGGACCGGACACGCCGCTGATCAAGCTGCCGCCGGAACTCGCCGTCGACACGCCGAAGGTCGAGATCCACTCGATCTCCAAATATGACAAGAACGGGCCGTGGTGGGCCTGGAACTGGCTGAAGCTTGGCGAGCATTCGGGCACGCATTTCGACGCGCCGCAGCACTGGATCACCGGCAAGGACTATCCGGACGGCGCCACCGACACCATTCCGGCGCAGAATTTCGTCGGCCCGGTCAACGTCATCGACTGCTCGAAGGAAGCCGCCGCCGACCACGACTTCCTGCTCACCGTCGATCACATCAAGGCCTGGGAGGTCAAGCACGGCGCGATCAACCCCGGCGAATGGGTGGTGATGCGAACCGACTGGTACAAGCGCAACGGCTCGGAGGCCGAGTTCCTCAACGCCAACGAGACCGGCCCACACACGCCGGGACCGACGGCCGAAGCCATCCAGTTCCTGATCGGCAAGGACATCAAGGGCTGGGGCTCGGAGACGATCGGCACCGATGCCGGCAAGGCCGGCGGCATGGAGCCGCCGTTTCCCGCGCACACGCTGATGCACAAGGCCAATCGCTACGGGCTGGCCAGCCTCTGCAACCTCGACCAGCTTCCGCCGAAAGGCGCGATCCTGATCGCCGCTCCGCTCAAGATCGAGCACGGCACCGGCAGCCCGGTCCGCGCGCTGGCGCTGGTGCCGGGCAAATAGGGCGAGGCGGCGGTCTTCGGGAGAAGATCATGCTTGCGGGCGATGGAGTGATGATGGGTAGAGAGTGGCAGCCTCGCAGCGCTGGCGCTCACCCCCCTCTGTCCTGCCGGACATCTCCCCCTCAAGGGGGGAGATTAGCTGTTCCAGCGCCCCGCTCATTTTCGCGACGCGGGCGATTGGCGAAGGTCGTCGCGACATCCGATCTCCCCCCTAGAGGGGGAGATGTCCGGCAGGACAGAGGGGGGCGCGAAGGAACGCGGCTTTGCGCGATTGACCTTCAACTGCCAGCACCTGGGAGCATCCAATGACCGCCGCCGATCACATCATCGTCGGCAGCGGCATCAACGCCCTGGTCTGCGCGGCGATGCTCGGTGCCAAGGGCGCCAAGGTGCTCGTGCTCGAGCGCAACGACCGCGCCGGCGGTTGCATGCGCACCGAGGAGATCACGGCGCCGGGCTTCGTCCATGACGTGATGGCGACGACCTTCGTGCTGTTCATCACCTCGCCGGCCTATGCAGCACTTGGCAAGGACCTCGCGCGGCACGGGCTGGAGTTCTGCCACACCGCGACGCCCACCGGCGTGCTCAGGCCCGACGGCAGCCATGCCGTGCTCACCACCGACCGCGCCGCCAACATCGCGGCGCTGAACGCAATTGCCTCCGGCGACGGCGACCGCCATGGCGGCGATGTCGGCGATATCGAGCGCAATGCCGGGCTGCTGTTCGGCCTGCTCGGGGGCGCGCTCTGGTCTTATCCGACGACCAAGCTCTTGGCCGGCGAGGCCTGGCGGCGCGGTCCGCGCGAGCTTGCCGCCTTCATGGGCGAGGCGCTGGTGCCGGCGCGCGGCTGGCTGGAGACCGCTTACAAGTCGGAAACCGTCCGCGCGCTCTGGGCGCCCTGGGTGCTGCATGCCGGGCTCGGGCCGGAAGACGCTTTTTCCGGCCAGATCGCCAAGGTTATAGCCTTCGCGCTGGAGGCGGCCGGCGCGCCGATCGTCAAGGGCGGCGCGAAGAACCTGCTCGCCGCCTTCGAGGCGCTGATCAAGGAACGCGGCGGCGAAATCCGCGTCAATGCCGATGTCGTCTCGATCGTCCAGAGCGGCGGCCGTGCCAGCGGCGTGCGGCTTGCTTCCGGCGAGACGCTGACGGCGGCGAGGAGCGTCATCTGCTCGGTCACGCCGACACAGCTTTACAGCCGCCTGCTTGGCAGGGATGCCCCTGCGGCAGCCGCTGAGGCGACGCTGAAATACCGCTACGGCAAGGGCAATTTCCAAATTCACTATGCGCTCGACAAGCCGCCGGCCTGGCGCGGCGAGGGCCTCGACAAGGTGGCGCTGCTGCACCTCACGCCGGGGCTCGACGGCGTGTCGAAGGCCTGCAACGAGGCGGTGCGCGGCCTGCTGCCGGAGGTGCCGACCATCTGCGTCGGCCAGCCGCACGCGCTCGATCCCTCGCGCTGCCCGCAGGGCAAGGCGATCCTGTGGCTGCAACTGCCGGAGGCACCGCGCGTTATCAAAGGCGATGCGGCGGGCCAGTTGGAAACACCGGCCGACGGACAATGGAGCGACGCATTGCGCGAAGCCTTTGCCGACAGGATTGAGGCGATCCTTGCCAGCCACATCGACGGCTTCCGGGAGACGGTGATCGCGCGCCGCGCCTACTCGCCGGCCGATCTCGAAGCGATGAACATCAACCTTGTCGGCGGCGATCCTTACGGCGGCTCGTCGACCATCGATCAGTCCTTCCTGTGGCGGCCGTTCAAGGCAAGCCGCAACCATGAGACCGGCATCCGAGGCCTCTACCATATCGGCGCCTCGACCCATCCGGGCGCCGGCCTCGGCGGCGGCTCCGGCTTCCTCTTGGCGGGGAGGCTCTGATGGAACAGAAGCTTCCCGAAAAGCGTCAGCGCATCTCGACTCTCGGCCAGATCGGCCTGCAGCAATTCGCGCCCTATCTGATGAACCGCATCATGGGCCGCTACAACGCCACTTTGCGCGAGGATTTCCGTAAGCAGGGCCTGACCATTCCGCAGGTGCGCACGCTGGCCGTGCTCTCGGTGACCGACGGCGTCACCGTGAACGACCTCTCGGTCTATACGGTGATCGAGCAGTCGACCTTGAGCCGGACGCTCGACACGCTGGAAGGCCAGGGCCTCGTGCGGCGCGAGCAGGGCGTCACCGACAGCCGCTTCCGCCATGTGTTCCTGACCGATGACGGCCGCGCGCTGTTCACCCGCGCCTGGCCGGCCATGCACGACGCCTTCGAGGCCATGTTCGACGGTGTCGACGATGCCGAATATGCCGCGCTGATCACGATTCTGCAGAAGATGCTGAAGAACATCCGCAAGCACGATATCTGAGTTTGACATACGCGCCGCCCGCCAAATGGCAACGGGCAGGCGGCAACGGAAGGAGGCAGAGATGGCCGAACGGTCTTTTGCCAAGGAAGTCGAAAAGCTGAGGCTCGGCGCCGGCCAGGAATTCGCCGGCGAAGGCATCCTCGCCATCACCAAGGCGCTGCTGCAATGCGGCGTCGGCTATGTCGGCGGCTACCAGGGCGCGCCGATCAGCCATCTGATGGACGTGCTCGCCGACGCGCAGGACATTCTCGGCGAGCTCGGCGTGCATTTCGAGGCGAGTGCCTCGGAGGCGACCGCCACCGCCATGCTCGCCGCCTCCGTGCATTACCCGATCCGGGGTGCGGCCACCTTCAAGTCGACGGTCGGCACCAACGTCGCTTCCGACGCGCTTGCCAACTTGGCATCCGGCGGCGTCACCGGCGGCGCGCTGATCATCGTCGGCGAGGACTATGGCGAGGGCTCCTCGATCATGCAGGAGCGCAGCCATGCGTTTGCCATGAAGAGCCAGGTCTGGCTGCTCGATCCGCGCCCGAACCTGCCTTCCATCGTCAAGGCGGTCGAGGACGGCTTCGAGCTGTCGGAGGCGTCGAACACGCCGGTCATGCTGCAGGTGCGCATACGCTGCTGCCACGTCCACGGTCACTTCATCGCCAAGGACAACAGGCGCCCGCCAATGTCGGTGGCCGATGCGCTTGCCGCGCCGCGCCGCGACACCGGCCGCATCGTGCTGCCGCCAGCTTCGTTCCTGCACGAGAAGGAGAAGGTCGCGAAACGCTGGCCGGCGGCGGTCGATTTCATTCGCGAGTGCAAGATCAACGAGATCTTCGGATCGGACCACGGCTCGGTCGGCATCGTCATGCAGGGCGGCATGTACAATTCCGTTGTCCGCGCGCTGCAGCGGCTCGGCCTTGCCGATACCTATGGCGACACCGACGTGCCGCTTTATGTCTTGAACGCCGTCTATCCGCTCATCGATGACGAGTTCCTCGCCTTCTGCGAGGGCAAGCAGGCGGTGCTGGTGGTCGAGGAAGGCCAGCCCAACTATATCGAGCAGGCTTTCGCGGCGATGCTGCACAAGGCCGGCCGCGGCACCAAGCTGGTCGGCAAGGAGCATCTGCCGATGGCGGGCGAATATACCGGACAGGTGATGCTCGACGGCATCGGCTCTTTTCTGCGCGCCTACGCCCCGCATCTGCTGCCGGGCGAGGTTCGCGCGCCGAACAAGCTGGGCGAGGGCATCGATACCGCCGATCTCATCAACGTCGTTCCAGGCCGCCCGCCGGGCTTCTGCGTCGGTTGTCCCGAGCGGCCGATCTTTGCCGCGACAAAACTGGTCGAGCAGGAGCTCGGCAAGCATCACATCGCGTCCGACATAGGCTGCCATCTGTTCTCGATCATGCCCCCCTTCGAGCTCGGCGCCACCACCATGGGCTATGGGCTGGGCCCGGCCTCGGCTTCCGCCTTCAATTCGCCGGAAGCCAAACGCCGCTCGATCTCTTTCGTCGGCGACGGCGGCTTCTGGCACAACGGGCTGACGTCCTCGATCGGCAATGCGGTCTTCAACAAGAATGACGGCGTCATCGTCATCGTCGACAATTTTTACTCCGCCGCCACCGGCGGCCAGGACATCCTGTCCTCTCGCGCCTCGAACCGGACGAAGTCGACGAAACATCCGATCACCGAAGCGGTGAAAGGCATGGGCGTCAAATGGCTGCGCCACATCGATCGCACCTATGATGTCGGCAAGATGCGCGCCGCGCTGCGCGAGGCGCTGACCACCGAGGAGAAAGGCCCGAAAGTCATCGTCGCCTCCTCCGAATGCATGCTCAACCGCCAGCGCCGCGAGAAGCCGCTGGTCGACAAGGCGATCAAGGGGGGTGAGCGGGTGGTGAAGCCGAAATTCGGCGTCGACGAGGACGTCTGCACCGGCGACCACGCCTGCATGCGGCTCTCAGGCTGTCCGTCGCTGTCGGTGAAGACGCTCGACGATCCGCTGCGCGACGATCCTGTCGCTTCGATCGACCAGAACTGCGTCGGCTGCGGCAACTGCGGCGAGGTGGCGGATGCCGCCGTGCTCTGCCCGTCCTTCTACCGCGCCGATATCGTGCACAATCCCAACCGCTGGGATCGTTTCCTGGAAAGCGCGCGCCGCGCCGCGATCGGCCTTTTGCAGCGCCGCCGCGAGAGCCGCCGCCTGATGTTCGCCGATGCTTGAGCAGGCTTCACCCTTGCGCCCGAAGACGGGCGCCCCTGATGACGAGCGGGTGATAAAACTCGCCGTGCTCGCGGTCGGCGGCCAGGGCGGCGGCGTGCTCGCCGATTGGATCACCGACGTCGCGGAGCGCAGCGGCTATATCGCGCAGTCGACATCGGTGGCCGGCGTCGCCCAGCGCACGGGCGCCACGATCTATTACATCGAGATGGCCCGCGACATCGGCCGGCTGCCAGTCTTCGCGCTGTCGCCCTCGCAGGGCGACGTCGACATATTGATCGCCGCCGAGCTGATGGAAGCCGGCCGCGCGATCATCCGCGGCTTCGTCACGCCCGAGCGGACCACGCTGATCGCCTCCTCGCACCGCATCGCCGCAGTCTCGGAAAAGATCGAGCCGGGCGACGGCCGCGCCTCGTCGGAGAAGGTGCACGCAACGGCGCAAACCGCGGCGAAACGCTTCATCGCCTTCGACATGGAAAAGATCGCCGCCGAGAACGGCACCATGATTTCGGCCAGCCTGCTTGGCGCGCTGGCCGGCTCCGACGCGCTGCCGTTTGCGCGCGAAAGCTACGAGGAGGCGATCGGCGCCGGCGGCCGCGGCGTCAAGGCGAGCCTTGCCGCCTTCGCCGCCGCCTATGACCGCGCGCGCGGCATCGCGGCCGCGCCGGACGGGGACAAGGCAGCGGCGACGCCGGCCGCTCGTGAAGCCAAGTCAACGGCCAGGGTCAGTGGTCCCGAAACCTTGCTGAAGGGCTGGCAGGAGCTTGCTGCCCGCGTCGCGGCGCTGCCGGCGCCGGTGCGCGACATGGCCGGGCGCGGCCTGAGGAAGGTCGTCGACTTCCAGGACATCGCCTATGGCGGCGAATATCTCGGCCGGCTGGACAAGGCCGTCATGCTGGACAAAGCGGAGCGCGGCTATGCGCTGTCGATCGCTGCCGCAAAGCACCTCGCCAATGCCATGTGCTATGACGACATGATCCGCGTCGCCGACCTCAAGACCCGCTCGACCCGCGACCGCCGCGTGCGCAACGAGGTCGGCGTGAAGGAAGGTTCGGTCCTGCAGGTGACCGAATATTTCCATCCGCGCATCGAGGAGTTCTGCGGCACGCTTCCCGTGGGGCTCGGCAGCTATATCGAGGACCGTCCCAAGCTCGCAGCCTTCCTCGACCGCCGCATCAATCGCGGCCGCCATATCCGCACCGACAGTTTTGCCGGCTTCGCCATGCTCTGGTTCATCGGCGGCCTGCGCCGCTGGCGCCGCCGCCTGCTGCGCCACCAGGTCGAAGTCGAGCATCTGGAACGCTGGTACGAACTGGCGCTCGCCCATGCGCGCGAAAACTATGCGCTCGCCACCGAAATCCTGAACTGCCGCCGGCTGATCAAGGGCTACAGCGACACCCATGCCCGCGCCCAGTCGAAATTCGACCGTGTGCTCTCGGCGCTTCCCATGCTCGAGAGCCGCGAAGACGCCGCCGACTGGATCAGGCGGTTGCGCGAGGCCGCGCTGAAGGACGAGAAGGGCGACATGCTCGACGGCGCGCTGAAGACCGTGGCGACGCTTGCCGACAGCCCGGCTTCATAAGCATCCGAAAGTCGCTAGAGCGGTTCACCGTTTCACGGAAACGCCGAACCGCTCTAACTCTTTGTTTTTACGCAATTCCGGGCGGAAAACCGCTCACACTTTTCCTGGAATTGCTCTAGCCTATTCACTTGCTTCCCGTCCCGAGACCTGCTCGACATGGATCCGGTAAAAGATGTGCGGCAAGCTGTCTGAGACGGGAGGCATGACGGGCTTGAGTGCGCCAGGCTCCCACCAGTCCGTGTGCTTGCTCAGCACCGCCCATGCATGGTCGCGCTGGACCCGGTGGCCGATTTTGTCCGGCAATTCCTCATAGCGGCCGTCGACAATCACGCTTCTCCAGCCGCGCCCCTGGGTGTGTTCGTCGACCTGGGCGCACACCAGAGGATTGGCCCGCATCCAGTCGATCTTCTTGCCCGGCAGGGAGAATGCATAGAGGTGATTGTCGGCATAGGCGTAGTTGAAGCACACGAGGTAAGGTTGCCCATCCTTCGCGCATGCCAGATGGCCGACGCGATTGGCTATCAGCAATTTCGTGCATTCCAAGGTAGAGAGCGTGCGGATCATCATCGGTACGATCTCCTGTTTGCTATATTTTCACATCTTTGCAACTGCTCGCGTTGACGTGAATCAAACTACACCGCAGGCGCAGCCTGATCGGATCGTGCTGGGGCCTCGCTAAGGCGCTCCACCGGGTTGCCCGGCTTTAACAAAGACGTGATCAGCCCCGCTCCGACGGAATTCGGCCGTGCGCCCCGTTCAACCGTGATGGGGGTGAATCACGGAGACGAACTTTATGCTCACCAAGTATTTTCTACCGCTCGCTTTGGCGGCGGGCACTTTGCTGTCCGCCGCCGGCGCACAGGCGATGCCGATGGCCAAGCCAAGTGCTGCGCCGCTGCCGGTCGAAACCGTCGGCTGGCGCTGCGGCCCCGGCTGGCATGTGAATCGCTGGGGCAGGTGTGTGCCGAACCGCCGCGTGATCATCCGGCCCGTGCGCCATTGGCACCCCGGCTTCTGGTATCACCATCGCTGGCACCCAGGTTACTGGAGCTATTGATCGCTTTCAGAAAGCGTGGACGCCCGCGCCCGGAAACGGCGCGGGCTTTTGTCGAGTTTTCGCCATGCAGGGGTTCATTCGGTGGGCCTTCGTGCCAGCAATCGTCACTGGCCGAAGCCCATCAGCCTCGTCATCCACGGGCGAAGCAAGGAGCGAAGCGACGCGGCGCAGACCCGAGGATCCATTCCGTGACGTTGAGGCGTTGCCCCGATGCAGAATTCTGCTCCGCTGCGCCCCTTCGATTAAGGTAACGGAATGGATCCTCGGGTCTCCGCGTCCGCTTCGCTCCCGCTCCGCCCGTGGATGACGAACTGACGGGCGCCGAAGCTCATCGCTGACAGGCATACTCAGAACTCACACCACCAAATCCCGCATAGGCTTCACCGCCGCCGAGTCCGGAAATACCCTGTCGCCGAGCACCGCAGCGGACAGGCCGACCTGATCCGCAAGCAAGCCCTTCAGCACCGCGCGCACGTCGCTGGTCGGCGCCAGGTCGCGGCCTTCGTAAAGCTGAGCCGGCTTCAGGCCGGGCCAGTCGGCGATGACGCGACCGCCCTTGATCGCGCCACCGGCAAGAA
The DNA here is from genome assembly GCF_029674545.1 of Mesorhizobium sp. WSM4904. Lineage (NCBI taxonomy): Bacteria > Pseudomonadati > Pseudomonadota > Alphaproteobacteria > Hyphomicrobiales > Phyllobacteriaceae > Mesorhizobium > Mesorhizobium sp. WSM4904. The sequence goes on along the minus strand of NZ_CP121354.1, from coordinate 92,514 downwards.
GCACCACCGTGCCGGTGCCGTGATCGGTGCCGACGGTGCCGTTGATGCGGGCGGTGCGGCCGAATTCGGTGATGGCGACGACCGCCGTATCTTTCCAGCGCTCACCGAGCCCTTCCTCGAATTCTTCGAAGGCGCCGTCGAGGCCGCCGAGCAGATTGGCGAGCCGCCCCGTCGCGCCGCCTTCGTTGACATGCGTGTCCCAGCCGTCGAAGGCGAGCGCTGCGATCCGCGGCCCGTCGTCGCTCGCCATCAGCTTCGCCGCGCCCTGCGCCGACTGCCGCATGCCGGCGGCGTTGTCGAGGCCGCCTTTGGGCTTCATCGTCCTGCCGTCGAGTTGGTCGCCGAGCGCCATCCGGTCGGCGTCGAGCCCCTTCTGCAGCGCCGCCGCCAGCACCGGATCGCGGTGGTTGTAGACATCGAGCACGCGCTCGGCCAGCGCATCGCCCGGCGTCGGCAACGCCTGCGGCGCCCAGCCGAGCACCGGCGCGGAGCCTCGGATCACCAGCGGCGTCGACGGCCCGACAGCTAGCCCGCCAGCTTTCGCTATCCGTTCGCCTGCCGGCAGACTCGCAAGCGCCCGGTTGAGCCAGCCGGTGGTGGCATTGCCGGGGCCGGGGAGGCCGCTTTCCAGCACGTCCTGGCCGTCGAAATGCGAGCGGTCGCGATAGCCGGTCGCAGCCGCGTGCACCACCGCCGCCTGGCCTGCCTTGAACAGCCGCGCGAACACCGGCATCGCCGGATTGAGCGCGAAGAAACCGTCCAGCGGCAGCGCCGGATTGGCGCCTGAAAGCGAGAGCGCGATGTCGCCATGCAGGCCGGCATAGTCGGGATCGCCGACCGGGCCGACCGTCGACAGGCCGTCCAGCGCGCCGCGCAGCACGATGACGATCAGGCGCGGATCGCGATTGTCGGCGGCGCGCGCGAAGCGCGGCAGATAGGCCCAGGCAAACAGCGCGCCGCCGGTCATCAGCACGGCGCGGCGGGATGGATTCGGCGTTTCACATAGAAGGCTCATGGCCGCTTCTCCATTGTTGTTCACCGGCGCTGAAATCATCTTCTTTGGAATTCGGGCGCCATCAGCAGCAGCGCCAGGCCCTGCTGCTTGGATTCGGCGCGCGCGATCGCTTCTCGCGTCTCGGCCGAAGCTGAGGCGCCGATCAGGGTGGAAAGCATGGCGTCGGGATTGCCGACGTTGTCGGCCTGTCGCGCGGCTTGCCACGCGATGTCGAGGCGCGTCTTCAGGCCCTCGGCCGAAGCCCAGTTGTCCGTCCGGTCGGAAAAGCCGTTCGGCCCGGGCGGCTGCCAGAGCGGCTCGCCCAGCGCCCTTAGCCAGCGAAGCGTCCGTTGCGGTTCGTTGCCGGCGCTTGCGCCGATGGCACGCCGGACCGCCACGACATAGTCGAACGGCGAGCGCAGTTTTGTCAGCGGCATCGACCAGGCTTCGGGCTGATCGACCAGGGCAAGCGCCAGCGCGCGCAGGTCGCCGTCCGTCTTGGTGAAGACTTCGGCGAGATGCGCGACCGACTGAGGGGAAGGATCGTCGGCGAGGAAGTGGCGCGCGAGCTTGGTGGCGATGTGCCGCGCGGTCGCCGGCTGGCGGGCGATGTCGTTCAGTGCCGCCTCCGCCTGGCCCATGCCGCCGGCCGGATAGGTCTTGCCGAGCAGCACCGCTTCGCCGGGCTGATGCGCATTGGCGTTGAAGACGAAAGTGCCGGGTTCGCCGAGCCGCCCCCTCCGTCCCGCCATCGTCCAGCCGGTCAGCATGCCGGCGAAACTGGTGACGTCGGCTTGGGCATAGCCGCTGCCGACGCCGAGCGTATGCAGTTCCAGGATCTCGCGGGCGAGGTTCTCGTTGAGGCCGCGGCCGCGCCTTTTGCCGGCGCGGGAATCCGGCCCGATCGACTGCTGGTTGTCGAGATAGAACAGCATCGCCGGGTGATGCTCGACCGCCAGCAGCATGTCGGCGAAGCGGCCGAGCACGAAGGGCCGGATCGCCTCGCGCTCGAAAGCGCCGGCGCAGGCCCGCACGATCTGGCCTTTGGCGACCGAGATGCAGAAATGGTTCGACCAGAAACCGACCAGCCGTTCGACGAAGCCGGGTGCGGCACCGAGCGCCCTGTCGAAACGGGCTTGGGCTTCATCCCTGTAGATATCGGCCTCGACCGGCGGCGCGACCGGCTTCTCCTTTGCGTCGGTCGGGTTGTTCGCAGTGTCGGTCGCAGGCTGCATGGCGGGCGCCGCCTTCGCGTCCCGCGCCGCCTTGCGTTCCGCGGCGGCGGCCATGCTGGCTTGGATCGCGGCGGCGCTGTCCAACAATCCGGCATTCTTCGAAGCGTCGGCCGGGATGAGCGCGATGTCCTGCTGCTTGAGCTCCGCCTTGAGATAGCCGCGCGGGTCGGCTGCGATCTTGCCGAGATCGTCGTCGGGTCTCGCGCCGAGCCCGAAGCGATTGAGCGCGACAAGCGCCGGATCGGGCGGAGCGGGACTTGAAGCGGATAAGGCCAACGCAGCCTCCGTCGCGGGCCGACGCAGGTCGCGCCGGCCGCACGTCCTAATTGTCGAAGCGCCTCGTGATGTCGGCACTGGCATCATGAGGCTGGCAGCGGTCTACCAGCGGCGCCAGTGGTGCCAGCGGTGATACGGATGCCAGGCCGGGCCGATATAGACGCGCGGTCCGCCCCAATAGTAATAGCCCGGATAGATCACGCGGCGATTGGGCACGCAGTGTCCCCACCGGTTGGGGTGCCAGCCGGGGCCGCAGCCCCAGGCGACATGCTCGACGATTGCCGGGGCCGCAACCGGCGCGATCGGCGTCGCCGAAGCGGCGCTTGCGGCAACCGTCCCGCCGACGGCGAGCGCGGCAGCGAGCGAATATTTCGTCAGACCGTTCATGGGATACTCCCGAAGTTATCGAGGTTGAAGAGAACCTGCCCGCGTTCTCGCGGGCAGGCCTGTCCCTCTTTCCCTTGAACGGAGGGGGCGGCGGTTTCCGTCGCTGGTCAGGGTGTATTTTTTGCCGGAATCGGCCGCTGCCTGCCGACATGCCGCAGCAAGGCGTCGGCCAGCAGCTTGCGGTCCTCCGGCGAGCTCGACGCGGCGAATTCGACGATACGCTGTTCGAGCCGGCTGCGGATGGTGGCGTCGGCGTTGCGCGCCCGCTCCAGGGCGGCGGCCAGCGCGTCGGTGTCGAGCGTCGGCTGTTGCAAGAGGTTTGCCGCCTCGCGTCGTGCCTGCTGCCCGTCGAGGATGATTTGCCTCGACTCGCGGCGCACCTCGCGCAATGCCTGGCGGAACGCCTTGCGGTCGTTGGCGGGAAGCTGCCCGCCGGCCGATTCCAGCGAATAAGCCACTCCCGAACGGCCGATCAGCCAGCCTGCACCGCCGGCGACAGCACCGATCAGAAAGACGTTAAGCACCAGCGATGCCACGAAAAGACGAGTGTTCATAGGTCCTCCGTGTCGGCGTCGGGACCGGCATCGCCGAACGACGTTGCGTTGGCATCCATCGCATAATGGTCTGACGGGGCGTCCGGAGCGACGACGGTGACCAGCGCCAGCCCGGCCACGGCGCCGGCGAGGCCGACGCCGGCCAGCCCGAAGCCCAGCCACCAGAACCGGCGATGCCGTCCCTGCCTGACCTCGGTAGCCGCCTTGGCAACAATCGCAGCATGCAACGAATGGCCAGGGGCTTCAGTGCGGTGCCGGTCGAGCATGGCGTCGAGCCTGCCGGCGCGCTTGAGGATGGCGCGGCCCTCCTCGCTCTCGGCAAACAGCGTGGCGGCAGCCTGCTCGGCCCGCGGCCAGCGATGCAAGGCGCTGCCATAGGCGTCCGCCAGCGCGGCGAAGCGCCGGGCATCCATCTGCCCGTCTGGGGTCTTTCTTTGCTCAGCCATCTCGTTCCCCCTTCCACGGTTTTGACGTGGCCCCCCAAGTCGCAGTCCCAACCACTGCAAAGTGCTCAGTCATCGTCATCATCTCCGACGAGCATGGCCTGCAGCGAACGCCGGCCGCGCGCGAGCAGGCTTTCCAGCGCATCGACGCTGACCTGCATGGCGCCGGCGGCCTCGATATTGGACATCTCCTGATAATAGACCAGCACGATCGCCTCGCGCTGGCGCGGCGCGATGCGCTGCAAGGCCTGCTGGACGCGCCGGCCTTCGTCTCCGGGAAGGGCATCGGGAAGCGGCGCCTCATCGGCCACCTCCGGCAGTTCGTCCGTCGTCCATTCGCGGCGCCGCCGCAGCCGGTCGTAACAGAGGTTGAGCGCCACCCGGTGGATCCAGGTGTCGAAACGCGCGCGCCCCCGGCGCCAGCCCGAGGCATGGCGCCAGATGCGCACGAAGGTCTCCTGGGCGACGTCCTCGGCCTCGGCCGCGTCGCCGAGCATGCGGGTGGCAAGCGAAAGCACGCGCGGCAGCTTGCGCGCCACCATCGCCTGCACGGCGGCTTGGTCGCCGGCACCGATGCGCCCTACCAGTTCCTCGTCCGGATCGGCGCCCATCAAGCTGGGCGCTCCCGATGATCATCGTGCTGCATAACCTCTCGGTCATTGCTCCTGATTGGGAGCGGTTTTGTGGCCCGGCCGCTCGTCGGTGGCGAGCACGCCGTCGCCGTTCTTGTCGAGCCTGGCGAAGCGTTTGGCGAGGAAGGCGTCGAGCTCGGACTTGTCGACGAAGCCGTCCTTGTTGGTATCCGTGCGCGCGAAGGCTTTGGCCGGATCGCCCTTGGCCTTGCGCTTTTCCTGGAACGCCGTCCACTCGGCGAGGCTGACCTTGCCGTCGCCGTCAGTGTCGGCAGCCATGAACGCCTTTTCCCGGCGCGCCTCGAACGTCTCCAGCGTGGTGCCGGGCTTGGCGGGAGCCGAAGTGCTCGGCGCCGGTTGGGCCGGCGCGGGGGCGGGGGCAGGCGTCGTTGTCTGGGCGGCCGCGGCGACGGCCTGCAGGCCAAGGGCAACGACAAGGATAGTACGGCGGATCATGCTCTCATCTCCGGTTGCGCGCGGCCATTGGCGGCCACGCTTCAACCGTTGAACGCGCTGACAGGGAAAATCCGTCGATCGTTCCGCCAAACGAGACCGACGGGTCCGGCAGCGCCGGCAAACAGCCCTTCAGGGGCCGAAAACCTATTTCCGTTCGTCGACCACCACCAGCTGGTCCGGCTTGAAGCCGGCATGCTGCGGGGTCCAGACGTCGCCCTCGCGGTTGAACCAGTGACAGAGATACGTGCCCGAGGCAGCGCCATCGCTCACTGTCATGTCCGGGCCTCCGGATTTCAGCCTGACGACATCTCCAGTCTTGAAACCATTGGGCATTTTGACCTCCCATGCTGACATCGGGAGTTTCCCACCAACAGCGATTCCCGACAATGGCCGAGATGCGTCGACAAAATGGTACAGGGCTGGAAATACAAGGAAAACTGGTGCCGCTTGCGTGACTCGAACACGCGACCCCATCATTACGAATGATGTGCTCTACCAACTGAGCTAAAGCGGCCCGGGAAGCCGCTGGGCTTCCAAGATGCGCCGGTTGATAGACTCAACCGTCAGCTAATTCAAGATGGCTGGCGGCGAAATCCTGCGCCCGTGCGCGCCAATTCCCGTCGGCTGCTGCCGCATGACGGCGTCAGGCTCGCGCCAGCGCGGCTTGGCGGAAACCGGCGGGCTGGCATTTCGTTCACCCCGGCTGATCCGGCAACGGCGACAAAAAACGTTGATTCTTCAAACAAAAACGCCGAAATGGGCACTGGATGCGTCGGCTAGGCAGCCGCTCGCCCGTTGATTGATTGGTCGCCTGCGGCTAACGATCGATGAACTGTGAGCGAACGCGCAGAGGGAGCTCGCTTGGACGCCATCGAGAAAGCGATCCGCAACGCCTTCGAGAAAGGCAATGCCGAGGACCGGGTGTTTCGCGAGAAGGTCTATCGCTCGGCCTTCGCCGCGCTGGACCGTGTCCTGCAGGCCAATCCGAATGTGACGGTGGAGGCCGCCATCAACCGCCGCAAGGCGGTGCAGGCCAAGATCGCCGAGATCGAATCCGAATTCCTGCCGGCCGTTCAGGCCGTTCCGGATGTGACGCTTCCGCTGGACAGCGGCACGTCTGCCGGCAACGCCGCGCCGGCGCCCGCGGTCGATACGCCGAGCCGGTCTTCCGCGCCGTCGGTGGATGTGCCGCGGGGTTCTGACCAGGCGATGCCGTCGCCGTCGATCATCATCGATGGTCCGGTGCAGCCCGACGCTTCGGACGCACCGCGCTCGCGCGTGCTGCCCCGCGTGCCCGACATCATGCCGGACGAAACGCTTCCCAACGCGCCGACCCTCGATGATTCTCCCGGAGCGTCGGTCGGCAACGGCGCCGAAGTGGCGCCGGATCGCGACGAACGGCGGATCCGGGGACGGCGCCTGCCGCTCACCGCCATCTTCGTCGCGGCGACGCTTATCGCGGCCGCCGGCATCGGCCTCTATTTCGCTAAGCAGACCGGCGTCTTCAAGACTGCGGCCGAGCTCAACACCGGTCCGCCGGAGCCGGAGCCGACGCTGGAAGGGGAGGAGTCCTCGCAACCCACCGAACCCGGCTCGCCGCAAAAGTCGGGCGAGGCGGATCAGTCGAAGAACTGGGTCAACGTCTTCTCGCCCAGCGATCCGACCCATGTCAGCACGCCATCGGATGCCGCCGCCGACGTGATGAAGGACGACACCGGCCAGTTCCTGCGCATCCGCTCCGGCGCGTCCGGCTCGGCGATCGCTTTCGACGTCGGCCAAGGCGTGCTGGAAAAGCTCGCCAGCAAGCACGCGATGTTCGACATCATCGCCCGCTCGGAAGAAGGCAAGGAGACGCAGATCTCGGTCGACTGCAATTTCGGCGAGTTCGGCGACTGCGGCCGCAAGCGCTACGCGGTCGGCCACGAACGCAACGAGTACCTGTTCGACGTCCAGTTCCCGAACAAGCACCCGGGGGCCGCAGGTACCATCGCGGTCAATTCCGACTTCGACAAGCAGGGCAAGTCCGTCGACATCTACGAGATCCGCGTTTCGATCGCGGAATAGATTGGTCTTTCGGCGCGCGACAAGCTTGCCGACGCTGGCGCTTCACCCCGCCCGCGCCTTCGGCGCGACCTCCCCATCAAGGGGAGGTAGAGGGTCAGCGCCAACCCCTACCTCCCCTTGATGGGGAGGTCGGCGCGAAGCGCCGGGTGGGGTGAAGCACCGGCGTTGGATTTTGCTAGCGGTCGAGCAGCGCCTGCAGCGTCTCGATGCGGTCGGCCTCGGCGGCCGGCTTGTCCCAGCGCAGCCGCGAGATGCGGGGAAACCGCATCGCGACGCCCGATTTATGCCGCGTCGAGCGGTTGAGGCCTTCGAAAGCCACTTCCAGCACCAGCCCGTTCTTGCGGTCGGCGCGCACCGAGCGTACGGGCCCGAAACGCTCGACCGTGTTGTCGCGGACATATTTGTCGATCTGCCGCAGTTCCTCGTCGGTGAAACCGAAATAGGCCTTGCCGACCGGCACCAGCTCTTCCGCGCCTTCCGGTCCCGCCCAGACGCCGAAAGTGTAGTCGGAATAGAAGCTCGAGCGCTTGCCGTGGCCGCGCTGCGCATACATCAGCACCGCGTCGACCGTGTGCGGGTCGCGCTTCCACTTGAACCAGGGACCTTTCGGCCGGCCGGCGAGATAGGGCGAATCCCAGCGCTTCAGCATCACCCCTTCGATGATCGGATGCGGCGGCGCTTGGCGGAGCCGTTCGAGCGTTTCCCAATCCGGAAACTCGACCAGCGGCGAGAGGTCGAAGCGGCTGGGGTCGAGCGTCCCGACAAAGGCTTCGAGGCGGGTTCGGCGCTCGGCGAAGGTGAGGCCGCGCAAATCCTCGCCATCGATCTGCAGCGCGTCGTAGCAGCGCATGAAGGCCGGATATTGCTGCTGGATCTTTGGCGACACGCTCTTGCGGTTCAGCCGCTGCTGCAGGTCGGAGAAGGTTCCGGTCGCCTCGCGCGGATCGCCGACCAAGAGCTCGCCGTCGAGCGCCGCCTCGAAATCCATCGCCGCGGCAAGGTCGGGAAAGGCGCTGGAGACATCGTCGCCGGTGCGCGAATAGAGCCGTCGGATGCCGCCCTCGCACACCGCCTGGACGCGGATGCCGTCCCACTTCCACTCCGCCGCATAGTCGGCGTGGTTGAGCTTTTCGAGATCTCCGTCGTCGACCGCATTGGAGAGCATCACCGGGCGGAACAATGCGAGCGCCGCGCTCCTCGGTTTTTCCGCCCGTCCTTCCAGCCACGCGAAAAGCTCGGTGTAGGGCGGCGTCAGCCCGTGCCAGAGCTCCTCGATCTCGACGACATCGACTTGGCCGAGATCGGCCAGCGCCTGCTTGGCGAGCCGCGCCGACACGCCGATGCGCAGGCCGCCGGTCACCAGCTTGATGATGGCGAAGCGCGCCGAGATGCCGGCGCTGTCGAGCAGCCGCGCCAGCACCTGCGGCCCGTCGGAGCGGCTCGCCGCCTGCAGCTTGCCGACCACTTCGGCCAATGTCGGCGCGTGGTTCGGGAGATGGCCGGCCGGCTGCGGCCAGACCAGCGACACCGTCTCGGCGAGATCGCCGACATAGTCGTAGGAATAGCCGAACAGCACAGGATCCATGCGCTCGACCACCAGCGCGCGCAGCATCGCCGGCTTCACCGCCGCGATCGACAGATCGCCTGTGATCGCCGCCAGCGCCAGCCCGCGGTCGGGGTCCTCGACGCCGCGGAAGTAATCGGTGAGCAGCGTCAGCTTGCCGTTGCGCGAGGGCGTCAGGACGAGACGGTCGAGGAGCTCGGCGAAGCGGTTCATGGCTGGATGCACCGCGCCAATAGCCAACACCGGCGCGCGGCGCCCCCCTCTGGCCTGCCGGCCATCTCCCCCTCAAGGGGGGAGATTGGACGTCGCGTCGGCTTTCGCCAATCTTCGGCGCCGGTAGAGAGGGGCCGGCGTTCAAGCTGCCAATCTCCCCCCTTGAGGGGGAGATGTCCGGCAGGACAGAGGGGGGTGTCGTAGAACTCGGCGGTGACGATTGCCGAACCGTGTTGCATCAATCGCCCTCGTCCTCGTAGCCCACCAGATGCAGCGGCCTTGCCGCTATGCCCTCCAGCTCGCACCAGCGCACCAGCGCTTCCTCGCGGCCGTGCGTCACCCAGATCTCCTCGGCGCCCGTTTCCTTGATCGTGGCGATGAGCTCGTTCCAGTCGGCATGGTCGGAAATGATCAGCGGCAGCTCGACACCGCCTTGCTTGGCGCGCTGGCGGATGCGCATCCAGCCTGAAGCGAAGCAGGAGATCGGGTCGGGGAAGCGCCGCGCCCATCGGTCGGCGAATGCCGCCGGCGGGCCGACGACGATGGCGCCGGTGAAATCGGCCTTGCCGCCACTCTCGACCGTTGCCGGCTCGAGCTCGCCGAGATCGATGTCCTTGCTCTGGTAATATTCGCTGAGCTTGGCCAGCGCGCCATGGATATAGATCGGCCTGTCGTAGCCAGCGTCGCGCAAAAGCCGCATCACCCGCTGCGCCTTGCCGAGCGCATAGGCGCCGATCAGATGCGAGCGCTCGGGAAACCGCGCCGCCGATTTCAGCACGCGCGCGATCTCTTCGTGATCCGGCGGATGGCGGAACACCGGCAGGCCGAAGGTCGCCTCGGTGATGAAGACATCGCAAGACACCGGCTCGAACGGCAGGCAGGTGGCGTCCTTCTGACGCTTGTAGTCGCCGGAGGCGACAATGCGCATGCCCTGGTGCTCGACGCAGATCTGCGCCGAGCCCAGCACGTGCCCGGCCGGATGGAAGGTGACGGAGACGCCATTGATATCGATCGTCTCGCCGAGGATCGCTGCCTGCGTCGTGCCGGCGAAATCATCGCCATAGCGCAGCCCCATGATGTCGAGCGTCTCTTGCGTTGCCAGCACCGAACGGTGGCCGGAGCGCGCATGGTCGGAATGGCCGTGCGTGATCAGCGCGCGGCCCACCGGCCGCACTGGATCGATGAAGAAATCGCCTGGCGGGCAGTAGAGCCCTTCCGGTCGTGGCTTGAGCAGGTCGCTGGCGCGCATGGCTTGAAGATAATGGCTAAATTCTCCGCGGGAAGCCTGTTGCAAGAGGCTGCTGACTCGTCCTACAGCCGGCCGCCGGTCCGCTTTGCCGGTTGGATCCGTCAACCATGAAACCGCTTCAGGCCTCGTCCGGCGATTTGACCGCCGACCGTCGCGCCGACTTCGCCGAGATGCTGCTGGCCTCCGGCGAGCCCGTACAGGCGGCCGAGCTTCTGCTTGGCGCGCTGGAACTAGCGCCGCAATGGGCGGCCGGATGGTTCCGTCTCGGCGAGATGCAGGAGATTGCGGGTCTTCTCGGCCAGGCCGCCCAGGCCTGGACGATGGCGCTGAAGCTCGATCCCACGGACCGGCTGGGCGCCTCGCTCAAGCTGCAGTTGATCGGCCATGCGCCGGCGGCAGCGGCTCCGCCCAGCGCTTTCGTCGAAACCCTGTTCGACCATTATGCCGACAGGTTCGAGGAATCGCTGGTCGGAAAACTCGGCTACCGGATGCCGGACTTTCTCGACCGGGCCATTCGCGCGGCAAGGCCGGGCCGTTTTCACCTGGCCCTCGACATCGGCTGCGGCACCGGCCTGATGGGCGAAAGGCTGCGTCCGATGGTCGATCGGCTCGAAGGCTACGACATCTCGGCCAGCATGTTGCGGAAGGCGAGGACCAAGGGCATCTACGATCTTCTGACCAAGGCCGACCTTCAGCATTTTTCCTATGACGGCGCGAAAGTCGATCTCGTGGTCGCGGCCGACGTCTTCATCTATGTCGGCGCGCTCGACCGCATCGTCGGCGCGATCGCCGGCGCATTGGCCGATGGCGGCCTGTTCGCGTTCTCGGTCGAGACGCTTGCGGACGGCGGCGACTTCGCGCTGCTGCCGTCGCGGCGCTACGCGCATTCCGAGGGTTATGTGCGGCGCGTTCTCGCCGCCAGCGGGTTTTCCATCCTGTCGCTCGATCCAGCCGTCATCCGCCAGGATCGGAGCGAGCCGGTAGAGGGGTTGGCTGTGGTAGCTGGGAAGGGCCACGCGGTGTAAAAGGATCCTCAACGCTGCGGGGTGCTGTCCCGCCGACCTTCGTATTGATCCTGTGCTACGAAGAAAGCCCGAATCGCTGCCCGCGAAAAAGCCCGAATCGCGTGTCGGGGTGATACCGGGCGGATACTGCACGGAGGGAACCCATGCGCTGGAACATGGTTGCGTTGGCGTCTTGCCTGATGGTGGCGGGCTGCGTCGGGGGCACCTCGATGGCCGAACGCCAGGACGAGGCCGTGCAGTCCTCGCTGCGATATGACGATGTGCCTTGCGACCAATTGGTGGCGCAGCGCAATCAGGTGGCGCAGCAATACAATCTGCCGATCACTGCCAAGCCGAACTTCTCCAACCCGGCGATGGGTTTCGGCCCGTTCATGCCGGACATGCGCTCCAAGGCGAAGCGCGACAGCGACAAGGCGAGCGGCGAGATCGACGCCATGAGCCGCTCGATCGACCGCCGCGACTGCGGCAAGCCGAAGAAGAAGGACAAGTTCGCGCTGCCGGCCTCGAAGCCGACTTCGCCGGCTCAGTAGCCCGCTTCGCGGTCGACTAGGTTCTCGAGCTTTTCGCCGCGCTCGAAGGCCGCCATCTGCCTAAGCATGATCGGCACCAGATGGGCGGGATCCGAGGTCGCCGCCGCATGCGGCGTCACGAACACCTTCGGATGGCTCCACAGCGGGCTTGTCTTCGGCAGCGGCTCGACTTCGAACACGTCGAGGCTCGCTTCCTTCAGCGTCCCGTCGTCCAGCGCGCGCAGGATGTCGGCATCCTTCTGCAGCCGCCCGCGCCCGGCGTTGATCAGCACCGCGCCGCCGAGGCCGTTGCGCCTGCGCAATTCCTTCAGCACGCCGTAGTTGACGATGCCGTGGGTGCGCGGCGTCAGTGGCAGTAGCACCACCAGGATGTCGGTGGCGTTGAGGAACGGGATCAGCCCCGCCTCGCCGGAATAGGTCGAAACGCCCTGCATCGGGCGCTCGCTGCGCGACCAGCCGTTGACGGCGAAGCCGAGCGAGAGCAGCACCGAGGCCGAGGCGCGGCCGAGATGGCCGAGCCCCATGATGCCGACGGAGATGTCGCCGGCCGGCCGCTGCGGCGGCTCGTGCCAGATCTTCTTCTGCTGCTGCGTGCGGTAGAGCATGCCCTGGCGATGGTGATCGAGCACACGCCAAACGACATATTCGGTCATGTATTGCGTGAGATTGTCGGCGACGATCCTGACGATCGGCACGTCGGGCAGGCCTGGATCGGCGAAGATGTGATCGACGCCGGCGCCGATCGAGAAGATGGCGCGCAGATTGGGCAGCGACGACAAGAGGTTGGGTTTCTGCTTCCACACCACCGCATAGGCGATCGAGGGATCGCTGGGACCGTCGGGCTCCAGCACCACATCACGCTCGGCCGCGAGCAGTTCGCGCCAGCGCTGCGGGTGAAAGCCGGTGAGGGCAAGCAGGACTTTGCCTTTTTCCATTCGCGGAGTGTCTTCCCTGTATTTCGGCGTGGTCAGCCTATTCGCTGACCACGCCGGTCGGCGCGGTCTCGATCCGGAACGCGGCCGAGATCAGCGCCCGGGTATAGTCGGTTTGCGGGCTGCCGAAAATCTGTTCGGACGGTCCGGCTTCGACGATCTGGCCATTGCGCATGACGATGACGTCATTGGCAAGGGCGCGGATGACTTTCAGGTCGTGGCTGATGAAGAGATAGGCCAGGTTGTGCCTGGCCTGCAGGTTGCGCAAAAGGTCGACCACCTGCGCCTGCACGCTCATGTCGAGCGCCGAGGTCGGCTCGTCGAGCATGACGAAGCGCGGATTGAGCACCATGGCCCGCGCGATGGCGACGCGCTGGCGCTGGCCGCCCGAGAATTCATGCGGATAGCGGTGGCGGGTTTCGGGATCGAGCCCGACTTCCTTCAGCACGTCGACCACCTTGTCGTCGCGCTCGTCGGGGGAGAGTTTCGGCTCGTGGATCTTCAGCCCTTCCTCGATGATCTCGGCGACCGACATGCGCGGGCTGAGCGATCCGAACGGGTCCTGGAAGACGATCTGCAGCTCGCGCCGCAGCGGCCGCATGGCGCTGAAGGAAAGCTCGTTGATGTCGCGGCCGTTGAAATTGATCGCGCCCGTCGAGGAGATTATCCGGGCGAGCGCCAGGCCGAGCGTGGTCTTGCCGGAGCCGGATTCGCCGACGACGCCCAGCGTCTGGCCGGCGCGCACGGTGACGTCGATGCCGTCCACCGCCTTCACGTGATCGACGGTGCGGCGGAAGAAGCCGCGCTTGATCGGGAACCAGACCTTGATGTCCTTGCCGGTCATCACCGCCGTGGCATTGGCATTCGCCGCCGGCGGCTTGCCCTTCGGCTCGGCGGCCAGGAGGTGCTTCGTGTAGGCGTGCTGCGGGTTGGCGAAAATCTCCTTGGTCGGCCCGGTCTCGACTATTCTGCCCTTGGTCATCACGCAGACGCGATCGGCGATCTTTCTCACGATGCCGAGGTCGTGGGTGATGAACAGCATCGACATGCCCTTGCGGCTCTTCAGGTCCGCGAGCAGTTCGAGGATTTGCGCCTGCACGGTGACGTCGAGCGCCGTCGTCGGCTCGTCGGCGATCAAGAGTTCCGGCTCGTTGGCCAGGGCCATGGCGATCATGACGCGCTGGCGCTGGCCGCCGGAGAGCTGGTGCGGATAGGCGTCGAGCCGCTTCTGCGGATCGCGGATGCCGACCTCGGTCAGCAATTCCAGCGTGCGCGCGCGGGCCTGCCGGTCGCCCAGCCCCTGATGCAGCGACAGCACCTCGACGATCTGCTGCTCGATCGTGTGCAGCGGATTGAGCGAGGTCATCGGCTCCTGGAAGATCATGGTGATCTTGTTGCCGCGCACGCCGCGCAGCGTCCTTTCGTTGGCGCTCAGCAGATCGGCGCCGTGGAACAGGATCTTCCCCGAGGGATGGCTGGCCGCGGGGTAGGGCAGAAGTTTCAGCACCGAGAGCGCGGAGACCGATTTGCCGGAGCCGGATTCGCCGACCAGCGCCAGCGTCTCGCCCCTGGCGATGTAGAAGGAGATGCGGTCGACGGCCGTCGACTGGCTGCCGCCTTGCGCGAAGGCGACGCTCAAATCGCGGACGGAGAGCAGGGCTTCGCTCATTTGAACGTCTTGCGCGGATCGAAGGCGTCGCGCGTCGCCTCGCCGATGAAGACCAGCAGCGACAGCATCAGCGAGATCACGATGAAGCCGGAGATGCCGAGCCATGGCGCGTTGAGATTGCGCTGCGCCTGTTTCAGCAGCTCGCCGAGCGAGGCGGAGCCGGGCGGCAGGCCGAAGCCGAGATAGTCGAGCGAGGTCAGCGTCGAGATCGAGCCACTGAGCAGGAAGGGCAGGAAGGTCAGCGTCGCCACCATGGCGTTGGGCAGGAGGTGGCGGAACATGATGGTGAGGTTGGGTACGCCGAGCGCGCGCGCCGCGTTGACATATTCGAAGTTGCGCGCGCGCAGGAATTCGGCGCGCACCACGCCGACCAGCGCCACCCAGGAGAACAAAAGCATCAGACCGAGCAGGATGAAGAAACCGGGCGGCAGGATCGCGGAGACGATGAGCAGCAGATAGAGCACCGGGATCGCCGACCAGATCTCGATGAAGCGCTGGAACAGAAGGTCCGTCCAGCCGCCGAAATAGCCCTGCACCGCGCCCGCCGCGACGCCGATCAGTGATGAGCCGAGCGTCAGGATGAGCCCGAACAGCACAGAGATGCGGAAGCCGTAAAGCACGCGCGCCAGCACGTCGCGCGCCTGGTCGTCGGTGCCGAGCCAGTTCCAGTTGCCGACGACGCAGTTGGGATCGGCCTCGCCTTGCGGATACTGGCTGCAGCGCGCCTTCTTGTCATAGAGCCAGGACGGCTTGGCGGGCGCCGCCTCGGGGATGGCGTTGTTGACCGTCTGGTAGGAATAGCGGACCGGCGGCCAGATCATCCAGCCATTGGCATTGATCTCGTCCTGGATGACCGGATCGCGATAGTCGGTGACGGCATAGAAGCCGCCGAACTTCTCTTCCGGATAGGCGACCAGCACCGGGAACAGGATCTCGCCCTTGTAGGAGGCGATGATCGGCTTGTCGTTGGCGATCAGCTCGGAAAACAGCGACAGCACGAACAGCAACAGGAAGATCCACAGCGACCAGTAGCCGCGCCGGTTCGCCTTGAAGTTCTGCAACCGCCGCTGGTTGAGCGGCGACAACCACGGCCGGGCGGCACGAGCCGGCTTGGTTTCGGCCGAGACTGCCGCCATCAGACGTCTCTCCGCTCGAAATCGATGCGCGGATCGACCCAGGTGTAGATCAGGTCCGACAGCAGGCCGACGAACAGGCCGAGCAGCGAGAAGATGTAGAGATTGGCAAAGACGACCGGATAGTCGCGGTCGATCACCGACTTGAAGCCGAGCAGGCCGAGGCCGTCGAGCGAGAAGATGTTCTCGATCAGCAGCGAGCCGGTGAAGAAGGCCGAGATGAAGGCGCCGGGAAAGCCGGCGATGACGATCAGCATGGCGTTGCGGAAGACGTGGCCGTAGAGCACCTTGCGCTCCGACAGGCCCTTGGCCCGCGCCGTCACCACATATTGCTTGCGGATCTCCTCGAGGAAGGAGTTCTTGGTCAGAAGCGTCGTCGTGGCGAAGGCCGACAGCACCAGCGCCGTCAGCGGCAGCGTCATGTGCCAGAAATAGTCGAGGATCTTGTCCGGCCAGGACAACTGGTCCCAATTGTCGGAAACGATGCCGCGCAGCGGGAACCAGTCCCAGACCGAGCCGCCGGCGAAAAGCACCATCAGGAGAATGCCGAACAGGAAGCCGGGGATGGCGTAGCCGACGATCACCACGCCGCTCGTCCAGACGTCGAAGGTCGAGCCGTCCTGCACCGCCTTGCGGATGCCGAGCGGGATCGAGATCAGGTAGGACAGAAGCGTGATCCACAGCCCGATCGAGATCGACACCGGCATCTTTTCCAGGATCAGGTCGAGCACCGAGATGTCGCGGAAATAGCTGTCGCCGAAATCGAAGCGGGCATAGTTCCACAGCATCATGCCGAAGCGTTCGAGCGGCGGCTTGTCGAAGCCGAACTGCTTTTCGAGCTTCTTGATGAATTCGGGGTCCAGCCCCTGCGCGCCGCGATATTTCGAGCTGACATCGCCGGCGACATCGAGATTGGTGGCGCCGGCATCGCCACCGCCGCCGCCGAGACGATCGGCGCCGCCCTGGTTGGTGAGCTTGGCGATGACCTGCTCGACCGGGCCGCCCGGCGCGAACTGGATGACGGCGAAGGAGATCGCCATGATGCCGAACAGCGTCGGGATCATCAAAAGGATGCGGCGCAGGATATAGGCGCCCATCAGAAATTATCCTCCTTCGGGAGAACCGCTGTGTCTGTGGGTGATCCCAAGGCAATCGCTTCAGACCAATTGTAGACGCCGGCGCCGCCCCTCATTGTCCTGCCGGACATTTCTCCCCGTATAGTGACGGGGAGAAATGGGCTGGCCGCAATCTCGGCGCTCTTATTGCGATGCTCGTGATTGGCGAAACCGCCGACGAAAGCCCCCCTCTCCCCGTCCCTACACGGGGAGAGGATGCCGGCAGGCAGGTGAGGGGCGGCGCCGACGTCCGCAAGAAAGTCACCCTTTGCCAATCTTTGCCGCCTTCTCCTTGTCGATCCACCACGTCGTCTCGACCGGAAAGCCGAAATCGGGTTTCTGCTCTGGAAAGCCGAACATGTCCCAATAGGCGACGCGGTGATTCGCGAGATAATATGTTGGAATCCAGTCTAGCCGCGCGCGCAAGACCCGGTCGAGCGCTCGGAGCACCGTAACGAGCTCTGCCCGATTGCCGGCCTTGCCCGCTGCCACGATCAGCGCGTCGATGGCCCGGCTCTCGGTGCCTGGATAGTTGCGCTGCCCCGGGATTTTCGCCATTCGCGAGTCGTAGAGCATCTCCAGCCCGTCGGCAGTGGGCGTTGCCCCTATCGACCAATGGAGCAGGTTGAAATCGAAGTCGAAATCGCTCTGCCGCTGTTCATACTGCGTCGAATCGACTTGCCGGATGGACGCGTCGATCCCAATCGCCTTCATATTCTCAAACCATTTGGTGAAGAGACGGACGATGCCATCGTCCTCGGCGAGCATTTCCACGCGCAGCCGCTCCCCCTTTTCATTGACGACGAAATCGCCTGTTCGCTTCCAGCCGGCTTCGGCAAGCAGTCTTGAAGCCTTGCCCATCAGCTTGCGGTCGCGACCCGAACCGTCGGATACGGGCTGCATCACCGGCTCGCCGAACGTCTCTGGCGGCAATTCGGCCCGAAAAGGCTCCAGCAGGGCCAGTTCCTGGGGAGATGGCAGTCCTTCGGCCTTGTAGTCCGAGCGTTCGAAATTCGATTGCGAACGCTCGTAAGAGCCAAAAAACAGGACGCGCTTGGTCCATTCGAAATCGAAGCAGTTGGCGATCGCTTGCCTTACGCGCACATCACGGAATTGCGCGCGACGCTGATTCAGCGCGACGGCCTGCATATCCGGCGATTTCTCGCCGGGAAATTCCCGTTTGACGACCTTGCTCTCCTTAAGCGCCGGAAAGTCATAGCCGGTTGCCCACACCCGCGAGGTAAATTCCTCGCGGAAATGGGTGTCGCCCTTCTTGAAGGCCTCAAATGCGGCCTGGCGGTCGAGATAGAAGTCGATACGAATGCGATCGAAATTGTTAACACCACGGTTCACGGGGAGATCGCGGCCCCAATAGTCGGCGACGCGCTCATACTCGACGGTCTGTCCTGCCACGACGCGTCCTATCTTGTATGGTCCGGAACCGAGCGGCGGCGTCATCGTCGAGGCATCGAACTCATTGGCCGTGTAAAAGGCCTTGGACACGATCGGCATCACCACG
Source organism: Mesorhizobium sp. WSM4904 (assembly GCF_029674545.1). Lineage (NCBI taxonomy): Bacteria > Pseudomonadati > Pseudomonadota > Alphaproteobacteria > Hyphomicrobiales > Phyllobacteriaceae > Mesorhizobium > Mesorhizobium sp. WSM4904. The sequence continues at coordinate 74,524 of NZ_CP121354.1, read as the reverse complement.
ACCGCAAGAATGTTCTGCGCGGATTGTTCGCCGTTGAAGGTGAGGTTGAGGGTGACGGCATCGATGGCAACCGCCTCCGTCATATAGCGCAGCGCCTTGGACAGGTTTGGATGGCCTTGGTCCTTGTACAGCTTCAAAGCGAAGGCGACGTCGTCGGCGGTCAGAGGCGTGCCATCGTGGAATCTCGCTTGCGGTCTTAGGGCGAAGCGGAAGCCGTTGCGGTCTTGCGACAAGGTAACGGACTCCGCAAGCAGACCGTAGACGGCATCCGGCTCATCGAGCGCGCTTGTCATCAGCGAGTCGAAACAGAGTTCGGTGCGCGGCGGTGAATCTCCCTTCAACACCAGGGAATTCAGGGTGTTGAAGGTTAGAAAGCTTTGATTCAGAGTTGCGTTCGGTGGTGCGAAATTCATCTGGCCGCCCTTTGGGGCGCCCGGATTGACATAGTCGAAATGCGTGAAGTCGGGCTTGTATTTGAGATCGCCGAAAGCCGACAGGCCATGCACCTTCACGCCCGTCGGAATGGCGGCAAAGGCGCGGCCGGGAAGCAGTGCCCTGGCCGCCGTTGCAGCGCCGAGCGCCAGGAAGTCGCGACGAGGAAGCATTGTCTGCCGCCTCATCAATTGAGCCCCTTGTACTTGGCGGCCAGCGCCTTCTCCTTCGCTGTGTCGACCCACCAGGAATCGATGTCGGCGCCACGGTAGCTGGGCTGCTTTTCCGGCATGCCGAACTTGTTCCAATAGGCGAGCCAAACCACCGCGCGGTAGTATTGCGGCACGACATAGTAGTTCCACAACAGCACCCGATCGAGCGCATGGGTGGTGGCGACGAGATCGTCGCGGTCGGTGGCGAAGATGATGCGGTCGACGAGCGCGTCGACCACCGGGTTCTTGATGCCGGAATAGTTGCGCGATCCCGGCGTGTCCGCCGCCTTCGAGCTCCAGAAATCGCGCTGCTCGTTGCCAGGCGATTCCGATTGCTGGAGTATGCTGGTGACGACGTCGTAGTCGAAATTGTTGACGCGGTTGATGTATTGCGTCTGGTCGATGATGCGCAGCGTGGCATCGACGCCGATCTTGCGCAGGTTTGCGATCCACGGACTGGCGATGACCTGGTCGGTGTCGTTCGAGCCGAGTATCTCGAACTTGAAGGGCTGGCCGGTCTTGGCATTCACCATCTTGCCGCCCTTGATGACCCAGCCTGCCTTTGCAAAAAGGTCGACCGCCTGCTTCAGATTCTTCCGCTCCGCTTGCGGTGAATCGTAGACCGGCAGCTTGAATTCCTGCGTGAACAGCTCCGGCGGCAGCTTGTCGCGATACTTCTCCAGGATTTCGAGTTCCTTGCCTTGCGGCAGCCCGCTCGACGCCAGCTCCGTGCCCTCGAAATAGCTGTGGGTGCGCGTGTTCGAATTGTAGAACAGCGTGCGGTTCATCGTTTCGAAGTCGAACGGATAGGTCAGCGCGGCGCGCACCAGCCGGTCCTGGAACAGCGGCCGCCGCTGATTGAGCACGAAAGCCTGCATCGGCTCGGGCGAGGTGGTTTTGAATTCCTTTTTGATCACGTCGCCGGCGTTCACCGCCGGAAAGTTGTAAGCCGTCGCCCAACGCCGCGAACTGTTTTCCGGCTTGATGTCGTCGAGCCCGCCCTTGCTGAAGGCTTGCCAGGCGGCATTGTCGTCCAGGATATAGGTGAAGCGCTGGGTATCGAAATTCTCGCGGCCGATCTTCACCGGCAGCTTGGCGCCCCAATAGTCGGTCACGCGCTGCCAGACGATCTCCGAGCCCGGCTTGAAGCTGGCTATTCTGTAGGCGCCGGAGCCGAGCGGCGGTTCGAGCGTCGGCCTTGTGATGTCGCGCTTCTTGCCGCTGGCATCGGTGCCCTCCCACCAGTGCTTCGGCAAAACGACGAGGTCGCCGAGGATCTTGGGCAGTTCGCGATTGCCTTTCTGGTTGAAATGGAACTCGACCTCGCGGTCCGATATGGCGACCGCTTCGGTCACGTTCTCGAAATAGCGATTGTACATCGGGCTGTTGGCCTTCAGCACCTGGAACGACCAGACCACGTCGTCGACGGTGATCGGCTGGCCGTCATGCCACTTGGCTTGAGGGTTGAGCCGGTAAGTAGCCGACGAATAGTCGGACGGGTATTTGTAGGCCTCTGCGACCAGCGGGTGGCTGACGCTGCCCTCATCGGTCGCCTGGTCCATCAGCGTGTCGTAGAGCAGGCCGCCGCCGAACTGCGCGAAGCCGGAGGCTGGCGATCCCTGCACGATGTAGGGATTGAAGCTGTCGAAGGTGCCGGTAACCACGGAGTTGTAGGTGCCGCCCTTTGGAGCATCCGGATTGACGTAGTCGTAGCGCTGGAAATTGTCGCCGTATTTGGAGGGGCCGATCAGCGAGGAAGTCGTGTGCCATTCGTCGGCGAAGCTGGCCTGCAGGCTCGCGGCGAAAGCAACCGCCAGCATCGATGCGAAAAACGTTCGGGAGCGGCCAACCGTCATGCGTTCTCCTCGTCGCGAGCTCTGAAGCGTTCATCGTTTCACGGAAACGACGACCGCTCCTTCGCTTTGTTTCGACGCAATTCCGGACGGAAAACCGGTTCCCACTTTTCCTGGAATTGCTCTGCCCACCGGCAATCTAGATCATTTGACGCCGGTGAAAACCGCAAGCGCCGGCTTTTGTCGCCGCATATGCGGTTTTCCTAACAGAAAAGCCGGGACGAACCCGGCTTTTCCAAGGTGTCTTCATGACAAATTGTTTATTGAGCGGGTGCGGCCGGCTTGGCCGGAGCGGCGCCTTCGGCCGGCTTGGCGGGTGCGGCACCTTCCGCGGGCTTGGCGCCTTCGGCGGGCTTGGCCTCGGCCGAAGCACCCGGCTGCGGCAGCGGCTTCGGATTGTCCGACAACGTGCGCAGATAGGCGATCACGTTGGCGCGGTCTTCATCCTTCGGCAGGCCGGCAAAGCCCATCGCCGTGCCCTTCACGAACTTCTTCGGCGAGGTGATGAAGTGGTTGAGGTTGTCGTAGGTCCACTTCTCGGCGCCGCCCTTGGAAAAGTCCTTCATGCCGGCCGAATAAGCGAAGCCTTCATGCTCGGCGACGGGCCGGTCGACGACATCCCAGAGGTCCGGACCGACTTTGTTCGGGCCGCCCTTCTCGCCGGAATGGCAGGCCTGGCACTTCTTGAAGATGGCGGCGCCCGCCTCGGCATTGGCGGTGGCGAGCAGGTCGGCGATCGGCTTGGCTTCGGCGGCGGGCGCTGCGGCACCGCCGCCTTCGGCCGGTTCTTGAGCCTCGATGGCGAAGCCGGGCTTCTCGGGCGCGGGGGAAGCAAACAGCGCGTCGGAAACGATGCCCACGGAAAAGACGACGAAGCAGGTTCCGAGGAATCCGCCGAGCAGCTTGTTGACTTCGTTGGAATCCATACGCCCCTTGCTCCCTTTTCCGGCGGACCGTCCCGTCCACTCCGTCCGTCGGTATCGCTAAAGGCCCGGGAGGGCCAGTCAAATCGCGCGGAAACTAGGTCTTTTGCTTCGGCGTTGCAACACCTATAAGGGCGCTTCCAGTGAGACGTTTTGCCACTTTCCATCCGCTTTCCCGGCCGCCCTGAAGTCCCATGTCGACATTGATCCTGATCCCCGCCCGCATGGCCTCGACGCGCCTGCCGGGCAAGCCGCTGGCCGACATCGCCGGCGCGCCGATGATCGTCCATGTCGCCCGCCGTGGCGCCGAGGCCGGGCTTGGCCGCGTGGTCGTGGCGACGGACACGGAAGCGGTTGCCTCGGCGGTCCGGGAGCACGGTTTCGAAGCGGTGATGACGCGTGCCGACCACGAATCGGGCTCCGACCGCATCTTCGAGGCCCTTGCCGCGGTTGACCCGAGGAAAGAGGTCGGAACCATCGTCAATGTGCAGGGCGATCTGCCGACCATCGACCCTGAAATCATCGGCGCATCGCTGCGGCCCTTCGACGACCCGTCGGTCGACATCGCCACGCTCGGCGTCGAGATCGTCCGCGACGAGGAAAGGACCAATCCGAACGTCGTCAAGATCGTCGGCTCGCCGCTGTCCCCGACGCGGCTCAGGGCGCTCTATTTCACGCGCGCCACGGCGCCTTGGGGGGAAGGCCCGCTCTATCACCATGTCGGCCTCTACGCCTATCGGCGCGCGGCGCTCGAACGCTTCGTCGCGTTGAAGCCGTCGCCGCTGGAGCGCCGTGAACGGCTGGAGCAGCTGCGGGCGCTTGAAGCCGGCATGCGCATCGATGCCGAGATCGTCCGGTCGCTGCCGCTCGGCGTCGACACGCCCGACGATCTCGAACGCGCCAGGCAAATCCTTTCAAATTGAGACATCCGTAAGCGAGACATTGGCGAATGCCCGAAAAGACCAACAGAATCTCCTTCCAGGGCGAGCCCGGCGCCAACTCCGACACCGCTTGCCGCAACATGTTCCCGTCGATGGATCCGTTGCCCTGTCCGACTTTCGAGGACGCTTTCAACGCCGTGGAGACCGGCAAGGCCGATCTCGCCATGATCCCGATCGAGAACACGATCGCAGGGCGCGTCGCCGACATCCATCATCTGTTGCCGGAATCGCGCCTGCACATCGTCGGCGAGTATTTCCTGCCGATCCATTTCCAGCTGATGGTGCTGCCGGGTGTCAGGCGCGAAGAGATCAAGACGGTGCACAGCCATATCCACGCGCTTGGCCAGTGCCGCAAATACATCCGCAAGAACGGCTGGAAGCCGGTGGTCGCCGGCGACACGGCGGGTTCGGCCAAGATGGTTTCCGAGGTCAAGGATCGCACCATGGCCTCGCTGGCGCCTGCGCTCGCCGCCGAGCTCTACGGCCTCGACATCATCGAGAAGAATGTCGAGGACACCGACTCGAACGTCACCCGCTTCGTCGTGCTGACCAAGAACAAGCAGTGGGCCGAGCGGCCATCGCCCGACGCCAAGATGATGACCACCTTCATCTTCCGCGTCCGCAACGTGCCGGCCGCGCTCTACAAGGCCATGGGCGGCTTCGCCACCAACGGCATCAACATGACCAAGCTCGAGAGCTATCAGCTCGGCGCCTTCACCGCGACGCTGTTCTACGCCGACATCGAGGGCCACCCCGACGATCCGCTGGTCAAGCTGGCGCTCGACGAACTGCGCTTCTTCTCGCGCGAGATGCGCATCCTCGGCGTCTATCCGGCGAGCGCGTCGCGCGAGCAGTGGAAGGTCGCGGACTGAACGGTCTTCGGATTGGCGGGAGCCTTCGCGAGGTCGTCATCCACGGGCGGAGCGACGCGAAGCGGAGCGCAGACCCGAGGATCCATGCCGTTACCTCAGTCAAGGGGCGCAGCGGAGCAGAATTCTGGACCGTTGTAACGCTTCGACGTCACGGAATGGATCCTCGGGTCTACGCGCGTCGCTTCGCTCCTTGCTTCGCCCGTGGATGACGAAGCACGAAGGCCTTCGCCAATCTGCGACGTTTGCGCTCAACCCGCTTATCAGCCCCAACCCAACGGCACGTAGTCGATCTCCATGAACGCCTCGACCTCCGGAACCCAGCGGTCGCGTACGAAGGCGATATGGTCGGGGTGCTCGTTATACCTGGTGTAGGCGGCCTGGTCGGCGAACTCCATCGAGAAGCCGAACTGATAGTCGTTCTTGGGGCTCACCTGGCGCAGCTGCTCGAAATGCGTGACGCCTTTGATCTCGGTGAGGATCTTCTTCGCGTCGTGGAGGAAACGTTTCGCCTCCAGCGAATGCGGCGGATGCTTCAGCGTGAACACGACGGTATGACGGATCATTTTTCGGCTGCTCCTATTCGCTGTCGACCCAGGCGCGGATGAGGTGGTGGGCGATCGCCCCTTTCGGCGGTGTGATCAACCCGCCGGCATGCTCCCTGACCAGCATCGAGCGCACCTCGTCGCGGAAAAACCAGCGGCAGTCCTCCAGCTCGTTGAGGTCGGCCTGGATATCCTCGTTGAGCGGCTCGCCGAAGCAGCCGATCATCAGCGAATAGGGAAACGGCCACGGCTGGCTGGCATGATAGACGACACGGCCGAGCCGGATGCCGGCCTCCTCCAGCGTCTCGCGGCGCACCGCCGCCTCGATCGTCTCGCCCGGTTCGATGAAGCCGGCCAGCGCCGAATACATGCCCGGCGCGAAATGCCGGCCGCGCCCGAGCAGGCATTTCTCGCGCGTCGCCGTCAGCATGATCGCCACCGGGTCGGTGCGCGGGAAATGGTCGGTGCCGCAGGCCGGACAGTGCCGTCTGTAGCCGCCGGCGCGCATTTCGGAAGCATTGCCGCACTTGCTGCAGAAAGCGTGGCTGGCATGCCAGGCAAGCAGCGCCGCGCCTTGCGCCAGCGCGCCGGCGGCCGCTTCGTCGATCAAACCCTGCATGTAGACCGAACGATAGTCGATCGCCTTGATCGTCTCGGGCAACTTTTCCGGCTCGATGCCGGCGGGCACGGCAAGCACCGGGCCGTCCTCGGAAAAGCCGAGCAGCACGCCGCGGTCGAGCGAAACCTCGAAGGCCCGGCTTTCCGCCGTCTCGAACCAGGGGTCGAACCTGCCGTCGGCGAGTTTCAGATAGAGCCGGCCGCCATGCATCAGCATCAGCCGCGCCGATCGCTCGGCGAGCGCCTTTTCGACCGCGTCGTCGGCGCGGTTTTCCGACTGCCGGTCGATCCGGTTTCCGGCGAAACCGACGAACTGGCTCGGCTCGCGCAATGGCGCGTCAAACAGACGGAAGCTCATGTGGACTCGGGGTCTCGGGAAAGCGGGGGATGGACACTGGTCGGCTTATAGCGCTGCCTTGATGGTTTCGGCAAACCGGCGGATATCGGGGCGTTGATAGGGCTCGCGCATACCGTGCCCCCAGACCGGCCCGGGCCAGCCCGGGTCGCCCTCGGTGCGCGCGATGACGTGGACATGCAGCTGGCGCACGATGTTGCCGAGCGCGCCGGTGTTGATCTTGGTGCAGCCGGTCACCCGCTTCAGCGCCTGCGCCACCATGTTGGTCTCGAAGGTCAGCATCGCCTGGTCGAGCGGCGTCATGTCGTGCAACTCCTCGATGCCGGGCCGCTGCGGAACCAGGATAAGCCACGGCCAGCGACGATCGTTCATCACCCTGAGCTCGCACAGGCCGAGCCACATGAGCTGCTCACTGTCCGCCTCCAACCGGGCGTCTAGTGTGAAACCGGCCTTGAGGCCAGGCAGCATGGGCGTTTCCTTCGCTTTTGTAACTTTTTTCAAACCGGGGAACGCTAGAGCGGCGGCAAGATGGCTGCAAGCGAATCATTGGCCGCTATTGTTGATTTGAAGGCTTCTTGCCCGCCTGGCCGGGCCGGCCATTCACCTCCGCCCTTGCATTTCGGCGCCGAATTGCCGATATGGAGCGCGGGAGGTTGGTGGTGGACGATCCACTCGCCAACCGGGTCAGGTCCGGAAGGAAGCAGCCCTAACGAGCCCGGAACGGGTCATTGTTCCAGCCTCCCGCCTCTTCGCCTTTCTCCCGCGACATTGACGGCGCCAAGCCGTGCGGGCGAGACTATGCGCAGGAATCGGCCGCCTTCCGTCGCGGTCCTTGGAGCTTTTGACGGCGAATGAGCGAAGCCGGAAATTTGGGGCCAGAAAGCCTGGAGACAGGAAAGGCCGGCGCCTATCGCGTGCTGGCACGCAAATATCGGCCCTCCAATTTCTCCGAGCTGATCGGCCAGGAGCCGATGGTCCGCACCCTGACCAACGCCTTCGCCACTGGCCGCATCGCCCAGGCCTGGATGCTGACCGGCGTGCGCGGCGTCGGCAAGACGACGACGGCGCGCATCCTGGCACGGGCGCTGAACTACAAGACGGCGACCGTCGACCAGCCCTCCGTCGACCTCTCGATTCCCGGCGAGCATTGCCAGGCGATCATGGAAGGCCGCCATGTCGACGTCATCGAGATGGACGCCGCCTCCCACACCGGCATCGACGACATCAGGGACATCATCGACCGCGTGCGCTATGCGCCGGTCTCGGCCCGCTACAAGGTCTACATCATCGACGAAGTGCATATGCTCTCCACCCAGGCCTTCAACGGCCTGCTGAAGACGCTGGAAGAGCCGCCGCCGCACGTCAAATTCATCTTCGCCACCACCGAGATCCGCAAGGTGCCGATCACGGTTCTGTCGCGCTGCCAGCGCTTCGATCTGAGGCGCATCGATGCCGGCGCGCTCGTCGCGCATCTTTCTTCTATCGCCGCCAAGGAAGGCATTTCCGTCGACGACGAGGCCCTGGCGATGATCGCCCGCGCCGCCGAGGGCTCGGCGCGCGATTCGCTTTCGATTCTCGACCAGGCGATCGCCCATGGCAGCGGCACGGTCAGCGCCGAGGCGGTGCGCGCGATGCTGGGGCTCGCTGACCGCGCCCGCATCATCGACCTGTTCGAGCATGTCATGAAGGGCGACGTGGCGGCTGCTTTGGCCGAGTTCCGGGCGCAGTACGACACCGGCGCCGACCCTGCCGCCGTGCTCACCGATTTGGCCGAATTCAATCATCTCGTCACCCGGCTGCGTTTCGTGCCGGCGGCGGCCGAGGACGCCTCGCTCTCCGAGGACGAGCGGCGGCGCGGCGCGGAATTCGCGAGCACCCTGTCGGTGCGCGTGCTGTCGCGTGCCTGGCAGATGCTGCTCAAGGGCATCCCCGAGGTGCAGTCCTCCAACCGCCCGGTCAGCGCCGGCGAGATGGTGCTGATCCGGCTGGCGCACGCCGCCGACCTGCCGACCCTGGACGAAGCGCTGAAATCGCTGGAAGGCGCGGCGCCGGTGCCGAACGGCGCGCCGCGTGCCAACGGAGCGCCGGCAAGTCCCGGCAATGGCGGCGCCAGCGCGGTGGCGCAAACACGCATGCCGACCTCCAGCGGCGCGCAGACGATGCGGCTGGTCGAGGCGCAGCCGGTGCCTGCCGCCTTCGTTCCTGCGCCCGAGCCGGTCGTCGAGACGCCTGCCGTTCCGGTGAAGTCGCTGGCCGACATTGCGGCCCTTGCCGACGCCAATCGCGACATCGCCTTCAAGGTGCTCTTGAAGCGCTGCGTGCGGCTGGTGCGCATCGAGCCTGGCCGCATCGACGTCAGCCTGACCGACGATGCGCCGAAGATGCTGCTCAACGACCTCACCGCCAAGCTGCGCGCCTGGACCGGCCGCAACTGGCTGGTGTCGCTGTCGAAGGAAGAGGGTGGCCAGACGCTGGCCGAGAAGGAGACGACGAAGCGCGAGAACGCCTTCTCGGACGCCAGGAGCGATCCGACCGTCGCCGCCATCCTCGCCCGCTTTCCCGGCGCCAAGATCATCGACGTGCGCATTCCGGATGTGCCGGAGGTCGAAGGCACCGAGGCCGATCTGCCTGTCGAGCCGGCGGCGGACGATGACGAAATCTAGAGCATGATCCCGAACCGAAGGACCGCGTCAGTGAAAAGTGGGAACCGGTTTTTGCTTCGCTGACCTACGGTTCGGACAAGATCATGCTCCGACAAAAGAAACAAAGAGGATATTTGCGATGAAGGATCTTCTCGGCCTGATGGGCAAGGCGAAGGAAATGCAGGCCAAGTTCCAGGCCATGCAGGACGAGATCGCGACGCTCGAAGCCACCGGGCAGGCGGGCGGCGGCCTGGTCAGCGTGACGCTGACAGGCAAGTTCGAAATGAAGGCGCTGAAGATCGATCCGTCATTGCTCAAGGACGACGAGGTCGAGATCCTCGAAGACCTGCTGTTGGCCGCTCACAATGACGCCAAAAATAAGGTCGAGCAGGTCATGCAGGAAAAGACCAAGGCCTTGACTGCCGGCCTGCCGATTCCACCCGGAATGAAATTGCCATTCTGAGGCGCCTGCCGCCAGTTAATTGATTATGAATGAAAATCGAGCGCGGGCCGCAATATTAACCATTTTGCCGGCTTTGCTCACGGGCTCATTTCGAGGCATTCATAAAGTTTTACCCAAGTCCAGGGATTGCTAACCATCTAGCCATCTTTTTGCCTGAAAGAGTCTCATTCTTGCCACATCTCGGGGCGGGCTGGCATCTGGAAATGAGGCTTTTTTGTTGATCGCGACGCGATGGAAGACGCCGCTGCTGCTCATCGGCATCGCCGCTTCCCCCTTGTTCCTGGCCGGCTGCAGCCAGACCACGTCACATGGCATGTCGGTGGCGAGCCTGACCGACGCCGTCACGCCGAGCTTCCTTAGCTCGCGCTCCTACAAATACTCGATGAAGGACAAGGAGTGCCTGCAAAGGGCGATGTTCTTCGAGTCGAACCGGTCGAGCCGTGACGGCATGATCGCCGTCGGCACGGTCGTCATGAACCGGCTGCGCTCGGGCCAGCACGGCAGCACCATCTGCGAGGTCGTCGGCGAGAGGGGCCAGTTCGCCCCCGGCGTGATGACGCGGCCGATGAACTCGCGGGCGCTGCCCGATGTCGAGGAGGCCGCCCAGGCGGTGCTCAAGGGCGAGCGCAAGGCCAAGCTCATGAACACGATGTATTTCCACACCGCCGGCCTGCGCTTCCCCTACAAGAACATGCACTACACGATGGTGGCCGGCGGCAACGCCTTCTATGAGAAGCGCGGCCGCAATTGGCAGCCGCTGCCGGACGAGCCCGTGGTCGCCATGGCCTCCGACAAGTCGCAGAAGACCGACCCCGCCGCTCCGGTGCTCGTCGCTTCCGCCGAGCCGGTGGTCAAGACCATTGTCCATGCCGATCCGGCCAAGCAGGCCGCAATGACCGCGGTAGCGGCGCCGGTGCCTTCGGCCAAGCCAGCAGCCGTTCCGGCCGAGCAGACCGTCATGACTGCTTCCGCCGCGCCCTCGCAGAAGTCCGGCCGCGTCACGGCGAAGCCGACCGTGGTGGCGATGCAGGAGCCGATGGAGGAGCCGGACGCGTCCCGCTTCGGCGGCACGCTGAAAGGCCGGTATGTCACCTCCGTTCCGAGCGCTCCCCAGGAAGCGGCGATGGGATTCCAATCGACGCCTGAGAACACCGATGCCATTGGCGCGCTGATCGTCAGCCAGAACCGACCGCTCTAAACCTGTTGAGTCGACCCTCGGCACACGGCCCGCCTTGGCAGCAAGGCGGGCCGTGCATCGTTGCGACTGTTCCAAAGCGCTCCGAAAAATCCTAGATCAGAGCGATGTCGAAGCGAATCGCCGGTCCAGAGATCGAACGCCTGATCCAGCTCCTGGCCAAGGTGCCGGGGCTCGGTCCGCGTTCGGCAAGGCGAGCGGCCCTCCATCTGATCAAGAAGAAGGAGCAACTGCTGCAGCCACTCGCCGCCGCCATGGGCGAGGCGGTCGACAAGGTGCGCATCTGCTCGACCTGCGGCAATGTCGACACCTCCGACCCCTGCATGATCTGCACCGACCCGCGTCGCGATGCCGGCACGCTGATCGTCGTGGAGGACGTCTCCGATCTCTGGGCGCTGGAGCGTGCCGCCGCCATGAACGTGCGCTACCACGTGCTCGGCGGCACACTGTCGCCGCTCGACGGCATCGGCCCGGACCAGCTCAACATCCGCTCATTGATCGACCGCGTCGCCGGCGGCGAGGTGAAGGAGGTGATCCTCGCCGTCAACGCCACCGTCGAGGGCCAGACGACGGCGCATTACTTGACCGACCAGCTCTCGGGCTTCGAAGTCAAGGTGACACGGCTCGCGCACGGCGTTCCGGTCGGCGGCGAGCTCGATTACCTCGACGAAGGCACGCTGGCCGCGGCGCTGCGCTCGAGGACGGCGTTTTGAGCGCAGCGAGACGGAGGATGCGCGCTATGACTGGAATGCATCCTTCGAAGTTGGCGCTAAGCACCCCCCTCTGTCCTGCCGGACATCTCCCCCTCAAGGGGGGAGATTGGCAGTTTCGCCGGCAACATTTTCCTTTCAACGTTGGCGATTGGCGAAAGCCAGGGCGACATCCAATCTCCCCCCTTGAGGGGGAGATGTCCGGCAGGACAGAGGGGGGTGCCTGGCGCCGGCTTCTCAGATTGGCTGTACTTTCCTTCCTTGCAGCACTTGTCGGGCTGTTCCTCTCCATCCCCACCCGCGCCGCCCCCATCGACGGCCAATTCCAGGCCTGGCTGCAGAACGACCTCTGGCCCGAAGCCAAGGCCAAGGGCATCTCCAAGAAAACCTTCGATGCCGCCTTCATCGGCGTGAAGCCGAACCTGAAGCTGCCGGACCTCGTCATGCCCGGCGTGAAGCCGACGACGCCCGAAAAGCAGCACCAGGCCGAGTTCGGTCCGCCCGCCAATTATTTCGCCGAGAAGATCATTCGCGCCGTCACCACCGGTGGACGGGCGCGCGAGAGCGCCAATGCGAGGGTGCTCGGGCTGATCGAAAAGCGCTACGGCGTGCCCGGCGACATCGTGCTGGCGATCTGGGGCCGCGAGACCGGCTTCGGCGCCGCCAAGATGCCTTACGACGCCTTCGAGGTGCTGGGCACCAAGGCGTTCATGTCGACGAAAAAGGATTTCTTTCGCATCGAGGTGCTGGCCGCGCTCGACATCGTCGAGCGCAGGCTCGCCCCGGTCGATGCGATGAAGTCGTCCTGGGCCGGCGCGCTCGGCCAGCCGCAATTCATGCCGACGTCCTTTCTGAAGCACGCCGTCGATTTCGATGGCGACGGGCGGCCCGACATCTGGAACTCGACGCCCGACGTGCTCGCTTCCATCGCCAACTACCTCGTCCATTATGGCTGGGTGAGGGGCCGCGGCTGGGGGACCGAGGTGATCGCGCCGGCAAACGTCTCCTGCTCGCTTGAAGGACCGGACCAGGGCAAGAAGATTTCCGACTGGGTGGCGATGGGTATCAGGCGCGCCGACGGCAGGGCGTTCCAGGCCAGCGAGCTGAAGGCCGAAGGCTTCCTCCTGATGCCGGCCGGGCGCAGCGGCCCGGCCTTCATCGTCACGCCGAACTTCTATGTGCTGAAGGAATACAACACCAGCGACCTCTATGCGCTGTTCATCGGCCACGCCGCCGACCGCATCGCCAAGGGTGACGCCACCTTCTCCGGCACCTGGGGCCTGGTGGGCGATCTCCACCGGTCCGACATCGCGGCACTCCAGCAGGCGCTGCAGGCGAAGGGCTACGACGTCGGCAGCGCCGACGGCCTGCCCGGCTTCAAGACGCGCCGCTCGATCGGCGTCTGGCAAGCGAAGAACGGCAAGCCTGCGACCTGCTTTCCCGACGCGAGCTTGGTTGCGCAACTGAAATGACGGCGACCTCCAAGGGTCGAAAGTCTAGCAGATTTTTCCTGATTGAAGGCTTCGATTAGCCAGCGCACGGGTCGACTCGTGACACCCGTTCTGGCCCAATAAGCTGTTTCGCAAAATGCGCGTTGCCGGTTCGAACGCTGCCGAATAGGGTGTTGACCAACTGGACAAAAACCACGACGGTAAGTGGTTCAAGCCGCCGTCGGCTTCGAGAAGAACAAAGCAGCCCTGAGCCGGGAACCTCAGGTCAACAAAACAGGGAACGATCATCATGATGCTGGAAAAGTTTGCTCTCCGTAGCTTGCTTGCGGGTGTGGCGATATCTGCGCTGCTTGCGGCGCCCGCTTTTGCGGTCACGCCTGCCGACACGCTGGTCGAAGGCTTCGCCATCGACGACATCATCTCGATGGATCCGGGCGAGGCGTTCGAGCTGTCGACCGCCGAAGTCACCGGCAACACCTATGATCTCCTGGTACGACTCGACCTCAGCGACACCTCCAAGGTCAAGGGTGACCTCGCCGAGAGCTGGACCGTTTCCGACGACGGCCTGACCTACACCTTCAAGCTCAAGCCCGGCATGAAGTTCGCTTCCGGCAATCCGATCACCGCGGCCGACGTCGCCTACTCCTTCGAGCGCGCCATCAAGCTCGACAAGAGCCCAGCCTTCATCATCAATCAGTTCGGCATCAGCGGCGACAACGTCACCGAGAAGGCCAAGGCGGTCGACGACACGACTTTCCAATTCGTCGTCGACAAGGCCTACGCGCCGAGCTTCGTGCTGAACTGCCTGTCGGCCACCGTCGCTTCCGTCGTCGACAGCAAGCTGGTCAAGGAACATGTCGCGGCCGTAACGCCCAGCGCCGACTACAAATGGGACAACGACTTCGGCAATGCCTGGCTGAAGACCGGCTATGCCGGCTCCGGCCCCTACAAGCTGCGTGAATGGCGCGCCAATGAAGCCGTCGTTTTGGAGCGCAACGACAACTACAACGGCGAAAAGGCGAAGCTGGCCCGCGTCATCTACCGCAACATGAAGGAAAGCTCCGCACAGCGTCTGGCGCTCGAGGCTGGCGACATCGACGTTGCCCGCAACCTCGAGCCGAACGACCTCGACGCCGTCGCAAAGAACGCCGATCTCGCCACCACCAGCGCCCCGAAAGGCACGGTCTACTACATCAGCCTCAACCAGAAGAATCCGAACCTTGCCAAGCCGGAGGTTCGCCAGGCGTTCAAATATCTGGTCGACTACGACGCGATGGCCTCGACCATCCTCAAGGGCATCGGCGAGATCCATCAGTCCTTCCTGCCCAAGGGCGACCTCGGCGCCGTCGACGAGAATCCCTTCAAGCTCGACGTCGCCAAGGCCAAGGAGCTGCTGGCCAAGGCCGGGTTAGCCGACGGCTTCAAGGTGACCATGGACGTGCGCACCGGCCAGCCGACCACCGGCATGGCGGAATCGATCCAGCAGACGCTCGGCCAGGCCGGCATCAAGCTGGAGATCATCCCTGGCGACGGCAAGCAGACGCTGACCAAGTACCGTGCGCGCAACCACGACATCTATATCGGCAACTGGGGCCAGGACTATTTCGATCCGAACTCCAACGCCCAGACCTTCGCCTCGAACCCGGACAATTCCGACGCGGCCAAGATCAAGACGCTGGCCTGGCGCAATGCTTGGGACATTCCGGATCTGACCAAGGAAACCGAGGCGGCGCTGCTGGAGAAGGATTCGGCCAAGCGCGCCGACATGTACAAGGACCTGCAGCAGAAGATCCTCGATACCAGCCCCTTCGTCATCATCCATCAGCAGCTGGAAGTGGCAGGACTTCGCAAGAACCTCAAGGATTTCAAGCTCGGCCCGAGCTTCGATACCAATTTCGTCTGGACGGTCTCCAAGTAGGCTCGTCGGACGCGTGAGCGTAGCTGAAAACCAGGCGGCGGCAGGGCGCGGCAGCGCCCGTGCCGTCGCTATTTTATCATCGGTTGGCCGCTTCCTGGTCATCGCGGTGACGACCTATCTCGGTCTTCTCGCGGTGACCTTCTTCATCGGCCGCGTCATCCCCATCGATCCGGTGCTGGCCGTGCTCGGCGACCGCGCGCCGACGGCCGTCGTCGAGCGCACGCGCCGCGAAATGGGCCTCGACCTGCCGCTGATCGAGCAGTTTTACATCTATGTCAAAAGCGCGCTGAGCGGCGATTTCGGCACCTCGGTGCTGACCACCAATCCGGTTATGTCCGACATCCGCCGCGTCTTCCCGGCGACGATCGAGCTCGCCACGCTGGGCACCATCATCGGCGCCGTCATCGGCGTGCCGCTCGGCGTGCTGGCGGCGGTGCGGCGCGGCAGCCTCATCGACCAAATCGTGCGCATCATCGGCCTGATAGGCTACTCCGTGCCGATCTTCTGGCTGGGACTGCTCGGCCTCGTGCTGTTCTACGCCAAGCTGCAATGGGTCGCCTTTCCGGCGCGGCTCGACGTTGTCTATGAATACACCTTCACGCCGATCACCGGCTTCTACCTTCTCGACGCGGCGATGCAGGGCCAGTGGGATGTCTTTTATGACGCCTACCGCCACATCATCCTGCCGGCCTCGCTGCTCGGCTATTTCGCGCTCGCCTATATCAGCCGCATGACACGCTCCTTCATGCTGAACGAAATGGCGCAGGAATACATCGTCGCCGCGCGCGCCAAGGGCCTGTCGGAAACGCGCATCATCTGGGGCCATGCGCTACGCAATGCAGCAGTGCCGATGGTGACGGTGATCGCGCTCTCCTATGCCAGCCTGCTTGAAGGCTCGGTGCTGACCGAGACCGTTTTCTCCTGGCCGGGCATCGGCCTCTACATCACCAATTCGCTGCAGAACGCCGACATGAACGCGGTGCTCGGCGGCACCATCATCATCGGCTCGGTCTTCATCGCCATCAATCTTCTGTCCGACCTGCTTTATCGGCTTCTTGACCCAAGGACGAAGGCCGGATGAGCACAGAAGTCGTCCAAAGCCGGCGCGAATGGCTGCTCAGCGAGCGGCCGGCCTCGCGCGTGCAGGCGCGGCTCGGCCGCGCCTATGTGGCGTGGCGGCGTTTTTCTGCCAACCGGTTGGCCCTCGTCGGTCTGCTGATCATCCTCGCGCTGGTCGCGGTCGCCGCCTTTGCCGACGTGCTGGCGCCCTATTCGCCGACCGTGGGCGATCTGAAGAACGCCCGCTTGCTTCCGCCCGGCGCGGCGCACTGGTTCGGCACCGACGACCTTGGCCGCGACATCTATTCGCGCATCGTCTACGGTTCGCGCTGGACGCTCTACGTCGTCATCCTCGTCGCCGTCATCGCCGCCCCCATCGGCCTGCTGGTCGGCACTGTCGCCGGCTATGCCGGCGGCTGGACCGACACCATCCTGATGCGCATCACCGACATCTTCCTCGCCTTCCCGAAGCTGGTTCTGGCGCTTGCCTTCGTCGCGGCGCTCGGGCCCGGCATCGAGAACGCGGTGCTGGCGATCGCCATCACGTCATGGCCGCCTTATGCGCGCATAGCCCGCGCCGAGACGCTGACGGTGCGCAACTCCGATTTCATCAAGGCGGTGCAGCTGATGGGCGCTTCGCCCTTCCGCATCGTGCTCCGCCACATCATGCCGCTCTGCATCTCCTCGCTGATCATCCGGGTGACCCTCGACATGGCCGGCATCATCCTTACCGCCGCCGGCCTCGGCTTCCTTGGGCTCGGCGCGCAGCCGCCGCTGCCCGAATGGGGCGCGATGATCGCGTCGGGCCGCCGCTTCATCCTCGACCAGTGGTGGGTAGCCGCCGCGCCGGGTGCTGCCATCCTCATCGTCAGCCTCGGCTTCAACCTGCTCGGCGACGGCCTGCGCGACGCGCTCGACCCACGGAGCGGCGACCAATGAGCGGCAATGCAAAAGGCGCGCTTCTCGAAGTCGACGACCTGCGCGTCACCTTCCCGACCCGCACCGGCATCATGCAGGCCGTGCGCGGCGTTTCCTTCTCGCTCGGCCGCGAGCGGCTGGGCATCGTTGGCGAGAGCGGCTCCGGCAAGTCGCAGACCGGCCGCGCCATCATGGGGTTGACCCCACCGCAGGCTGAGGTGTCGGCGAAGAAGCTCAGCTTCGACGGCATCGATCTGCTCTCGGTGTCATCCAGCCAGCGTCGGGCGCTGCGCGGCAACCGCATCGCCATGATACTGCAGGATCCCAAATATTCGCTCGATCCGGTGATGACCATCGGCCGCCAGATCGTCGAGACGCTGCGCACGCATGAGAAGGTCGGAAAGGCGGAAGCCCGCGAGCGTGCCCTGGAGATGTTGCGGGCGGTGCAGATACGCGATCCGGCGCGTGTCTTCGATCTCCACCCGCACGAGGTCTCGGGCGGCATGGGCCAGCGCGCCATGATCGCCATGATGCTGATCGCCGGGCCGGAGCTGATGATCGCCGACGAGCCGACCTCGGCTCTCGACGTCACCGTGCAGCTCGATGTGCTCAACATCCTCGACAGGCTCGTCGCCGAGCGCGGCATGGGGCTGATCTTCATCTCGCACGATCTGCGCCTGGTCTCGTCATTCTGCGACCGCGTGGTCGTCATGTATGCGGGCAAGGTGGTCGAGCAGCTCAAGGCCTCCGAGCTGCGCGATGCCCGGCATCCCTACACGCGCGGCCTGCTCAACTGCATGCCGAGGATCGGCTTCGAGCGCCACCCGCTGCCGGTGCTCGACCGCAAGCCGGAGTGGGCGGCATGACGGCAGCACTTTCCGTCGAAGGGCTGGAGGTGGTCTTCGACCGTTTTCGTGCGCTGAAGGGCGTCAACCTCGAAGTGCGGGAAGGCGAATCCTACGGTCTGGTCGGCGAAAGCGGCTCCGGCAAGTCGACGCTGCTGAGAGCAATCACCGGCCTTGCTCCTGTCGCCGGCGGCACTATCACCGTCAACGGCAAAACGCTCGGCAAGACACGCGACAAGGCCTTCTACCGCGATGTGCAGATGGTCTTCCAGGATCCGTACGGCTCGCTGCATCCGCGCCAGACGATCGACCGGCTGCTGCAGGAGCCTTTAGCCATCCACGGCATTGCCGACGGCGAGAAGCGCATCGAGCGCGCACTGGACGAGGTCGGCCTCGGCAAGGGCTTCCGCTTCCGCTACGCGCACCAGCTTTCCGGCGGCCAACGCCAGCGCGTGGCGATTGCCCGGGCACTGATCCTCGAACCCTCGATCCTTTTGCTCGACGAGCCGACCTCGGCGCTCGACGCTTCCGTGCAAGCCGAGGTGCTGAACCTGCTCGAAGAGGTGCGGCGGCGGCGCAAGCTCACCTTCCTGATGGTCAGCCACGACCTCGCCATCATCACCCATATGTGCGAGCGGCTGATGGTGATGCAGAACGGCGAGGCGGTCGAGACGCTGACCGCCAGCCAGCTTATCGGCCATCGCGTCAGCGAGGACTATACGCGCAATCTGCTCAGGGCGAGCGAGGGGTTTGTGAGAGTGTAGGGCGACCGCCTCAGGCTGTCGCGCCCTCCGATACCGCTTCGTTGTGCCCAGTCTCGTCCTCCGGTCCCCGCTTTGGCGGCTCCTTGATCCGGAACCATGTCACATAGAGCGCCGGCAGGAAGAGCAGCGTGATCGCCGTGCCCGCGATGATGCCGCCCATCATGGCATAGGCCATCGGCCCCCAGAACACTTCGCGCGCGATCGGGATCAGCGCGAGACCGGCGGCGGCCGCGGTCAGCGCGATCGGCCGCATGCGGTGCTCGGTCGCCTCGATCACGGCCGCCCAGCGCTCCTTGCCTTCGGCGACGAGATCCTCGATCTGCACGATCAGGATGACCGAGTTGCGGATCAGGATGCCGATCAGGGCCAGCACGCCAAGGATGGCGACGAAGCCGAGCGGTGCGCCGCTCGGCACCAGCGCCGCCACCACGCCGATCAGGCCGAGCGGCGCCACCGCCACCACCAGGAACAGGCGCTGGAAGCTCTGTAGCTGCACCATCAGGATGGTCGCCATGATGAACAGCATCAGCGGCACGACGGCCGCGATCGGTCCCTGGCTGTTGGCGCTCTCCTCGACCGACCCGGCGGTCTGCACCGAATAGCCGGGCGGCAGCTTGGCGATGAAGGCGTCGACCGATGGCTTCAGCTCGTTGACGATGGTTGCCGGCAAAACGTCGCCGACCATGCCGGCGCGCACGGTGATCGTCGGCGTGCGGTTGCGCCGCCACACTGTCGGCTGCTCCAGGTCGTAGCGGATGTTGGCGACCGCGGCGAGCGGGATCGCGTCGCCATTGCCGGTCGGCAGTTGCATGTTCTGCAGCGTCGATATCGAGCTGCGGTCCGCCTCGCGCGAGCGCGCCACGACATTGATCAGGTAAGTGGCGTCGCGCACCTGCGTGATCGTCGCGCCGCCTACCGTGCTGTTCAACGCGCTGGCGATGTCGGACGAGGTGATGCCGAGCTGGCGCGCCTTGTCCTGCAGCACGTCGACCCTCAGCATACGCTGCGGCTCGTTCCAGTCGAAGGTGGGTGCCGCGAGCTTCGGATTGGCCGAGACCACGCCGGCAAACTGCTGCGCCAGTTCGCGCACGGTCTGGATATCCGGGCCGCCGACGCGGTACTGCACGGGGCGTCCGACCGGTGGCCCGAGCTCGAGCGGCTTGACGAAGGCATCGGTGCCGACGAATTCCTCGCGCAGCAGCTTTTCCAGTGCCGGCTTGACGCGGTTGCGCGCCTCGATGCTCTTGGTGACGATGACGGTCTGGCCGAAATACGGATTGGCCGGCTGCACGTCGAAAGCGAGCAGGAAACGCACCGCGCCCTGGCCGATATAGGACGAGAAATGATCGATGTCGGGGTTTCCGATCAGTGCGCGCTGCTCGAAGCGCTCCATCTGGTCGCGCGTCTCGGCGATCGATGAGTTCTGGGGCAGGTTCCAGTCGACAATCAGCTCCGGCCGATCCGAGGGCGGGAAGAACTGCTGCTGGACGAGACCGAAGCCGGCGATGGAGGCCGCGAACAAAAGCACGGTCGCTATGATGGTCAGCCAATGGCGGCGCACCGAAAAGACGAGCACGCGGCGGAACAGCGAGGTGAAGCGTCCAGGCTGGTCATGATGTTTCGCCTTCATCTTGGCCGGCAGGATGGTGACGCCGAGCAGCGGGGCGAACAGCACCGCCACGATCCACGATACGAGCAGCGACACGGCGATGACGACGAACAGCGTGAAGGTGTATTCGCCGGCGGCGCTGTTGTTGAGGCCGATCGGGATGAAGCCGGCGACCGTCACCAGCGTGCCGGTCAGCATCGGGAAGGCGGTCGAGATGTAGACATAGGTCGCCGCCTTGCGCAGGTTGTCGCCCACCTCCAGCCGCGCCACCATCATCTCCACCGCGATCATCGCATCGTCCACCAAAAGGCCGAGCGCGATGATCAGCGCGCCGAGCGAAATGCGCTGCAGCGAGATGCCGAGATAGGCCATGACCGTGAAGGTGATGGCCAGCACCAGCGGGATCGACAGCGCCACGACGAAGCCGGCACGCAGGCCGAGGCTGATGAAGGACACGGCAAGCACGATCGCCACCGCCTCGAACAGCGCGCGGGTGAAACCGGAGACCGCCTCCTCGACGATGACCGGCTGGTCCGCCACCAGGTGCACGCCGACTCCGATCGGCAGGTCGGCCAGCACTTTTTCCATCTCCTTGTGCAGCGCCTCGCCGAATTCGAGCAGGTTGGCGTTGGGCTTCATGCCGATGGCGAGCCCGATTGCATCCTGGCCGTTGAACCGGAACAAGGCCGTCGGCGGGTCGACATAGCCGCGCGTGATCGTCGCCACGTCGCTCAGCCGGAAGAAGCGGTCGTTGACGCGCAGGTTGATGGCGCGAAGGCTTTCCTCGGAGGTGAACTGGCCGCCGACGCGCACGCTGACGCGCTCCGGCCCGGATTGGATGACGCCCGACGGCGTGATGGCGTTCTGTGCCTGCAGGCTGGCGACGATCTGCTGCTGGTTGAGGCCGAGCGCCGCGATCTGGCGGCTTGAGAATTCGAGATAGATCGCCTCGTCCTGGGCGCCCACGAGATCGACCTTGCCGGCATTCGGCACCGTCAGGATCTTGGTGCGCACATCCTCGACGTAGTCGCGCAGCTGGCGCGGCGTCAGTCCGTCGGCGGTGAAGGCGTAGATGTTGCCGTAGACGTCGCCGAAGCGGTCGTTGAAGAACGGCCCCTGCACACCTTGCGGGAATTGCGCCCAGATGTCGTTGACCATGTTGCGCACCTGCAGCCAGGTCGGCACGACGTCGCGCGCCTTGGTGGTCGGCTTCAGGTTGACGAAGATGACGGTCTTGCCGGCGGTCGTGACCGATTTGGTGTAGTCGAGGCTGTCGAGCTCCTCGAGCTTCTTTTCGATGCGGTCGGTCACCTGGCGCACGGTCTCGTTGACCGAAGCGCCCGGCCAGTTCGCCTGGATCAGCATCGTCTTGATGGTGAAGGCCGGATCTTCCTCGCGGCCGAGGTGAAGGTAGGAGAAGATGCCGGCCACGACGAAGACCAGCATGAAATACCAGACCAGCGAGCGGTGGCTGAGGGCCCAGTCGGAGAGGTTGAAGCCTTTCATCAGACCCCTCCCTCCGGCACCTTGACCTTCTGGCCTTCGACGAGGCTGTGGACGCCGGCGGTGACCACGCGCATGCCGGCCTCCAGCCCTTGCGCCACCGTGAAGGCGGCGCCGTTCTTCGAAGCGACCTTGATCTCGCGCGCGCTCACGCTCGATGACTGCGGATCGACGATCCACACCTTGTCGGCGCCGTTCTCCTGGAGCAGCGCCGACATCGGCAGCTCTATCGTGGGCGCCACCTTCGTCATGCGGGTTGCGGTGATGGTCGAGCCCAGCCGGAACGCCGGCGGCGGATCGGTGAGCGTCAGCCGCACCCGGCGGGTGCGGGTCGAGCCTTCGGCCTGTGGTGCGATCTCGCGCAGCTTGGCCTCGGTGGTGATCGAGGGCAGTGACTGCAGGATGATGTGGAACGGGGTGCCGACGGCGAGATCGCCGGTCAGCTGGTCGGGGATGTCGACTACCGCCTCGCGCGGATCGGTGCGCGCCACGGTGACGACCGTCTGGCCCGGCGATACCGTCTGGCCGACTTCCGCGCCTGTCGCCGTGACGACGCCGTCGAAGTCGGAGAACAGCCGCGCATAGCCGAGCTGCTCCTGCGACTTGGCCAAAGCGGCGTTGGCCCGCTCGACGCTGGCCGCCGCCGCTTGCCGGGCCTGCTGCGCGGCGTCGAAGACGGACTGCGGAGTGTTGGCGGAGGCAAGCAGGGCGCGCTGCCGCTCCTCGCTCGCCGCCGCATTGGCGAACTGCGCCTGCGCGTTCGACAAATCCGCTTTCGACGCCTGGAGGGCGAGCTCGAGCGCCGTCGGATCGAGCGCCGCGATCGTCGTTCCCTTGGTGACGATGTCGCCCACCTTGACGTCGCGCGAGACGACGCGGCCGAGCAGACGGAAAGCAAGGTCGGCGCTGTATTGCGGCTCGACAGTCCCGGCAAAGCCAAAAGTTTCCACGGACTTCGGTTCGACGACCATCGACAGCACCGGCCGGATGATCTCGGGCGGCTTCTCTTCCGAGCGCGAGCAGGCGGCGAGCGACGCGAGCAGAACAAGAGCGGAAACGCCGAGCCGTGGGTTCATTGATCGGTTCCCGCTATATCGATCGTCTGGCCGGGGCTGAGCAATTGCCCGCCGCCGGTGACGACGCTCTGGCCGGCCTCGAGCCCTTTGTCGACGACGACCACGCCGGACTCGAAGGCAAGCACCTCGATCGGCGCCGTCGTCACTGCCTTGCTCGACGGGTCGACGATCCAGACGGCCGGTTTGCCGGCGGTGGACGTCAGCGCCTGCCAGGGCAGCAGCACGGCTTTCACCGCCTTGGCGCTGACGGTGCCGATGACGGCCGCACCCAGTGGCATAGCTGTAGGTGTGTCGGGTATGCCGACCTTGACCCGGATCGATCCCGACGCGGTGTCGACTGCCGGCGAGATTTCCCGCACCTTGCCCGTCGCCTTGACCTGCGGGTCGGAGAGCAGCGTGATGGTCACGGCCGGCGCCGAAGGCGTCTGGGCAACCAGCGTCTCATGCACGTTGAACACCGCATCGCGGTCGCCATCCTCGGCGATGGTGAAGACGGTCTGCGCCGCTTGCACCACCTGTCCGGCCTCGACCTGGCGCGCGGTGATCACACCTGCGGCACCCGCCTTGAGTTCGGTGAAGGACAGGTTTTCCTTGGCGTTGGCCAGGGCGCTTTGCGCGGCCTCGACGCTGCCTTGCGCCACTTTCAGCGTCTGGTCGGCGCTGTCGAAATCGCGCCGGGTGGTAAAACCCTGCGAAAGCAGCGTCTTTTGCCGTTGGTAGGTGGCCGCGGCCTGGGTGAGCTGCGCCTGCGCGGCGTCGAGATCGGCCTGCGCCGAGCGCAGGTCGGATTCCTGTTCCTGCGGATCGATGCGGGCAAGCACCGCGCCCTGGTCGACATGCTGGCCCACATCGACCAGCCGCTCGGCGACCCGACCGCCGACGCGGAACGACAGATTGTTGAGCGTGCGGGCAGCGATCACGCCGGTCAGCGAGGTTCTCGGCGCGTAGTCGGCGAGTGCGACCGTCTGCGTGGTGACCATCACCGGCAGCCTCTTTTCCGCCACCTGCTGCTTCTGGCAGCCGGCCACTGAAAGGGCTGCGGCGCAGATGAAGAGCAGCAGGACGTTTGGACGAGACGAAAGACGGGGCGGCGAAGACGGCAAGGCGGACGTCGCGATCCTGCTCATGGTTCCCCTCGGCCGCGGGAGCCGCTCCTGACGGCGCTACGTCGCGGATGAAATGAGGATAATCGATCGGCGGGAAAAGGAAACCGTTTCTGCTCCGTGATCGACCGGCTGGTTAAGATGGATTTCGGCCCTGCGGCAGGCCCAATCGACTGGGCCATGGTGCCAACTTGAGGAAAACGTGAAATAAGGCGAGAAGAGCTCCATCAAACGGACGGGTCCAGTCTCGATGAGGGATGGCCCGATGAGGGACGACATGAAAAATTCAGCCATTTCCGAACGCAAGAACCAGTCGATCTCGCGCGGCGTCGGCATGACCACGCAGATCTACGCCGATCGCGCCGAGAATTCGGAAATCTGGGACGTCGAGGGCCGCCGCTACATCGACTTCTCTTCCGGCATCGCCGTGGTCAACACCGGTCACCGCCATCCGAAGGTGATCGAGGCGGTCAAGGCGCAGCTCGACCGCTTCACCCACACCTGCCACCAGGTCGTGCCCTATGAGAGCTATGTGCGCCTCGCCGAGCGTCTGAACGGCATGCTGCCCGGCAAGTTCGACAAGAAGACGATCTTCGTCACCACCGGCGCCGAGGCGGTCGAGAACGCGATAAAGATCGCGCGCAACGCCACCGGCCGCCAGGCAGTCATCGCCTTCTCCGGCGGCTTCCACGGCCGCACCTTCATGGGCATGGCGCTGACCGGCAAGGTCGTACCCTACAAGGTCGGCTTCGGCGCCATGCCGGCCGATGTCTTCCATGCCCCGTTCCCGGTCGCGCTGCATGGCGTTTCGGTTGCGGATTCGCTTGCGGCGCTCGACAAGCTGTTCAAGGCCGATGTCGATCCGGCCAGGGTTGCCGCCATCATCGTCGAGCCGGTGCAGGGCGAGGGCGGCTTCTACGAGGCGCCGCGCGACTTCATGACGGCGCTGCGCAAGGTCTGTGACCAGCACGGCATCCTGCTTGTCGCCGACGAGGTGCAGACCGGCTTTGCCCGCACCGGCAAGATGTTCGCCATGGAGCACCACGACGTGGCGCCCGATCTGACCACCATGGCCAAGAGCCTCGCCGGCGGCTTCCCGCTCTCGGCCGTCACCGGCCGCGCCGAGATCATGGATGCGCCTGGTCCCGGCGGCCTTGGCGGCACCTATGGCGGCAGCCCGATCGGAGTCGCCGCGGCCCATGCGGTGCTCGACGTCATCGAAGAGGAAAAACTCTGCGACCGCGCCAACGCGCTTGGCGCCAGGCTGAAGCAGCGCCTGGTTTCGATCCGCGAGGATGTGCCGGAGATCGTCGACATTCGCGGCCCGGGCTTCATGAACGCCGTCGAGTTCAACGACGTGAACAAAGGCCTGCCCTCCGCAGAATTCGCCAATGCGGTGCGGCTGAAGGCGCTCGACCAGGGCCTCATCCTGCTCACATGCGGCGTCTACGGAAACGTCATCCGCTTCCTGTCGCCGATCACCATCCAGGACGGCGTGATGACTGAGGCGCTGGATATCCTGGAGAGCTCGATCCGCGAAGTGCGCGCGGCCTGAAGGGCGGCCTCGCGTTTCTCCTGACGGCTTTCACGGAGCCGGGCGAGCGTGCCGTCAGGAGTCCGGATTCTGCAACCAGGCTGGAATATCCATCTTGGCGTGCAGAACCCGCCACACATCGATATGGTCAGCCTGTTCGAGACAGAAAATCAGGTACGGATAGCGCTTGAATTGCACGCTGCGCAAACCGGGTAATCCAATTTCGTAGCCGTGCCTCAGCGAGCCCGATGCCGGATGGTTGGCTATCAGTTCGTAGGCATTTTGAAGATCCTCGACATAGCCCAACGCCATGTGCGAACCGACTTCGCGCGCATAGTAATCGATAGCGTCCTCGATATCCCGCAAAGCAAGGTTTCGAGGAATGATCGCCTTTGTGGCCACTAATTATTGGCCCTGGGCTCGTTTTCGCAGCGCTGCGAAATAGTCGTCGTCAACTGGAGCGCCCGGCGCGGATGAAGCGCCCTCGAGGAGCAAACGGCGCAGACGTTGACGATCCTGATCGTGCCGGATCAATTCACGCACATACTCGCTGCTCGTGCCATAGCCGCGATCCGCCACTTGCTGATCGACATAATGCTTCAGGCTGTCAGGCAGTGAGATGTTCATGGTGCTCATTTTGCCATTTTATGGCGTATGGCAAAAATTGGCAACTCTACGCATCTGCCTTGGCCGGCTCCGTGGTCTGAAACCCGGCAAGCGCCGCCTTCAGCGCATCCGGCCCTGCCGCGACCATCTGCGGCGAGGGCGAGAAGCCGGCGCCGAGCATCTTGCGGCCGAGCATGTGGTCGGCCGGGCGGTTGACGGATTCGATGCCGAGCAGGCGGTTGCCCGTATAGTGATAGATCGAGAACTTGTTCTCGGCCGGCTCGCCGAGCACGACATGGCTGTCGCCGCCCTGCGTCAGGCCGACCATCTGCAGCTTCATGTCGCCGATATCCGACCAGAACCACGGCACGGCGGAGAAGGGGTCGGCATGGCCGAGAATGGTGCGCGCGGCAAGCCGCGCCTGGTCGGTGGCGTTCTGCACCGATTCCAGCCGCACGTCGGCGCCGGTGAACCAGTGCCGGTAGGAAGCCGCATCGCCGACCGCGAGGATTTCCGGGATCGAGCTTTGCATATGCTGGTCGACGCGGATGCCGTTGCCGATCACGATGCCGGCGGCTTCCGCCAGCTCGACATTGGGCACCACGCCGATGCCGATGATCACCATCTGCGCCGCCAGGCGCTCGCCGCTCGAGGTGATCGCGGCCGAGACGCGGCCGCCTTCGCCTTCCAGTCGAGCAATCGTGGTGCCGGTCAGGATGCGCACGCCCATCGCATCGAGGCGCTGTCGCACATGAGCCGCTATCACCGGCGCCACGGCACGGCCGAGCAGCCTGTCGAGAGCCTCGACGACCGTGACCTTGCGCCCGGCTGCCCTCAGCGTCGCCGCAATCTCCAGGCCGATGAAGCCGCCGCCCAGGATGACGACGTCCTCGCTCTCCGTGCTGAGCTCGCGGATCAGCCGCGCGTCGGCCAGCGAGCGCAGCGACACCACGCCGGCGAGCTCCGCGCCATCGAGCTTGATGAGGCGCGGCCGCGATCCGGTCGCAAGCACCAGCCGGTCGAAGGGAATTGCGCCGCCGGAAACCTCGAGCCTGCGCGCGCCGATATCGATCCTGTCGATCCAAACGCCCGGCCGGAAATCGATGGCGTTGCCCGAATAGAAGGCTTCGCCGCGCAAAGGCTGCGGTTTGGCTTCCGCATCCTTGATGAAGGTCTTGGACAGCGGCGGCTTGTGGTAGGGCAGCTCGTTCTCGTCGCCGATCAGGATGACCGGTCCGTCATAGCCTTCCTCGCGCAGGCTCGCCGCCGCTTGCACGCCGGCATGGCCCGCACCGACAATCACCACCCCGTTCCTCATGGCAGCCCTTTTTTCTTTGAAATCTAGTATCTTCCGGCAAGTGGCGATTGCCTGCCGCCGCCGCAAGAGCCTTGGTCCGGGTCGCACCCAGAATGGCCGCCTGTCAATCCGGATGTTCGGCGCGTCGCCGGCTTAAAGTTGATAATTGTAGTTTAGAATAATTCTAAACTGTTGTTTCAATTGAATTTTCTCTGCCTCGCCAGTTGACTTCCGGCCTTTCCGCCGCTTTATGGAGAGCCTGCGCCTCTGCTGGCGCATCCTTTGATGTCTGGGCCTTGAACCCTTTCGATTGGAGGCATTTCGGTGTCTTTTGCTGATTGGCCGCGCCATTGCGCGGCAACTTTGCCTTTCCGGTCATTCGTGCTCGCGCTGGCGCCGCTCGCCTGCGGCCGTACACCTATGTCGTTGAATTTCTGAGGAGATGGGATTGATGAAAGCGATAATCACGGCGCGTTTCGGCGGCAGGCTGGCCGCGATCGGCGCCACCGCGGCGCTGACGGCCGCCGTGTTCGTGCTGCCGGCGAAAGCCGAAACCGACGCGAAGGCTGTGATCAAGACCTATGCCGACATCGCGCTGGCCAAGTACGAGGACTCGCTGACCACCGCGCAGGCGCTCGACAAGGCCGTCGACGCGCTCATCGCCACACCCTCGGCCGCGACGCTCAATGCCGCTCGCGAGGCCTGGAAGGCGGCGCGCGTCCCCTACCAGCAGACCGAGGTCTATCGCTTCGGCAACAAGATCGTCGACGACTGGGAAGGCCGGGTGAATTCCTGGCCGCTGGACGAAGGCCTGATCGACTATGTCGCAAAGAGCTATGGCACGGAGTCGGACGAGAATTCGCTCTATACGGCGAACGTCATCGCCAACAAGGAGATCGAGATCAACGGCAAGAAGGTCGACGCCTCGAAGCTGACGCCCGAATTCCTCTCCGGCACGCTGCAGGAGGCCGGCGGTGTCGAGGCCAATGTGGCGACCGGCTATCACGCCATCGAATTCCTGCTCTGGGGCCAGGACCTGCATGGCACCGGCCCCGGCGCCGGCGAGCGGCCTTACACCGACTACGATCTCAAGAACTGCACCGGCGGCAACTGCGACCGGCGTGCCGAATATCTGAAGTCGGCGAGCGACCTGCTGGTGTCCGACCTGCAGGAGATGGTCAACAACTGGAAGGAAGGCGGCGCGGCGCGCAAGAACCTTATCGAGGGCGAGCCGAATGCCGGCATCTCCACCATCTTCACCGGCATGGGCTCGCTCTCCTACGGCGAACTGGCCGGCGAGCGCATGAAGCTCGGTCTCCTGCTGCACGACCCCGAGGAAGAGCACGACTGCTTCTCCGACAATACCTACAACTCGCATCTCTACGACGCCGTCGGCATCCGCGCCGCCTATCACGCCAGCTACACGCGTCTCGACGGCACCGTGGTTTCCGGCCCGTCGGTGGCGGATATGGTGAAGGCCGCCGATCCGGCGATCGACAAGGAATTGTCCGACAAGCTCGACGTCACTGTCGCCAAGATGGAGGCGATCAAGGCGCGGGCGCTGGCCGGCGAGGCCTATGACCAGCAGATCGCCGAGGGCAATGCGGAGGGCAATGCCACGGTGCAGGCGGCGATCGACGCGCTGATCGACCAGACCAAGTCGATCGAGCGCGCCGTCGGTTCGCTCAAGCTCAACGCCATCGCCTTCGAAGGCTCCGACAGCCTCGATGCGCCGGACAAGGTGTTCAAGTAGGATTGTCGGGCCAGTAACAGCCAACGGCGCCGGAGCGGCGCCGTCAGCCAGAGCAAGTAAATGCTGATCTGCCATTGCAACATCATCACTGAAAAGGAAATCGAGCAGACGATCGTCGGTCTGCTGGATGAAGATCCCTGGCAGCTTATCGTGCCGGCCAAGGTCTATCATGCCATGAGCAAGCGCGGCCGCTGTTGCGGCTGCTTCCTAAATGTGGTGGAAACGATCATTCGGGTCACCGAGACCTATCACGCCCGTTCAGAGGGGAGCGGCGCGGACATCGTTTCACACCTGGATCGCGTGAGAAACCTGCGCGTCCAATACGGGAGCAGATTCCATGAAAGGCGAACCGCAGATCATCGAGCGGCTTAACGAAGCCCTGTTTCTGGAGCTCGGAGCTGTCAATCAGTACTGGGTCCATTATCGTCTGCTCGAGGACTGGGGTTACACCAGGCTGGCAAAGAAGGAGCGGGCGGAATCGATCGAGGAAATGCATCATGCCGACCGGCTGGTGGCCCGCATCATCTTCCTCGAAGGGCATCCGAACCTGCAATCCGTCGCGCCGCTGCGCATCGGCCAGAACGTGAAGGAAGTGCTCGAATCCGATCTCGCCGGCGAATATGACGCGCGCACGTCCTACAAGCGCTCGCGCGAGATCTGTCAGGATGAGGGCGACTACGTGTCGATGAAGCTCTTCGAGGACCTGCTTGCCGACGAGGAAAGCCACATCGACTTCCTGGAGACGCAACTCGACCTGCTCGCCTCGATCGGCGAGGAAAAATACGGCCAGCTCAACGCCGACTCGGCCAACGAGGCGGAGTAAGGACATGCGGGAATGCGGCGCCCCATAGATTTTTCGCGCCGCTCGTGGCGGGCCAAAGGTGTTGGCCTGCCGCTTCCGAAGAACCCGCGATACCGGACCAGTCGCGGGGCTTGGCTTTCGCTGGCGGTCACGCTCGTTGCATCCGTCTCGGCTGGCGAGCCGGCCGGTCTGCCAACGAGCCGCACCGACCTGACCCCGAAAGACCAGGCACGGGTTCTGGTCGTCACCAAGCCAACCGGCGACTTTACCAAACCCGAGCCGTTCGAGCTGATGCAGGGCGGCGCCGGAACGTCCAGGAAAGACATCAACCGGGATGCCTTCTCGCAATCCTCCGCCAACATCACCTTCGAGGAAGAGGCGACCTTCAAGCTCGGCAACGCGCTTTTCCGCAAGAACTGGGTGTCGTCGCCCTCATCCACGCAGGCCTCCGACGGGCTAGGTCCGCTGTTCAACGAGCGTGCCTGCCAGAATTGCCATTTGAAGGACGGTCGCGGGCGGCCCCCGGGAGGCGGCACGGGCTCCACATCGATGTTCTTGCGTCTCGCGCGCGACGCGAGCAGCGCGGAAGAGACGGCGGCGCTCGCCGACCACAAGCTGCTGAACTTGCCCGATTCGGTCTATGGCTCGCAACTGCAGGATCTGGCGGTTCCGGGCCTCAAGGGTGAAGGCCGCATGCGCGTCGACTATTCCGAGCAGAAGGTCACACTCGGCGACGGCACGGTCGTTTCGCTGCGCAAGCCCAGCTACTCGGTCGAGGATCTGAGCTATGGCCCGCTCGATCCGCGCACGACTTTGTCGCCGCGCCTGACGCCGCCGATGATCGGGCTCGGCCTGATCGAGCAGATCGCTCCGGCCGACATTCTCGCCCATGCCGATCCGGACGATCGCGATGGCGATGGCATCTCCGGCAGGCCGAACATCGTTCGCGACGAACTGACGATCGGCCGTTTCGGCTGGAAGGCGCAGGCCGCCTCGATCCGCCAGCAGGCGGCCGACGCCTTTGCCGGCGACATCGGCATTTCCACGCCCGACGTGCCGAAGCATTGGGGCGACTGCACCGAAGCGCAAAAGGATTGCCTAGCCCTGCCGAACGGCGTGCAGCAGCGGCTGGGCAGTGCGGAAGCGCCGCCCCCGGTCATGGACCTCGTCACCTTCTATTCGCAGAACCTCGCCGTGCCGGCGCGGCGCGACCTCGACAAGCCGGAGGTCCTTGCCGGCAAGAGGCAATTCTACGAGATGGGCTGCATTTCCTGCCACACGCCGAAATTTGTCACCATGCGCGGCACGCCCAACAAGGCGCAGGCCTTCCAATTGATCTGGCCCTATTCCGACTTTCTGCTGCACGACATGGGCGAGGGTCTTGCCGACGGGCAGCATGTCGGGGAGGCGAGCGGCAGCGAATGGCGCACGCCGCCGCTCTGGGGCATTGGCCTGACCGCGACGGTCAACGGCAACAGCTTCTACCTGCATGACGGGCGCGCCCGCACGCTTGAAGAGGCGATCCTCTGGCATGGTGGCGAGGGCCGGAAGGCGCGCGACCGCTTTGCCGGCGCCGCCGCCGCCGATCGCGATGCGCTGATCAAATTCCTGGAGTCGCTCTGATGTCGAAACGCCTGGCCGCCGCGCTTGTCCTTCCGCTCTTTCTTGCCGCTGCCTTGCCGGCCTCGGCCGCGGTCAAGGCCTCCGACGTCATCGGGCGCGCGATCGACGGCTTCGTCCGCCCTGCCTATGCCAGGCTTGACGATCATGCCGCGAGCCTGACCAAGGCGATGCACCAGCTTTGCGATGCTCCATCCCGGCAAAATCTGGATGCGGCGCGCGCGGACTTTTCCGCCACGGTCGAAGCCTGGTCGGTGGCCGAGATCATTGCCTTCGGACCGGTCAAGGAGAACAACCGGCTGGAGCGCATGCTCTACTGGCCGGACCGCAAGAGCATCGGCTTGAGGCAGATGCAGGCGACGCTCGCCGCCAAGGATCCCTCCGCCACCGATCCGGCGCAGCTTGCCGATAAGAGCGTCGCCATGCAGGGGCTCGGCGCGCTCGAATATGTGCTGTTCGGCGATGGCGCCGAAACGCTTGCCGGCAAGGACGAGCCCTATCGATGCGCGTATGGGTCTGCGGTGGCCGGCAACATCGAGGCGATCGCCGGCGAGACCCGCGACGCCTGGGACAAGCCTGAAGGCTTTGCCTCGCTCTGGGCCAATCCGGGGCCGAAGAACCCGCTCTATCGCGACGGCACCGAAGCGGTGACGGAACTGGTCGGCGTCTTCATCAACGAGCTGGACATGATCCGCGACGTGCGGCTCAAAGGCTTCCTCGGCGCGAGGCCGGACGCCGACAAGCCGAAGCAGGCGATCTATTGGCGCTCGCAGAACACGACGAATTCACTGGCCGGGAACCTGTCCGGCATCGACCAGCTGTTCCAGGCCTCGGAACTTGGCGATGCGCTGCCCGCCGATGCGCGGTGGATGGCAGAGTCCATCCATATCCAGCTTACCAATGGCGTGGCGACGGCGAAGTCCGTCGCCGGCCCGATCGACAAGGCGCTCGCCGATCCGGCATTGCGCGCCAAGCTCGAGCACTTCGCCCTGATCACCTCCAGCCTCTCGACCCTGATCGGCACCAGGATGACCGCCGAGTTCGGCCTGACCGCCGGCTTTTCGTCGCTTGACGGGGATTAAGCATGATTTTGAGATTGGTTGGGACGCTTCTCCAGTCGTCATCCACGGGCGAAGCAAGGAGCGAAGCGACGCGGCGAAGACCCGAGGATCCATGCCGTGACTTTGAGGCGCCGCCACGGTGCAGAATTCTGCTCCGCTGCACCCTTCGGCCAAGGTCACGGCATGGATCCTTGGGTCTTCGCGACGGAGCTTCGCTCCTGCTTCGCCCAAGGATGACGAAGGTTGGTAGGCTTCGGCCAATCTCCAACGTCTGCGATGACCTATCCCAACAATTGGTAGGTACCAAGCGTCAGCTCCGGTCCGTCGAAATTGTCGTGTCCTGCAATGAGCCGATACTCAGGAGGATCGTCTCTTGAAAACCGCGCTCATCGATCGCCGCGATTTCCTGAAGGCTGCCGGCGCGAGCTTCGCCGCCGCCATGGCGCCGCGCGCCTGGGCGGACACGCTGGCAGCGGACGCGATCTTCGCCACCGCCTTCGTCAGGCGCGACGGCGGCTTCGGCGCCGCCGTGCTCTCCGAGGCCGGCAAGATCCTGCGCACCCTCGATCTGCCCGACCGCGGCCATGACGTCACCTTCGATCCCGTGTCGAAGCGTTCGGTCGTCTTTGCCCGCCAGCCCGGCACCTTCGCCGTCGTCTTCGACCATGCCGGTCGCGAGAAGCCATTGACCATCGCCAGCATCGCCGGCCGGCATTTCTTCGGCCACGGCGTGTTCTCTCCCGACGGCGCGCTGCTCTATGCGACCGAGAACGATTTTGATGACGCCGCGGGCGTCGTCGGCGTTTATGACGCGCGGGCAAAATTCGATCGTATCGGCGAGTTCCCGACCTACGGCATGGGGCCGCATGAACTGCTTTTGCTTGGCGATGGCCGCACACTCGCCATCGCCAATGGCGGCATCGAAACCCATCCGGACTATGGTCGCGCCGAGCTGAACATCGCGACGATGAAGCCTTCCTACACGCTGGTCGACCGCGTCACCGGCGACCTGATCGAAAAGCATGAGCTGCCGCCGGCGCTGCACCAGCTCTCGATCCGCCACATGGACCGCGACCAGGCCGGCACCGTCTGGTTCGGCTGCCAGTATCGCGGACCGGCCACCGACAGTCCGGCTCTGGTCGGGCGCGCCGTGCGCGGCAAGGAACTCGAATTGCTGGAGATGCCGCAGGACGTGCTCTCCGGCCTCCGCAACTATATCGGCTCCGTAGCCGCCAATCCCGTCGCCGGCACGGTCGCCGTCACCTCGCCGGAAGGGAACTCGCTGGCGATCATTGATGCCGCCAGCGGGCGCGTTGTCGCGACCAGATCGCTTGTCGAAGTCTGCGGCCTGGCTCCCGATCGCGCCGGCTTCATGGCAACGACGGGCGCCGGTGAGATCGTCGGCGGCGCCGGTGCCGCGCGCTCCGAGCCCGACTACGTCTGGGACAACCACATGCTGCGCATCACGGGCGCTGCCTGACTGCCGACGGGCCTTGTCCCTGGTGTCGCACGGAAGCAAAGCCGCTTAACATTTATGCGGCCTGGCACTTGCGGCGGCGGGCCATGCCGGGCAGAGGGAAGGCGTTCGTCAACCGGCCACATGAAGCTGCCCGTATGAAGTTGCCCGCATGAAATTGCTTGCCATCGACTGCGCCGCCAGTCTCTGTGCCGCCTGCGTCTACGACGCGGGTGCGGCCACTGAACTTGGCCGCAAGGTGCTCGACCTCGGCAAGGAGCACGCCGAGCATCTGATGGCCGTCGTCGAGGCCGCCTTGAAGGCCGGCGGGATCGGCTATCAGGAGCTGGGCGCCGTTGCCGTCTCGATCGGCCCTGGTTCCTTCACCGGCCTGCGCGTCGGCGTCTCCACCGCGCGCGGTCTGGCTTTGGCCTTGAAGATCCCGGCCATCGGCGTGACGACCCTGGAAGCGCTGGCGGCGGAGACAGAGAATGCCTTTCCAGGCCGCGACGTACTTGCCGCGCTCGACGCCGGCCGCGAGGAGATCCACGCGGCTCTTTTCGACAAAGCGTTAGTCTTGACTTACGGTCCTGCGGTGGTCACGCTTTCCGAAGCGACCGCAATGGCGGTCAACGCGTCCGCGATCCTGGCCGGCACCGCCGCGCCGCAGATTGCCGCGGCCGCCGGAAACAGCTTCGACGTCGGGCCGGTTTCCGCAACGGCGGACATCGCGACCTATGCCCGGCTGGCCGCCGCCAAGGGGCCAGGCGAAAAGCCGAAGCCGCTCTATCTGCGCGGCGCCGACGCCAAGCCGCAGGCCGGGTTCATATTGCCAAGACAAGACCGAAGAGATCGCGGTCCGAGGGGAAAACAGTCCTGATGCGCATACCTTTCCTTCAACCGCGCCGCAGGGACTATGCGCTGGAGCCGCTGACGGTTGCCGACAGCGCCGCCGTTTCGGTGTTGCATCGCGAGGATTTTGTCCGGCCCTGGACGGACGGCGAATTCGCGGCGCTGCTCGAACAGGACGCCGTGTTCGGTTACGCAGCGCGCGAGACAGGACAGGGATCGAAGCCTCCGGTCGGTTTCGTTCTGGCGCGTCTGGCGGCGGGCGAGGGCGAGATCCTGACGGTTGCTGTGGCCCGCGCGCATCGCCGCCAGGGGCTCGGCTGGCAATTGATGGATGCGGTGCTGCGCGAACTGCACGCGCAGCGCGCCGAGGCGCTTTTCCTCGAAGTCGACGAGACCAATCAGCCGGCGATCGCGCTCTACCGCAGGCTCGGCTTCCGCCAGGTCGGCCAGCGTCCGAACTACTACCGGTCGACCGAGCACGGCCCGACGGGCGCGCTTGTCATGCGCCGCGATCTTCGCTAGCGACACGGCACATGACCCCGAACCGGAGGTTCGGAAAGGATCATGCGCCAAATTGGGGTGTTACAGCGTCGTTTGCGCCCGAGAGGGCGCGCGGCGCTGTAATGATAGGGCCGGAGCGAATGATCAAGAGATTGCGGATTTTCATGTCGTTCGGCCTCGTCGCCGCCGGCACGCTGGTGATGGTGCCGCTGCAGCTCCTGTCGATGAAGACCGGGCTCTGGCCGGAGACGGTCGTCCTGAAAATCTGGCACGGTATGATCCTCAAGGCGCTCGGCATGCGCGTGCACGTTAAGGGCGCACTGGCCAAGCAGCGCCCCCTGCTCATCGCGGCCAATCACATCTCCTGGACCGACATCATGGTGCTCGGCTCCTTTGTCGATGTGAAGTTCATCGCCCGGGCCGATATGGAAGGCTGGCCGATGATCGGCATGCTGTCCAAGCTGCAGCGCACCGTCTTCATCGAGCGCGAGCGCAAGCGCACCTCCGGCGACCAGGCGAGCGAGATCGCCAGGCGCATGGCCAAGGGCGATGCCATGGTGCTGTTCGCCGAGGGCTCGACCGGTGACGGCAATCTGGTGCTGCCGTTCAAGAGCACTTTGTTCGGCGCGGCATCGATGGCGATTTCCGAAGGGGCCGCGGAGCAGGTGTTCATCCAGCCGGTGGCGATCGCCTACACGCGCGTGCACGGCGTGCCGATGGGCCGCCGCCATCGGCCGATGGCCGCATGGATCGGCGACCAGGATCTGATGCCGCATCTGAAGGTCCTGCTTGCCGAAGGCGCGGTCGATGCCGAGGTGCATTTCGGCGATCCGGTGCCGTTCGCCAAGGGCTCGAACCGCAAGGAAACGGCAAGATTGATGGAAGCCAAGGTGCGCGAGATGATGCAGGCCGCACTCGCCGATCCGCGTCCCAGTCGTCAGCGCATAGCCTGAAGACCGAACGCCCGGCGCCGTAACCCGCCAGAATCGTCTGTTTTTTGTCACGGAAAGGCGTTAGAAGCCGCCCGATGGAATTGAACGCGATTGAAAGCCACGACATCGGCACGGCGCCCGAGCACTCGGCCGGCACTGTCCCGGCGCCGAAAAAAGTCTTCGTCAAGACTTACGGCTGCCAGATGAATGTCTACGATTCCCAGCGCATGACCGATGCGCTGGCCGCCGACGGCTATGTCGCGACTGATGTCGTCGACGACGCCGATCTGGTGCTGCTCAACACCTGCCATATCCGCGAGAAGGCGGCGGAAAAAGTCTATTCCGAGCTTGGCCGGATCCGCGACATGAAGGCCGTGCGCGCCGAGGCCGGGCGCGAGCTGCTGATCGGCGTCGCCGGCTGCGTGGCGCAGGCCGAGGGCGCGGAGATCATCCGCCGCGCGCCGGCGGTCGATCTCGTCATCGGCCCGCAGACCTATCACCGTCTGCCCGACGTGCTGGCCAGGGTCCGGGGCGGGCAGAAGATCGTCGAGACCGACTACGCCATCGAGGACAAGTTCGAGCATTTGCCGCAGCCGAAGCGCGCCGAGGTGGCCAGGCGCGGCGTCACCGCCTTCCTCACCGTCCAGGAAGGCTGCGACAAGTTCTGCACCTTCTGTGTCGTGCCCTATACGCGCGGCTCGGAAGTCTCGCGGCCGGTTGCCCAGATCGTCGCCGAGGCCGAGCGCCTGGCCGAGGCCGGCGTGCGCGAGGTGACGCTGCTCGGGCAGAATGTCAACGCCTGGCACGGCGAGGGCGGGAGCGGCAAGGAATGGGGTCTCGGCCGCCTGCTTTTCCGCCTGGCGGAAATCCCCGGCCTGGCGCGGCTGCGCTACACCACCAGCCATCCGCGCGACATGGACGATGAATTGATCGCCGCGCACCGTGACCTGCCGGCATTGATGCCCTATCTGCATTTACCAGTGCAGTCGGGCTCCGACCGGATACTGAAGGCGATGAACCGCAGGCACACGGCACGCGACTATCTGAACCTCATCGAGCGCATCCGCGCCGCGCGCGGCGATATCGCCATGTCGGGCGACTTCATCGTCGGCTTCCCCGGCGAGACGGACAAGGATTTCGAGGCGACTCTCGAGCTGGTGCGACAGGTGAATTACGCTTCGGCCTTCACGTTCAAATATTCGCCGCGTCCCGGCACTCCGGGCGCCGAGATGGACGGCCATGTCTCGGAAGCCGTGAAGGACGAGCGGCTGCAGCGCCTGCAGGCGCTGATCAACGAGCAGCAGAAGGATTTCATCGCCGGCATGGTCGGCCGCACGGTCAGCACGCTGATCGAGAAGCCGGGCCGCCGTCCCCACCAGAAAGTCGGCAGATCGCCATGGCTGCAGCCGGTTATTGTTGACGACAAGGCCGGCGGAATCGGTGACATTATTGACGTACGAATCACGAAGACAGGTCAAAACAGCCTGTTCGCCGAGTTGGCCTGATGCATGTCGCCCAAGTGCTCGCGGTTTGGGACAGCGACATGCATAGCCACGAGCCTCGGCAGATGAGGAGAGACGGTTGAGCGCTGCTGAACTGAAGAACCCGCCCCAGAACCAGGCATCCGGGGCCTCCGACATGGCGCACATCGTACTGACCTTCGACAACAACAAGCTTGCCAGCGCCCTTTACGGCCAGTTCGACGAGAACCTGGCCCGGCTCGAGCAGAAGCTCGGCGTCGACATCCGCTCGCGCGGCAACCAGCTTGCGATCAAGGGGTCGGCTTCGGCGGCCGAGCAGGCGCGCCGCGCGCTGGACACGCTCTACGGCATTCTCCAGAAGGGCGCCGACATCGGCCAGTCCGACGTCGACGGCGCCGTGCGCATGGCGATCGCCGCCGACGACCAGCTGACGCTGCCGACCATGGAGCGCAAGGGCAAGGTTTCGGCCGCCCAGATCGCGACGCGCAAGCGCACGATCTATGCCCGTTCGCTCAACCAGGACGCCTATATGCGCGCGCTGGAGCGGTCCGAAATGGTCTTCGGCATCGGCCCGGCCGGCACCGGCAAGACCTATCTGGCGGTGGCTCATGCGGCGATGCTCCTGGAGCGCGGCATGGTCGAGCGCATCGTGCTGTCGCGCCCGGCCGTCGAGGCCGGCGAGCGGCTGGGCTTCCTGCCCGGCGACATGAAGGAGAAGGTCGATCCTTATCTGCGGCCCCTCTATGACGCGCTCTACGACATGATGCCGGCCGACAAGGTCGAGCGCGCGATCGCCGCCGAGGTCATCGAGATCGCGCCGCTTGCCTTCATGCGCGGCCGCACGCTGGCGCATGCCGCGGTGATCCTCGACGAAGCGCAGAACACCACGCCGATGCAGATGAAGATGTTCCTGACGCGCCTCGGCGAGAACTCGCGCATGATCGTCACCGGCGATCCGACCCAGATCGACCTGCCGCCCAACACCAAGTCGGGCCTGGTCGAGGCGCTGCGCATCCTCGACGGCGTGCCGGGCATCGTCACGGTCCGCTTCAACGAGGGCGATGTCGTGCGGCATCCGCTGGTTGCCGAGATCGTCAAGGCCTATGACCGCGACGGCAAGCTGGCCAGGGGCCTCGGCGCCGAGAACTGATCAAGCCATATGGCTGAAAATCCGGAATCCAGCGGCGGGACGCCGGTCGACATCGATATTTTCGTCGAGGCCGGCGATTGGCCCGCGGAGGCCGAGCTGACGCGCCTCGTCGACCGCGCCGTCGCGGCCGCCTTTACCGAAACCGGCGCAAGCGGCGCCTCCGAGCTCAGCATCGTTTTTTCCGACGACGCCCATATCCAGACCCTCAATGCCGAGTGGCGCGGCAAGGACAAGCCGACCAACGTCTTGTCTTTCCCGGCTTTTTCCTTCCCGAAAGGCGGTCCGCTGCCGCCGATGCTGGGCGACATCGTGCTGGCCTCCGAGATGGTCGCGCGCGAGGCTGGACTGGAAGACAAGCCGCTGGCGAACCATATCACCCATCTCGTCATTCATGGCCTGCTGCATCTTCTGGGCTATGATCACGAGACCGATGCCGAGGCCGAGGAGATGGAAGCGATCGAGCGCGCGGCGCTCGCGAGGCTTGCCATTCCCGATCCCTACGCGTAACAAAAAAGACCAATTGACCTTGATGGCGATGAACGACAAACCAGAAACTGCCGCCCGTCCGGACGCCGGCAGTGCGGCCAAGCCTTCCGAAAAGTCGGAAGAAGGCTCCAGTCCGAGTATTCCGACCGGCAGCGCGGCCGCTGAGCCTTCGCATGCCGGTCCTTCGCTCTTCGATCGCGTGCTCGGCCTGTTCCGGCACCGCAACGGCACCAACCTGCGCGAGGAGATCGCCGACGCGCTGGCCGAGACGGCGAGCGATGCCGAATCCTTCTCGCCCGGCGAACGCGCCATGCTCAACAACATCCTGCGCCTGCGCGAGGTGCGCGTCGAGGATGTGATGGTGCCGCGCGCCGACATCGAGGCGGTCGAGATCACCACCTCGCTCGGCGATCTGCTCGGCCTCTTCGAGCAATCCGGCCATTCCCGCATGCCGGTCTATTCCGAAACGCTCGACGATCCGCGCGGCATGG
Source organism: Mesorhizobium sp. WSM4904 (assembly GCF_029674545.1). Taxonomy (NCBI): domain Bacteria; kingdom Pseudomonadati; phylum Pseudomonadota; class Alphaproteobacteria; order Hyphomicrobiales; family Phyllobacteriaceae; genus Mesorhizobium; species Mesorhizobium sp. WSM4904. The sequence goes on along the minus strand of NZ_CP121354.1, from coordinate 34,498 downwards.
TCCACATCCGCGACGTTCTTGCCCACATCACCAAGGTCGCCCGCGTCAAGAAGGGCCGCGCCAACAGGAAGACCCAGGCGCCGACCGTTCTCGATCTCGCCCAGGTCGACCTTGCGCGCACCATCGGCGATCTCGACCTGATCCGACCGGTGCTGTTCGTGCCGCCCTCCATGCTTGCTTCCGACCTGATGGGGCGCATGCAGACGACGCGCACCCAGATGGCGCTCGTCATCGACGAATATGGCGGCACCGACGGCCTCGCCTCGCTGGAGGACATCGTCGAGATGGTGGTCGGCGACATCGAGGACGAGCACGATGACGACGAGCCGATGATCACCCAGGCCGGCGACGGCGTCTTCGTGGTCGACGGCAAGGCCGAGATCGACGAGGTCGCCAAGATGATCGGCGAGGATTTCGCCGCCGGCGAGCATGGCGAATATGTCGACACCATCGGCGGCATGATCTTCAACACGCTCGGCCGCGTCCCGGCCAGGGGCGAAGTGGTGCAGGCCATACCGGGCTTCGAATTCCACGTGCTCGACGCCGATCCGCGCCGCGTCAAGCGTGTGCGCATCGTTCAGAGCCCGAAGGGCGAACGGCAGCGCCGCCGCGCTGCGCGCACCGAGCAGGCCTGATTTCGTCGCGTCATGCCGGTCGACGATCCGTTCAAGCATGCCGTCCTCGGTTCCGGCGTCTTCTATCAAAATCCACGTACGGCTCTGGTCTGGCTTCAGGCGGCGTTCGGCTTCGAGCCGAGCATGCTGGTCAGCGATACGGATGGACGGCTCGTCCATGCCGAAATGCGGTTTGGCGATGGCTACATCATCGTCGATTCCGAATGGGCCGAGCATATTGCCAGCCCGGCTTCGGTCGGCGGCAGGAACACCCAGTCGGTTTACATCCGCTTGCAGGAAGACCTCGACGCCCATTGCGAGAAGGCGCGCGCGGCGGGGGCGGAAATTCTCGAAGAACCCACCGACCATTTCTATGGCGAGCGGCAATACCGTGCCCGCGATCCCGAAGGGCATATATGGACCTTCACGCAAACCATGCGGGTGGTGCCCAAAGAGGAGGCCGAGCGGCTGAGCGGTCTGCGGATCGAGGGCTGGCACCGCTGATGCATGTCGCCCAAGGTGTGCGGCGGTTTCGATGCTACGCGCGTTAGAAAGCCGTCCCTCAAATCACCGCCATTTGGAGCAGGCGGCGCGGCCTGTTAAATCTCTGGCACCCTGATTCGCGCGACTTGGGAAGCTTTATGCAGCGCTTTGCCGGCCGGATAATTCTGCTTTGGGGGTGGCGGCGGGCGCTGGTGGCGTTTGCCGCCGGAGCGCTCGCGGTCCTCGCCCAGGCGCCTTACGATTTCTTCGCCGTCTGCTTCGTCTCGTTTCCGGTACTGGTCTGGCTGCTCGACGGCTCGACGGGTGAGGCCTCCGACGGTTGGTTGCGTCGCCTTCGTCCGGCTTTCGCCATCGGCTGGTGGTTCGGTTTCGGTTATTTCCTCGCTGGCCTCTGGTGGATCGGCCAGGCGCTTCTCATCGAGGCCGACACCTTCGCCTGGGCTTTGCCCCTGGCCGTAGTCGGCATTCCCTTCGCGCTCGCCTTTTTCTACGGTTTTGCGGCGGTTGTGGCGCGGCTTTTCTGGAGCAGCGATATCGGCCGCATCGCGGCGCTCGCATTCGGCTTCGGCCTCGCCGAATGGCTGCGCGACTTCCTCTTCACCGGCTTTCCCTGGAACGCCGTCGGCTATGCCGCGATGCCGGTTCCGCTCCTGATGCAGAGCGTGTCGGTGACCGGCATGATCGGCATGAACGCGCTTGCCGTCTTCGTCTTTTCACTTCCCGCTCTTGTCGCCGCGCGCCGACATCTGAGGCTGGGCCTTGCCCTGTTCGTCATCCTTGTCGCCGCCGATGTCGGCTTCGGCTATTTCAGGCTCGCAACCCCGACCGAGCCGGCCACCCGCTCGATCGACGTTCGCATCGTCCAGCCCGCTGTCGACCTCAGCGAGAAATGGGATGCCTCGGTGCGCGACCGCATCTTCGCCACGCTGATGGGGATATCGGCAAAGGCGCCGGAGCAGGGCCACGCCAAGCCGCAGTTGATCCTGTGGCCGGAAACGTCCGTGCCGTTCCTGTTCACCGAGCGTTCGGACGCGCTGACGGCGCTGGGCGACATGCTGGGCGACGGCCAGATGTTGGTCGCCGGCGTCGTGCGCGAGGAGGGCGGCGCAGGGAACGCCGGCAGCCGCTATTACAATTCCGTGGTGGCGATCAGCGACAAGGGCGAGATCGTCGATGCCGTCGACAAGGTGCATCTGGTACCGTTCGGCGAGTATCTGCCTTTTGCCGAGCTGTTCGAACGTTTCGGCATAGGTCAGCTCGTCGCCGGACCGATGAATTTCGCCGCCGGCAACGAGCGGCATCCGATCGCGGTGCCGAACGGCCTCAGCGCCGCTCCCTTCATCTGCTACGAGGTCATTTTTCCTGACCTTGTGGCGGTTGACGCAGCGTCATCTGAACTTATTGTGAACGTCACGAACGATGCCTGGTTTGGCGATACGCCAGGCCCGTACCAGCACTTCAGGCAGGCGCAGATTCGCACGGTGGAGAACGGGTTGCCTTTGTTGCGTGCGGCCAACAACGGCATCTCCGCCGTTGTCGATTCGCGGGGACGCATCGTTGATGCCTTGGCGGTCGACGCGCGCGGCGCCATCGATGCGCACGTACCGATTTCCGGGCGCGCCCTGCTGTCCGCCGATCAGCGGCGCATTAACGGATTGCTGATCATGTTGCTGTTTGCCCTGGCCGCCTTCACATTGAATGTAAGGCAGCGGCTACGGGTGAATTGACAGTCGGCACATTAGAAACTCATACTGTAACGCCTAAAATTTTCTCGAAGTCGGCTGGAGGGGTCTGTTGGGGCAGGTGGCTCCGGCTTCGTTTGGGCGGCAAAAATAGAAAAAGCCGGAAAAATTCGGCGAGGAAAAAAATGACAGAAGAGAACAAGAAGAAGCCGAATCCGATCGACATCCATGTCGGGAGTCGTATTCGGCTGCGTCGCAATATGCTTGGAATGAGCCAGGAAAAGCTGGGTGAAAATCTCGGTATCACGTTTCAACAGATCCAGAAGTACGAAAAGGGGACGAATAGGGTGGGGGCCAGTCGTCTGCAGGCGATCGCCTCGATCCTGAGCGTGCCCGTCGCGTTCTTCTTCGAGGATGCCCCGGGGCAGGAGGCCGGGGCCGGCAATCGAGGATTCGCCGAAGATGCTTCGATGGCGTTCGCCATCGAATTCTGCGGCAGCCCGGAGGGACTTCAGCTCAATCGCGCCTTCGTCAAGATTCCCGACGTCAAGGTGCGGCGTAGGATCATCGATCTTGTGAAGTCCCTTTCCCCGGATGACGCCGAGTAATTCCAGGCTCTGGCTACCGGCGGTGCCCTGCCGCCGGTGGCACAAGCCACTTGTGCCGACATTCATGCCAGATCCGTCGCACCGCTTGACGAGCGGCGCCCGGCACCGCTAACACGTGGCGCGCCAAAAATCGGCAGCCCTGCCGATCTTTTTTCAAGAGGGGACACCCGTGACGCGGCAGAACTATCTCTTCACCTCGGAATCGGTCTCCGAGGGCCATCCCGACAAAGTCTGTGACCGTATCTCCGACGAAATCGTCGATCTCGTCTATCGCGAAGCCAAGAAGACGGGCATGGACCCGTGGAAGGTGCGCGTCGCCTGCGAGACGCTGGCCACCACCAACCGCGTCGTCATCGCCGGCGAGGTCAGGGTTCCCGAGACCCTGCTGAAGAAGGACAAGGCCGGCAACGTCCTCAAGGATGCGTCGGGCCACCCTGTCGTCAATCCGGCCAAGTTCAAATCGGTCGCCCGCAAGGCAATTCGCGAGATCGGCTACGAGCAGGCAGGCTTCCACTGGAAGACGGCCAAGATCGAAGTGCTGCTGCACGGCCAGTCGCCGGATATCGGCCAGGGCGTCGACAATGCCGCCGACCGCCAGGGCGAGGAAGGTGCCGGCGATCAAGGCATCATGTTCGGCTATGCCTGCCGCGAGACGCCGGACCTGATGCCGGCGCCGATCTATTACAGCCACAAGATTCTCGAACTCCTGGCCGCCGCGCGCCATGAAGGCAATGGCGAGGCCGGCAAGCTCGGCCCGGACGCCAAGAGCCAGGTCACCGTGCGCTATGCCGACGGCAAGGCGGCGGAAGTGACGCAGATAGTGCTTTCCACCCAGCATCTCGATTCGAGCTGGGATTCCAAGAAGGTCCGCAAGGTCGTCGAGCCCTATATCCGCGAGGCGCTTGGCGATCTCAAGGTCGCCGAAGACTGCAACTGGTACATCAACCCGACCGGCAAGTTCGTGATCGGCGGTCCCGACGGCGATGCTGGCCTCACCGGCCGCAAGATCATCGTCGACACCTATGGCGGCGCGGCACCCCATGGCGGCGGCGCCTTCTCGGGCAAGGACACCACCAAGGTCGACCGTTCAGCCGCCTATGCGGCACGCTATCTCGCCAAGAACGTGGTGGCGGCCAAGCTCGCCGACCGCTGCACCATCCAGCTGTCCTACGCCATCGGCGTCGCCCAGCCGTTGTCGGTGTATGTGGACCTGCACGGCACCGGCAGGGTCGACGAGGCCAGGCTGGAGGAGGCGCTGCGCAAGGTGATGGACCTGTCGCCTTCCGGCATCCGCCGTCATCTCGACCTCAACAAGCCGATCTACGCGAAAACCTCGTCCTATGGCCACTTCGGCCGCAAGGCCGGCCGCGACGGTTCCTTCTCCTGGGAGAAGACGGACCTCGCCAGGGCCCTCAAGGACGCGGTTGCCGATGCGATTGCCGCCTGACGGCGTCGCCAAGCCTGTTCATGGTGCCAAACGACAGGCCGAGCCGCGCGACCGAAGGATTTTTCGGCCGCCGGCACGGCAAGACTATTCGCCCGCAGCAGGCCGCGGCGCTTGAAAGCGGCCTGCGCGCCTACAGGCTCGACCTGATGGCTGAGGCTCCGGCGGATCCCAGGACGCTGTTCAAGGCGGATGTTTCGGCTCTTCAACTCGAGATCGGCTTCGGCGGCGGCGAGCATCTCTTGCATCGCGCGACGGAGGCGCCGGCGATCGGCTTCATCGGCGTCGAGCCCTTCGTCAACGGCATGGCCAAGATGATGACGGCGCTCGCCAAGACGCCGCTGGCCAATCTGAGGGTCTATGACGACGATGCCACGCGCCTGCTCGACTGGCTGCCGTCGGCCTCGCTCGACGGCATCGATTTGCTTTATCCCGATCCCTGGCCGAAAAAGAAGCACTGGAAGCGGCGCTTCGTCAGCGCGGCCAATCTCGAGCGGTTCGTCCGGGTGCTGAAAGCGGGCGGCAGGTTCCGCTTCGCCTCCGATATCGACAGCTATGTGAACTGGACGCTGCTCGCCTGCCGCGCCAATGGCAACTTCGCCTGGCAGGCGAACGAGGCCGCCGACTGGCACACCCCCTATCAGGGCTGGCCCGGCACGCGCTACGAGGCCAAGGCCATCCGCGAGGGAAGGCGGCCTGCCTATTTGACCTTTATCCGGAAGTAGCCCTCGGAAATCTCAGAGGGCGAAGCGCCCCGGTCATCTACCGACTAATTTAGAAGCGCCCGATCTTGTCGAAGGCGGTAGGGTCGATGCCGAGCTTCTTCAGATCGCCGCGGCGCGGCTTGCGGCCGGCCTCGACGGCGCGCGATGCGGCTGCGGCGCTGCCGAACGTGGTTAAAAAATCACCGATTACGAAGAACAATCCGCGGTCCATGAAAAATACCTTTCGCGTGCCACCGCCCGCGACCTTTCTTTTTGCACTGCAACATAGATGGGTGCTGGCAGACGGAAATCACAGTGGCGCTGGCGCATGGCCGCCATGCTCCAGAGGCAGTGCTGATCCTGCGGTCAACTTTGTCTGCTGTCACAGTCAGGCTTGAAACGCCGGCCGGGATCGTCTATATCGGCTTCAAATTCTTGGTCGGTAAGACGAAGAGTGGGTCCACCCGGTCCCGCTCTTTTTTATTACCTGCCGGCCGGAGCGACAAAGCGACAGGGATCCGATGACCGCAGCGGCAAGCGAAGCCGACGACCGTATCATCCGCGAAAGCGGCATCGATGCGCGCATTGCGCTGATCGTGCAGCCGGTGCTCAAAGCCATCGGCTTTCGCCTCGTGCGGGTGCAGCTGACCGGACAGAACGGGCTGACGCTGCAGATCATGGCCGAGCGCGAGGACGGCACCATGACCGTCGAGGATTGCGAAGAGGTCAGCCGCGCGGTTTCGCCCGCACTTGATGTCGAGGATCCGATCGAAAAGGCGTATCATCTCGAAGTGTCGTCGCCCGGCATCGACCGGCCGCTGGTGCGCAAGCCGGATTTCGCCACCTGGACCGGCCATCTGGTCAAGATGGAGACCTCGGTCCTCATTGGCGACCGCAAGCGCTTCAAGGGCAAGATCGCCGAGGCGGACGCCGACGGCATCCTGCTGGAGCGCGATAAGGCGGCCTATGGCGAAGAGCCGACGGTGCGCGTGCCCTATGATGCGATTGCCGAGGCGCGGCTCGTGCTGACCGACGACCTCATCCGCGAGGCACTGTCGAAGGACAACAGGGCCCGCAAGGAAGCAAAGAAACGCCGGGGTGAAGCGGAAGATGCCGCCGCCGGTGAAGGAAACGAAACAGAACAGGAAAGTTGATTGAGCTTTCGGGCCGTGTGCCCGGTGCGAAGTCGGGAGAAAGACAATGGTTGTAAGCGCCAACAGGCTCGAACTGCTGCAGATCGCCGACGCGGTCGCGCGTGAAAAGTCGATCGACAAGCAGATCGTCATCGCCGCCATGGCCGATGCGATCCAGAAGGCGGCGCGCTCGCGTTACGGCCAGGAAACCAACATCCGCGCCGACATCAATCCCAATACGGGCGAGATGAAGCTGCAGCGGCTGATGGAGGTGGTCGAGAAGGTCGAGGACTACGCCACGCAGATCGCCCTTTCCACGGCGCGCGAGCGCAATCCCGATGCCCAGATCGGCGATTTCATCGCCGAGCAGCTGCCGCCGATGGATTTCGGCCGCATCGCCGCCCAGTCGGCCAAGCAGGTCATCGTCCAGAAGGTGCGCGAGGCCGAGCGCGATCGTCAGTATGACGAGTACAAGGACCGCATCGGCGAGATCGTCAACGGCACCGTCAAGCGCGTCGAATACGGCAACGTCATCGTCGACCTTGGCCGCGGCGAGGCGATCATCCGCCGCGACGAGCTGATCCCGCGCGAGAACTACAAGTACGGCGACCGCGTCCGCGCCTATGTCTACGACGTGCGCCGCGAGCAGCGCGGTCCGCAGATCTTCCTGTCGCGCACCCATCCGCAGTTCATGGCCAAGCTCTTCACCATGGAAGTGCCGGAAATCTACGACGGCATCATCGAGATCAAGTCGGTCGCCCGCGATCCGGGCTCGCGCGCCAAGATCGCAGTCATCTCGCGCGATTCCTCGATCGATCCGGTCGGCGCCTGCGTCGGCATGCGCGGCAGCCGCGTCCAGGCGGTGGTCGGCGAATTGCAGGGCGAGAAGATCGACATCATTCCGTGGTCGCCTTCGGCCGCTTCCTTCATCGTCAACGCCCTGCAGCCGGCGGAAGTCGCCAAGGTGGTGCTCGACGAGGATGCCGAGCGCATCGAGGTGGTGGTGCCGGACGACCAGCTGTCGCTGGCCATCGGCCGCCGCGGTCAGAACGTGCGCCTCGCCTCGCAGCTCACCGGCTGGGACATCGACATCCTGACCGAGCAGGAAGAGAGCGAGCGTCGCCAGAAGGAATTCGTCGAGCGCTCGGCGCTCTTCATGGAAGCCCTCGACGTCGACGAGATGGTCGGCCAGGTGCTCGCCTCCGAAGGCTTCACCAGCGTCGAGGAAGTCGCCTATGTCGACTCGGGCGAGATCTCCTCGATCGACGGTTTCGACGAGGACACCGCGTCGGAAATCCAGTCGCGCGCCCGCGAATATCTGGAGAAGATCGAGGCCGAGCACGACGAGAAGCGCAAGGCGCTCGGCGTCCAGGACGAGCTGCGCGAGATCCCCGGCATCACCACGGCCATGATGGTGACGCTCGGCGAGGACGGCGTGAAGACGATCGAGGACTTCGCCGGCTATGCCGCCGATGATCTCATCGGCTGGAAGGAACGCAAGGACGGGGAGACCAAGGTCTATCCCGGCGTGCTCGCCGATCACGGCATCTCGCGCGCCGATGCCGAGCAGATGGTGCTGGCCGCTCGCAAGAAGGCTGGCTGGATTTCCGAGGAAGAACTGGCCGCTGATGAACAATCGGCCGGCGAAACCGTCGGTGCGTGAGGTGACCACCAGTCGAAAAGCCCGTGGACGAGATGAACGATCGCACTTGCATCGTCACGCGCAGGCAGACCGAAGCGGATGAACTGATCCGCTTCGTCGTCGGCCCGGATTCGGCCGTCGTTCCGGACATCAAGAGAAATCTGCCTGGCCGCGGTTGCTGGGTCACCGCTGATCGCCTACATATCGACAAGGCAGCGGCGAAGAACCTGTTTGCCCGCGCCTTCAAGGCGCAGGTCGCGGTCCCCGCCGATCTCGGCGAAATGGTCGACGGACTGCTTTCCCGATCCGCTCTGGGCATGCTGGGTCTTGCTCGCAAGGCCGGGGCGGTCGTTCTCGGCGCCGCCAAGGTAGAGGCTGCCGTGCGCGACGGGCAGGCGCTCTTGGTGCTGCACGCGGCCGAGGCCTCGGACGACGGCGTCCGCAAGATCAGTCAGGCACGGCGGGCAACCGTCCATCTCGGCGGCCCCGCCATCCTTGCCTACAAACTTTTCCCCGAGGCCGAGTTGAGCTTGGCATTGGGGGGTACAAATGTGATACATGCTGCCGTCCTCGCGCAGGACGCAGGAAAAGCGGTCGAGAAGCGCATGGTTGCGCTCGACCGGTATCGGGGCGGGACCCCGGACGATTTGGCAATGCTTGCGGCCGTTGCTGACGAAGATGATGCCGCAGAGGATATGGAATGAGTGATACGAAATCGGGCGACGACAAGACGTTGAGCGTTACGCCGAAGAAGACCTTGACGCTGAAGCGCCCCGGCCTCGAGCAGGGCACTGTGCGCCAGAATTTCTCGCACGGCCGCACCAAGTCGGTCGTGGTCGAGACCAAGAAGCGCAAGTTCTCGCTGCCTGGCGACAAGCCGGAACCGGTGGCGCCGTCCGTCTTCACGCCGAAGCCCACAGCCGCAGCGGCGCCGACGCCTGCCGTGCAGGAAGCGCCGAAGGCGCCGCCGCAGCCGGAACGCTCGGGCATGGTGCTGAACGAGTTGTCGCGTGGCGAGATGGAAGCGCGCCGCAGGGCGCTCGAAGGTTCCAAGGCCCGCGAGATCGAGGACCGTCAGCGCGCTCAGGAAGAGAGCAAGCGCCGCGCCGAGGAAGAAGAACGCCGCAAGCGCGAGCGCGAGGAATCCGCGCGCCGTCAGGCCGAGGAAGAGGCGCGTCTCCAGGCCGAGGCCGAGTCCCGCCGTCGTGCCGAGGAAGAGGCCCGCCGCCGCGCGCCGCAGGCCGCGGACGTCGCCACGGCCGACGACGACGAGGAGGTCAAACCGAGGCGTGCCGGTGCCGGTGCTGGCGCCGGTGCACCCGCTCGCCGTCTCGCCACGCCCGAGGTGGCGCGTCCGGCCAAGCCCACCAAGGGCGAGGAAGACCGCCGCCGCGGCAAGCTGACGCTGAATTCGGCGCTTTCCGACGAGGATGCGCGCGGCCGTTCGCTGTCGTCGATGCGACGCCGCCAGGAGAAGTTCAAACGCGCGCTGCACAACGAGCCGCGCGAGAAAGTCATGCGTGAAGTGATCCTGCCCGAAACCATCACCATCCAGGAACTGGCGCAGCGCATGTCCGAGCGCGCTGTGGACGTGGTCAAGTTCTTCATGAAGCAAGGCCAGATTTTGAAGCCGGGCGACGTCATCGACGCCGACACGGCTGAGCTGGTCGCTTCGGAATTCGGCCACACGGTTCGCCGCGTTGCCGAGTCCGACATCGAGGAAGGCCTGTTCAATATCGCCGACCGTCCGGAAGACCTGGTGTCGCGTCCGCCTGTCGTGACGATCATGGGCCATGTCGACCACGGCAAAACCTCGTTGCTCGACGCCATCCGCAACGCCAATGTCGTCTCCGGCGAAGCCGGCGGCATTACCCAGCACATCGGCGCCTATCAGGTCGAGAAGAACGGTCAGAAGATCACCTTCATCGATACGCCCGGCCACGCTGCCTTCACGGCCATGCGCGCCCGCGGCGCCCAGGTCACCGACATCGCCGTGCTGGTGGTGGCGGCCGACGACAGCGTGATGCCGCAGACGGTCGAATCGATCAATCACGCCAAGGCAGCCGGCGTCCCGATCATCGTTGCGATCAACAAGATCGACAAGCGCGACGCCGACCCGCAGAAGGTGCGCGCCGAACTCCTGCGCCATGAAGTGTTCGTCGAATCGATGGGCGGCGAGGTGCTGGACGTCGAAGTGTCGGCGACCAAGGGCACCAACATCGACAAGCTGCTCGAGGCGATCCTGCTGCAGGCCGAAATCCTCGACCTCAAGGCCAACCCCGACCGCACCGCAGAAGGCGCGGTCATCGAGGCCAAGCTCGACAAGGGCCGTGGTCCGGTCGCCACCGTTCTGGTGCAGACCGGCACGCTGATGCCGGGCGATATTCTCGTCGCCGGCAACGAATGGGGCCGTGTCCGCGCGCTCGTCAACGATCGCGGCGAGCATGTGCCGGAGGCGCCGCCGGCGATGCCGGTCGAGGTGCTCGGCCTGCAGGGCACGCCGCAGGCGGGCGACCGCTTCGCCGTTGTCAACAACGAGGCGCGCGCGCGTGAAATCACCGAGTACCGTCAGCGCCTGGCGCGCGAGAAGGCGGTGGCCAAGCACGCTGGCCAGCGCGGCTCGCTCGAGCAGATGATGTCGCAGTTGCAGACGAGCGGGCTTAAGGAATTCCCGCTGGTCATCAAGGGCGACGTGCAGGGTTCGATCGAGGCGATCAATGCCGCGCTCGAAAAGCTCGGCAACGACGAGGTGCGCGCGCGCATCGTGCACGCCGGCGCTGGCGGCATCACCGAAAGCGACGTGTCGCTGGCCGAAACCTCGGGTGCCGCGATCATCGGCTTCAACGTCCGAGCCAATGCGCAGGCGCGTGCCGCGGCGACCGCCGCGGGCATCGAGATCCGCTACTACTCGATCATCTACAACCTGGTCGACGATGTGAAGGCGGCGCTCTCGGGCATGCTCTCGCCGGAGCGGCGCGAGACCTTCATCGGCAATGCCGAGATCCTCGAGATCTTCGACATCTCGAAGGTCGGCAAGATCGCCGGCTGCCGCGTCACCGAAGGCAAGGTCGAACGTGGTGCGGGCGTCCGCCTGGTCCGCGACAACGTCGTGGTCCACGAAGGCACGTTGAAGACACTCAAGCGCTTCAAGGACGAGGTTCCGGAAGTGCCGGTCGGCCAGGAATGCGGCATGGCCTTCCAGAACTACGAGGACATGCGTGTCGGCGACGTCATCGAGTGCTTCCGCGTCGAGATGGTGAGCAGGACGCTCTAAATTCGGATATACTAGCCGGAATGACCCGGGCGGCGGCCGAAAGGCTGCCGCCCAGACCTTATTCGTATTTGAGACATGTGGCGCGGTCCCATCCCGCGCTTCACGATTTCAGGATTGAAGAAAATGTCCCGTCCAACAACATCAGGCCCCTCCCAGCGCATGCTGCGCGTCGGCGAGCAGGTGCGCCATGCCCTCTCCGAGACCTTGCAGCGCGGCGAGATCATCGATCCGGTGATCGAGAACACCGTCGTCTCGGTCTCCGAGGTGCGCATGTCGCCCGACCTCAAAATCGCTACTGCCTTCGTTTCACCGCTGGGCGTCGGCGACGCCGATTCCGTGGTGGGCGCCCTGAACAAGCATGCGAAATTCATCCGCGGCCGCATCACCGGCGCGCTTCGGCAGATGAAGTACATGCCGGAGATCCGCTTCCGGCTCGATACTTCCTTCGACAATTTCGCCAGGATCAACGAGTTGCTGAAGTCGCCCGAAGTCGCGCGCGATCTCGACGACCAGAATGAGAACAACGACGAGGACGAGGGCTAAGTGGCGCGTCGCGGCAAGAAGAGGGGCCGGCCGGTTTCCGGCTGGGTGGTGCTGGACAAGCCGGTCGGCATGGGCTCGACCGAGGCGGTCTCGAAGATCAAATGGCTGTTCCAGGCGGAGAAGGCCGGCCATGCCGGCACGCTCGATCCGCTGGCCTCTGGCATGCTGCCGATCGCGCTCGGCGAGGCGACGAAGACCGTGCCTTACGTTCAGGACGGCGCCAAGGTCTACCGCTTCACCGTTGCCTGGGGTGAGGAACGCTCGACCGACGACCTCGAAGGCCCGGTGACGAATAGTTCCGGCCAGCGCCCGGACGAGGCCGAGGTGAGAGCGCTGCTGCCGAAATACACCGGTGTCATCATGCAGACGCCGCCGCAATTCTCGGCCATCAAGATCGCCGGCGAACGCGCCTACGACCTCGCCCGAGACGGCGAGACGGTCGATATCCCTGCGCGTGAGATCGAGATCGGACGTCTCGATCTCGTCGAGCATGGTGGCGACCGCAGCGTCTTCGAGGTCGAATGCGGCAAGGGCACTTACGTACGCTCGCTGGCGCGCGACATGGGCCGCGATCTGGGCTGCTTCGGCCATATAGCCGAACTGCGCCGCGTCGAGGTCGAGCCGTTCACGGCGGAGGATTTCGTCACCGTCGCCGAGCTCGAAGCGGCGCGCTTCGGCGGCAAAACTGATGAAGGCCAGGACGAGGCCGGGGCGCCGATCGATTTCAGCGCCATCGACGCGTTGCTGGTCGATACCGCCGTCGCGCTCGATTGCCTGCCGCAGGTCGCCGTCAGCGACGACGCGGCGACCAAGATCCGCCTCGGCAATCCCGTCATCATTCGCGGCCGCGATGCGCCGGTCGAGGCCGACGAGGCATGCGCCACAGCGCGCGGCAAACTCGTCGCCATCGGCGCCATCGAGCAGGGCATGTTCAAGCCCAAGCGGGTCTTTGCCGGTTGACGGCGCTCGGCTGGATCAATTCCAGGATAAAAGTGCGTACGGTTCTCGGCCTGGAATTGCGTAGAGTAGTTTCGGTTTCGATTTCGCGTCCGAGGAGCTCATGGCAAAGGCTGATACCGTCAGGAAACGGGCGCCGCTGAACATCCGCCGACCGCCGGTCGGGGCGTCGCCGGGCACGCTCATTGCCGATCCGGCGGCGCGGCGCAGCGAGCTTCGGCTGACGCTGATCTCGCCCGAGAAATTCAAGACCATCGACAATGCCAGCATCGACGAGCTCAATACCCATTGCGACCGCTGGCCGGTCGTCTGGCTGGACTGCACCGGCCTCGCCAACATCCAGCTGATCGAGGAGATCGGGCGGATTTTCAATCTGCACCCGCTGGCGCTGGAGGATGTCGTCAACACCGGCCAGCGACCCAAGGTGGATTTCTTCGAGGATCATGCCTTCGTCGTCATGCGCATGATCGACGATGTCACCGCCCATCGCTACGAGCAGATCGCGGTGTTCTTCGGCAGGAACTTTGTCGTCACCTTCCAGGAACGTGAGGGCGATCCGTTCGACCCCGTGCGCAAGCGTATCGCGGCGGCCATGCCCAATCGCCTGCGCTCGCGTGGCGCCGACTACCTTGCCTATGCGCTGATCGATGCCATCGTCGACAGCTATTTCCCGCCGATCGAAACGGCCAGCGAATTGGTCGACGGCATCGAGGATCAGATGCTGAACACGCCGCACAAGCACCAGATGCGGCAATTGCATGAGTTGCGGCGCGACGCCAACGTGCTGAAGGGCGTGCTGTGGCCGATGCGCGATGCGCTGGCGACGCTGATCCGCAACGACGTGCCCTTCGTGAAGGCCGAGACCAAGATCTTCTTCAACGACACGCTCGACCATTCGCTGCGGCTGATCGAGCTGGTCGAGAACCAGCGCGACATGCTGACCGGCCAGATCGAGATGCACCTGTCGCTGACCCAGGCGCGCACCAACGATGTCATTTCCTATCTGACGATCGTGTCGGTCATCTTCATGCCGCTCACTTTCCTCGTTGGTGTCTGGGGCATGAACTTCGAGCCGGAAAGCTCGCCCTGGAACATGCCGGAGCTGAAGGCTTACTACGGCTACCCGGCAGCACTGGTGTTCATGTTGATCGTCGCTGTCGGGCTCGTTGCCTTCTTCAAATGGAAGAAGTGGCTGTAGCGGCTGAACCCTCTGTTTTTGCGGCAAGAACCTGCGACAAGCCGGCTTGACAATTGGGCTGGTGTTTTGCCCGGAATTGCACTATATGCGCCGCAGCTTCGCGCCCTGACGCGTTGCTTGCACCGGCCCCTGCTGGACGACATCCCGGCTGTGGGCGTCCCGTTTCCTCGAACAGATAAGGAAAAACACGATGTCGATTACTGCCGAGCGCAAGAAGGAACTGATGACTGAATTCGCGACCGCGAAGGGCGATACCGGATCCCCGGAAGTCCAGGTTGCCATCCTTTCCGAGCGCATCAAGAACCTGACGGAGCACTTCAAGGACCACAAGAAGGATAACCATTCCCGCCGTGGCCTGCTTGCTCTCGTTTCCCAGCGCCGCAGCCTGCTTGACTACCTCAAGCGCAAGGACGACGCGCGCTATCAGACGTTGATCGACAAGCTCGGTCTGCGTCGTTGACGAATTGACCGGCGGGCTCTCTCCGGAGGGTCCGCCGGTCGCGCATTGGCGCATCGGATGGTCCGGTGTTTCGATGCTGAAATGGAGCGAATACGCTCCGGGAAATTCGCGCGTGGCGCGTCTCGGAAACAGGGGTTTTCGACGTCATGCGCAAGGCTGGCCGACCGGTCGGCCAGACCGGTTCCGGAAGTGCAGAGGGCCATTCGGAACCGCCCGTGGACGGTCATGGGGCAGGATTGCAGGATGCTCGCTCGGCTTATGGGGCCGGACTTATCGAGCTTCCCGTTGTCTTGCCCGTGGCTGCCCGAAGGAAGCCAGGGAAGGGATGCGACCGTCGAGACGGCGCGGCCCTTTCCGCATATGAAGGACAAGATATGTTCAATCAGCACAAAGTGGAAATCGAGTGGGGCGGCCGTCCGCTCATCCTGGAAACCGGCAAGATCGCCCGCCAGGCTGACGGCGCGGTGCTCGCCACCTATGGCGAGACCGTGGTGCTTGCCACCGTCGTTTCGATGAAGGAGCCGAAGCCCGGCCTCGACTTCTTCCCGCTCACCGTCAACTACCAGGAAAAGACCTATGCCGCCGGCAAGATCCCGGGCGGCTATTTCAAGCGCGAAGGCCGTCCGAGCGAGAAGGAAACGCTGGTTTCCCGCCTGATCGACCGCCCGATCCGTCCGCTCTTCGCCGACGGCTACAAGAACGACACCCAGATCGTCGTCACCGTCGTCCAGCATGATCTCGAGAACGATCCGGACATCCTGTCGATCGTCGCCACCTCGGCCGCGCTCACGCTCTCCGGCGTGCCCTTCATGGGCCCGATCGGCGGCGCACGCGTCGGCTATATCAACGGCGAATACGTGCTCAACCCGCATATCGACGAGATGGAGGAATCGAAGCTCGACCTCGTCGTCGCCGGCACGGCCGACGCCGTGCTGATGGTCGAATCCGAGGCCAAGGAGCTCTCGGAAGACCTGATGCTCGGCGCCGTCATGTTCGGCCACAAGAGCTTCCAGCCGGTGATCGACGCGATCATCAAGCTGGCCGAGGTCGCCGCCAAGGAGCCGCGCGACTTCACCGCTCCGGACTATTCCGAGCTCGAAGCCGAGATGCTGAAGATCGTCGGCGACGAGCTGCGCGAGGCTTACAAGATCACCGACAAGCAGTCGCGTTACGCCGCCGTCGACGCCGTCAAGGCGAAGGTCAAGGCGGCGTTCGCTCCGGCTGAGGGCGAGGAGGCCAAGTACGCCTCCGAGCAGATCGGCACCGTCTTCAAGGAGCTCCAGGCCAAGGTCGTGCGCTGGAACATCCTCGATACCGGCTCGCGCATCGACGGCCGTGACCTGAAGACCGTCCGCAAGATCGTCTCCGAGGTCGGCGTCCTGCCGCGTACCCATGGTTCGGCGCTGTTCACCCGCGGCGAGACCCAGGCGCTGGTCGTGGCCACGCTCGGCACCGGCGAGGACGAGCAGTATGTCGACTCGCTCACCGGCATGTACAAGGAGAAGTTCCTCCTCCACTACAACTTCCCGCCCTATTCGGTCGGTGAAACCGGCCGCATGGGCTCGCCGGGCCGTCGCGAGATCGGCCACGGCAAGCTGGCGTGGCGCGCCATCCGCCCGATGTTGCCCTCCGCCGACCAGTTCCCCTACACGCTGCGCGTCGTCTCCGAGATCACCGAGTCCAACGGCTCGTCCTCGATGGCGACCGTCTGCGGCACCTCGCTGGCGCTGATGGATGCCGGCGTGCCGATCGCCAAGCCCGTCGCCGGCATCGCCATGGGCCTGATCAAGGAAGGCGAGCGCTTCGCGGTGCTCTCCGACATCCTCGGCGACGAGGACCACCTCGGCGACATGGACTTCAAGGTCGCCGGCACCGCCAATGGCGTCACCTCGCTGCAGATGGACATCAAGATCGATGGCATCACCGAGGAGATCATGGGCATCGCGCTCGGCCAGGCCAAGGACGGCCGCCTGCACATCCTCGGCGAGATGGCGCATGCGATCTCTTCTTCGCGCGCCGAGCTAGGCGAGTTCGCGCCGCGCATCGAGGTCATGCACATCCCGACCGACAAGATCCGCGACGTCATCGGCTCGGGCGGCAAGGTGATCCGCGAGATCGTCGAGAAGACCGGCGCCAAGATCAACATCGAGGACGACGGCACGGTCAAGATCGCTTCGGCGAACGCCAAGGAGATCGAGGCGGCGCGCAAGTGGATCCACACCATCGTTGCCGAGCCGGAAGTCGGCGAGATCTACGAAGGCACGGTCGTCAAGACGGCCGACTTCGGCGCCTTCGTCAACTTCTTCGGCCCGCGCGACGGCCTCGTCCACATCTCGCAGCTCGCCAATGAGCGCGTCGCCAAGACCTCCGACGTCGTCAAGGAAGGCGACAAGGTTTGGGTCAAGCTGATGGGCTTCGACGAGCGCGGCAAGGTCCGCCTGTCGATGAAGGTCGTCGACCAGGCGACCGGCAAGGAAATCGTTCAGGAGAAGAAGAAGCCGGAAGGCGAGGAAGACGCCGCCTGATCGGCTGGACCTGACAATCAGGACGGGCGCGCCGCGAGGTCGCGCCCGTTTTTGTTTGAGAGTTTGAAGGCGATGGCCGCCGAGCCGCTGAAGACCCTGTTTCATCCCTTCGAGGCCGAGGCGCTGCCTCTGCCGCAGAAACAGGCCCGCGTCCTGTTCCTGGGCGCGGAGCCGGGCTTCCGGCTGCCCGACGGCTTCGATGCGGCGCTGCATCTCGTGCAAGGCTTCCGGCCGCATTTCCGCGCCCTGCAGGCGTCAGGCTACACGGTCACGCCGCGGGCGGAAGGTTCTGCCTTCGACGCCGCCCTGGTGCTCTGCGGCCGGCATCGCGGCCAGAACGAGCTGCGCATCGCCGAGGCGATCGAGCGCGTGTCGCCGGGCGGGCTGATCGTCGTCGCGGGCGGCAAGGAGGACGGCGTCGACAGCCTGCGCAAACGCATCGATGGCCTGGTCCCGCTCGCAGCGCACCTGCCGAAACATCACGGCGTCGCCTTCTGGTTCCGCCGGGCCGGCGCGGAGGCGGCCGAGGCGCTTCGTGTCTCCAACCCCGATCTGGTTGTGGAAGGCCGTTTTCGCACCGCTCCGGGCATGTTCTCCTTCGATCGCGTCGACGCGGGGTCGAAGCTTCTGCTGGATAGCCTGCCGCAGGGTCTTGCGGGCAACGCCGCCGATTTCTGCGCCGGCTGGGGCTACCTGGCGGCGAAAGTGGCGGAACGCTCGACGGGACTCTCCGCTCTCGATCTCTACGAAGCGGATTTCGAAGCCCTGGAAGCGGCCAGGCTCAATGTCCGCGGTGCCGTCGAGCCGCGCTTCTTCTGGACCGATCTGCTGACCGAAACGGTCGAACGACGCTATGACGCGATCGTCATGAACCCGCCTTTCCACACCGGCCGGGCGGCGGAGCCGGGCATCGGCGCCGGCATGATCCGTGCGGCGTCGAAGGCGCTGAAACCAGGTGGACGCCTGTTCATGGTCGCCAATCGCCAGCTTCCTTACGAGCAGGTGCTGGCGGCCACCTTCTCCAGCCACGCCGAGGTCGCGAGCGATGGCATGTTCAAGGTGTTTTCAGCGCGACGGTAAGAGCAATTCCAGGAAAAGTGCGCAGCGGTTTTCCGTTCGGAATTGCGGCAAAGAAACAGAGCAAATCCAGGAAAAGTGCGCAGCGGTTTTCCGTTCGGAATTGCGACAAAGAAAACAGAGCAAATCCAGGAAAAGTGCGCGGCGGTTTTCCGCCCGGAATTGCGACAAAGAAAACAGAGCAATTCCAGGAAAAGTGCGCGGTTTTCCGTCCGGAATTGCTTAAAAACAAATAGTTGGAGCGGTTCAGCGTTTCCGTGAAGCGGTGGACGGCTCCAACGCGATGCGCGCGCTACTGCAGGCTGACAATGCGTGCCGGCTCGCGCGTGCTAAAGACGGGCCGTGCCTGGCCGAGCTCGATCTTGAGCGGCGCCGGCCGGCCGTACAGATAGCCCTGCACCACCTCGCAGCCGGCGGCCCTCAGCAGCGTTGCCTGGTTCTCGGTCTCGACGCCTTCGGCGATGATGCCGACGCCGAGCGCCCGCGACAGTCCGACGATGGTCGACACGACCGCACCCGAACTGGAATCGGTGTCGATGCGGCTGACGAAGGAGCGGTCGATCTTGAGCTTGCCGAACGAGAAGTCGATCAGGTAGCTCAGATTGGAATAACCGGTGCCGAAATCGTCGACGGCCACCGAGATACCCATGTCGGCGAGCTGCTGCAGGATGACGGCCGCACGGTCGCGGTCCTGCATCATCGCCGTCTCGGTGACTTCGAGCTCGAGCCGCGACGGCTTGATGCCGGTCGATGCCATGGTCTCGCGCACGATGCCGACAAAGTCCTTGGTCATGAACTGGACCGGCGAGATGTTGACAGCGACGAAGCAATCCTCCGGCAGATATTGAGCGTCGCTGCAGGCCTTGCGCAGCACCCATTCGCCGATCGGATTGATCATGCCGGTCTCCTCGGCGATCGGAATGAACTCCATCGGCGGGATCATGCCGCGTTCCGGGTGCTTCCAGCGTATCAGCGCCTCGTAACCGACCACGCGGCCGGTCGGCATGTCGAATTGCGGCTGGTAGTGGAGGCTGAAGTCGCCGCGGTCGAAGGCGGTCTTCAGCTCGGATTCGATCCATTGCCGGTGGTCCGCCACCCGTCCCATATCGGCGTGGAAGACCGACCAGTTGCCGACGCCGCTTGCGCGCGCATTCTGCAGCGCCAGGTTCGAGCGGCGAAGGATGAGAACCGGGTCGACACCGTCCTTCGGCATCGCCACGATACCGATGGACATGCTGACGGACTGCAGGTGTGTCTGGAGCTGGTAGGGCTCCATCATCTGGTTGATGAGCTTTTCGAGGAACCGTTCGAGAGATCCACGGATTTCGCGGTCTGGCAAGAGCACGGCGAATTCGCCGGCGCCGAGCCGCCCGAGTACGGCATCCTCCGGCATGCTCTCCTTCAGTCTTTTGGTGAAGGCGCGGATCAGCTCGTCGCCATGGCTGTAGCCGATGGCATCGTTGATCTGCTTGAAGCGGTCGATGTCGATATCGATCAGGTAGACCGGTTCGCCGGTCTCGATCGTTTCCGACGCGGCCGCGGCGACCTTGCCGACGATGGCCGGGCGCGACAGCAGGCCGGTCATCTTGTCGAAATGCGTTTCCTTGAAGACGTAGTCGGCCGATTCATCGACGCCCGCGAAGAAGGACAGGGCGGCGCCACCGGCGGAAAGGGCGCACAGCGCGGCGATGATACCCGCCATCGTCTCCGCCGTCATGCCGGCCAGGCCGTCGCCGAAACCGAAACGCAGTCCCCAGAGCCCGAGGATGAAACTGCCCATGCCCGAGCTGGCGATGGTGATAAGCCGGAACAGCGGTGTTCGCTTCGGGTTGCTGACTGTAGACATGCAAGGTCCCTGAACTGCAGGGCCTTTTAGCGGATACCTCCTTAAAATGGGTTTCCGCCAATGCATCCAATTTTACTGGAAGTTTTTGCGCTAGCGAATTATTCGCGGCCGCCGTCGTTCTGCTTCAGTTCCGCGAGCGCCGGCATGGACACGATGTGGTAGCCGGAATCGACATAGTGGATTTCGCCGGTGACGCCCGAAGACAGATCCGACAGCAGGTAGAGCGCCGAGCCGCCGACCTCGTCGATGGTCACCGTGCGGCGTAGCGGCGAATTGCGCTGCTGATAGGAGAACATATGGCGCGCGTCGGACACGCCGGAACCGGCGAGCGTCCGCACCGGTCCCGCCGAGATGCCGTTCACGCGGATGCCGCGCGGGCCGTAGTCGTTGGCGAGATAGCGCACGCTTGCCTCGAGGCCGGCCTTGGCGACGCCCATGACGTTGTAGTTGGGCATGACCCGCACCGACCCGGCATAGGTCAGCGTGATCATCGAGCCGCCGTTCGCCATCAGGGCGGCGGCATTGCGGGCGATCTCGGTGAAGGAATAGCACGAGATCACCATGGTGCGGACGAAGTTGTCGCGGCTGGTGTCGGCGTAGAGGCCCTTGAGTTCGTTCTTGTCGGAGAAGCCGATGGCGTGGACGACGAAATCCAGCCCGCCCCAGGCCTCGCGAAGCGTCTCGAAGGTGGCGGTGACGGAGGCGCTGTCCTCGACGTCGCAAGGCACGACCAGCGGAGCGCCGAGCTTTTCGGCAAGCGGCTTGACCCGCCGCCCGAAGGCATCGCCCTGGTAGGTGAAGGCAAGCTCCGCTCCGTGCTCGGACAATTTCCTGGCGATGCCCCAGGCGATCGAATGATCGTTGGCGACACCCATGACAAGCCCGCGCTTGCCCTTCATCAGCCCGTCCATGTCAGGCAATCCTTATGCGGAATAGCGCTGGAAAATCAGCGTTGCGTTGGTGCCACCGAAGCCGAAGGAGTTGGACAAAACGGTGTCGATCTTGGCGTTGTCGATGCGCTTGCGCACGATCGGCATGCCCTCGAATTCCGGATCGAGCTCCTCGATATGGGCGCTCTCGCCGATGAAGCCGCCCTGCAACATCAGGATCGAGTAGATCGATTCCTGGACACCGGCGGCACCGAGCGAATGGCCGGTGAGGGACTTGGTCGAGGTGATGTAAGGCATCTTGTCGCCGAACACCTCGCGGATGGCGCCCATTTCCTTGGAATCGCCGACCGGCGTCGAGGTGCCGTGCGTGTTGATGTAGTCGACCGGCGTCGTGATCGTGGCAAGCGCCTGCCGCATGCAGCGCACCGCACCTTCTCCCGAAGGAGCAACCATGTCGTAGCCGTCGGAAGTCGCGCCGTAGCCGACCACCTCGGCATAGATCTTGGCGCCGCGCGCCTTGGCGTGCTCCAGCTCTTCCAGCACCAGCACGCCCGCGCCGCCGGCGATGACGAAGCCGTCGCGGTTGACGTCATACGCGCGGGAAGCGGTCGATGCCTTGTCGTTGAATTTCGACGACATGGCGCCCATGGCGTCGAACAGGTCCGACATCGTCCAGTCGAGATCCTCGTGGCCGCCGGCGAACATCATGTCCTGCTTGCCCCACTGGATCAGCTCATACGCATTGCCGATGCAGTGCGCCGAGGTCGAGCAGGCCGAAGAGATCGAGTAGTTGACGCCATGGATCTTGAACCAGGTGGCAAGAGTGGCCGAAGCGGTCGACGACATCGCCTTCGGCACCGCGAACGGGCCGATGCGCTTCGGGCTGCCGTTCTTGAGCGTGGTTTCGGCGGCTTCCACGATGGTCCTGGTCGACGGTCCACCCGAGCCCATGACGATGCCGGTCCGCTCGTTGGTGATGTCGCTTTCGCCGAGCCCGGCGTCCGCGATCGCCTGATCCATGGCGACATGGTTCCAGGCTGCACCTTGGCTCAGGAAACGCATGGCGCGGCGGTCGATCATTGCCGAGGGGTCGAGCGTCGGCGCGCCCCACACCTGGCAGCGGAAGCCATGCTCTGCGAAAGAATTGGAAAAGCTGATGCCGGACTTGGCATCGTAAAGCGAGGCCTGCACCTCATTGGCATTGTTGCCGATCGACGACACAATGCCGAGGCCTGTCACTACGACACGTCTCATTCGCAACTCCTTCCGGCGTATTTTGGCGAAAAACCTAGCCGGTTTTCGCCTTTGATCATACGCAAAATAAACTGCCGCGGTGTCCTTGCGCATCCGGCGGACGCGCGAGGCTCCGTGGCGATGGCGATCAAGCGGCCGACTGCTTGGACAGGCCGACCTTCAGATCCGTTGCCGCGTATATGGGTTCGCCATCCGCCTTGAGCCAGCCATCGGCGATGCCGAGCACGAGGCGGCCGCGCATCACGCGCTTGAAGTCGACGCCATATTCGACCTTCTTGACCGACGGCGTCACCATGCCCTTGAACTTCACCTCGCCGGTCGACAGCGCCATGCCCTTGCCGGGCTCGCCGAGCCAGCCGAGATAGAAGCCGGTCAATTGCCACATGGCGTCGAGGCCGAGGCAGCCCGGCATGATCGGATTGCCGATGAAATGGCAGGCGAAAAACCAAAGATCCGGCTTGATGTCGAATTCGGCGCGGATGAAACCCTTGTCGAAGGCGCCGCCGGTCTTGCTGATCTCGGTGATCCGGTCGAACATCAGCATCGGCGGGTAGGGCAGCTGGGCGTTTCCCGGTCCGAACAGCTCGCCGCGGGCGCAGGCAAGCAGTTCCTCGTAATCGTAGCTGGACTTTTGACCCGCCATAAACTTCCGTCCCCGTTTTCGTTCCGGGCGGCAGGGCGCCCTCGGTCGTTGGTTTCCTAACACACTCTGTTTGTGGCCGGAAACCGGCGTTTGCGCTTAACCCGTGCGCCTGCCTGGGTCAATGCGCGCTATTGATCGCATTTGGACGACAGAATATATGTCGGGAGGTGTCCAGTTTTTGGCGATGACGTCTTTTTGCCATTCTGGGCCTGTCTATGGGGCTGAGCCACGAGCTTCGACGGGATAGATGGATTCGGACTGCCGGAAGGAAAGTGTCGCTGTGGACAAGCGGGTTCGCGAAGCCGGCCTGAGGCCGACGCGCCAGCGCATTGCGCTGGCCGATCTGCTTTTCGCCAAGGGCGACCGTCATCTCTCGGCCGAGGAACTGCATGAAGAGGCGATCGCCGCCGGCGTGCCGGTTTCGCTGGCGACCGTCTACAATGCGCTGCACCAGTTCACCGAGGCCGGGCTGTTGCGCATCCTCGCGGTCGAGGGGTCCAAAACCTATTTCGACACCAACACCTCGGATCACCATCACTTCTATGTCGAAGGCGAGAACCGGATCTTCGACATCGCCAGCGGCCCGGTGAGCGTATCCAACCTGCCGGAGCCTCCGGAAGGCATGGAGATCGCCAATGTCGACATAGTCGTGAGGCTGCGCCCAAAGCGCGTTGATTGATCCCTGGCGATGCGGCCCGTCGATCTCGCGATCCGCCTGGAATGGGTCGCGGCCGCAGTGGCGGCAATCGTCGTCTACGCAATGACGGGCGTGTCCTGGTGGCTGTTTGCGCTGCTCATCCTGGCGCCGGACCTGTCGATGCTGGGCTATCTCGCCGGGCCGCGGGTCGGCGCCGTCGCCTATAACGCCCTGCACATCCTGATAGCTCCGCTCGTGCTGGTGCTTGCGGGCGTGCTGTTTGCCGGTCCCATCGCAACTGCGGTAGCGCTCATCTGGATCGCCCACATCGCCATCGACCGTGCCCTGGGCTACGGCCTGAAACTGTCCACCGGCTTTCAGGACACGCATCTCGGCCGCATCGGGCGCTAGACCATGGTCCCGAAAAGTGGGAACCGGTTTTCGGAGAAGACCATGCTCCAACAAAGAGTTAGATCAGGATGGCGACTCAACGAAACGTCATCCTGATCTAGACCATGATCCCGAACCGAAGGACCGCATCAGGAAAAGTGGAAATCGGTTTTTGCTGCGCTGACCTACGGTTCGGACAAGATCATGGTCGAGACAAAATAGTCAGTTCTTGAACTTCTCGCCCGGATAGGCGCCCCAGACCTGCGACTGGGCCATCCAGCCGGTATGGCCGTCAAAGGTCATTTCGCACCATTGACCGTCGCATTTCTTGATCGAGCCTATCACCCCCGGCTCGATGATGGCGATGACGTTGGCGTCCTTGTTGGGATCGTCGAGCAGATTGATTCGCCCGCCCTTGCCGCGCTGCCACGGCGCGACGATCGCCGTGCGGCGGCCGGAAAGCAGCGACTGGTTGATCCAGCCCTCCGAGCCGTCGGCATCGCGCACGCGGCGCCAGGTGTCGAATTCCTGGATGACTTCCATCGGCAGCCCGGCCTTCATGTACATCCAGTTGACGGAATAGTTGGCACCGGGGCCGACGCGCGAGTTGACGCGAGCTGGCTTGAGGCTGACGAAGCGCGGCAGCGGCAGTCCGCTTGGCCCGAGCGTCACCGTTTGCGCCGGTGCCGCCGCGCTCTGCGCGGATGCCTGCGGAGCACCAAGCAGGGCGCCGAGAACGGCTGCGCTGAAAGCCAGGCGAAGCGACGCGAAACCAGACACTTTCATTCCTTTCGGCGCCCGTCCGTCGGGATGAGCGCCCCTTTTTCTTTGTCTTCGGCGGCACCGCTTGTTACAGGAGTGGGCTGATACCGCGATCGGCTACAAGTTTCGCCGGTCTTGGTTAAAGAGGTCTCAACGAGATCGGTTTCGAGGAAGCTTCGGGGATACAATGGCAGGCAAAAAACGGCCCCTCGTCGTCATCACGCGCAAGCTGCCCGATCCGGTCGAAACCCGCATGCGCGAGCTGTTCGACGCGCGCCTCAATGTCGAGGACCGGCCGATGACCCAGCCGGAACTGGTCGCGGCGGTGAAGGAAGCCGACGTGCTGGTCCCGACCATCACCGACCATATCGATGCCGCGTTGATCGCCCAGGCCGGCGAGAACCTCAAGCTGATCGCCAATTTCGGCAACGGCGTCGACAAGATCGATGTCGCTGCGGCGGCCAAGAAAGGCATCACCGTCACCAACACGCCGAATGTGCTTACCGAAGACACCGCCGACATGACCATGGCGCTGATGCTTGCCGTGCCGCGGCGACTGGCCGAAGGCGCCAATGTGCTCACCGGCGAGAAGAAATGGGCCGGCTGGTCGCCGACCTGGATGCTCGGCCGCCGCATCTGGGGCAAACGCCTCGGCATCGTCGGCATGGGCCGCATCGGCACGGCGGTAGCTAGGCGCGCCAAGGCCTTCGGCCTGTCCATCCACTACCACAATCGTCACCGCGTGCTGCCTGCGGTCGAGGAAGAGCTGGAAGCGACGTATTGGGAAAGCCTCGACCAGATGCTCGCCCGCATGGACATCATCTCGGTCAACTGCCCGTCGACGCCGGCGACTTTCCATCTCTTGTCCGCCCGGCGCCTGGCGCTGATGCAGCCCTCGGCCTACATCGTCAACACTGCGCGCGGCGATATCATCGACGAAGAGTCGCTGGTCAAGCTGATCCAGGACGGCAAGATCGCTGGCGCCGGCCTCGACGTCTACGAGCATGAGCCGGCGCTGAACAGCAAGCTCCTGAAACTTGCCACCAGGGGCAAGGTCGTTCTTCTGCCGCATATGGGCTCGGCCACGCTCGAAGGCCGCATAGACATGGGCGAGAAGGTGATCATCAACATCCGCGCCTTCTTCGACGGCCACCGCCCACCGGACCGCGTGCTGCCGCTGAGGACCTGAAAGCATCGCGGCTGATCAGGCGGCGACGGTAACGGCGCCGTCTCCGGCGACTTTCACCATGGCTCCGCGATAGGTGTCGAACACACCACGTCCGAGCCGCACCGCCATCGGCGTCGCCCAGCCCATTTCCCGGGCGACGATCAGGCCGAGCAGAAGAATGGCGTCGGGCTCGTGCAGCACCAGGGCCGCCGGCGCGCGGCCATTGTGGACCAGTTCCATCAGCACCGCCGAAGCGGATGACGAGCCGATCGTGCCCGGTAGGAACAGCACGCGGCCGGAAATCACCTCGCCATGCTGCGGGTGGCGGACATCGGTGATGCGGCCGGTCTTCGGGTCGACACCGCCCCAGAAGCTGATCGGCGCCGTCAGCACCAGCGCTTCGCCTTCGCCGGCCTTGCCCGGCACCAGGATTTCGGCGGCGGCGCTCATGCGGCGATATCCGTGAAGCGCGGCATGCCGAGAACCGCGCTTTCGACGCAATCGGCGAGCGAGGCATAGAGCGCCGCATAGCCGGTGTTGCCCGGAGCGTAGTGCGCGAACTTGCCCGAATTGGTCATCAGCACGCCGCCGGCCAGCTCCGGCATGATCGGCGTCACCACCACGCAAGTGTCGGCGACGATGACGACCCCGCTTGCTTCGAGCCGCTTCCGTCGCCCGCCCTGTTCCAGCGAGGCGAGAACATGCCGGCCGGTGCAGGCGTAGATCGGCACGGCGAGCCGTCTTCCAGCGATCAGCCGCTCCAGCATGGCGAACTCGGCATCGGACAGGTGCGGGCTGCCGATCGCGACCGCGTCGATCGTCCTGGCTGCCGCGGCAGTCGACAGGTCGGCGCGCGCCTTCGCCACCATCTCGGACGTGACGCGGATAATCGCGTCCGGCTTCGGTTCGGCCAGAATGGCTCCGACATCAGGCGCCTCGGGCGTGACGCCTGCAATGTGGAACAACCCGACCGCGCCGGATGATGCGGCCGCGGCGCCGAAGGCTTTCAGCGCGTCCTCGCCGGGGTGATTGGCGATACCGGCGACGACGCCGATCGCATTGCCGACCTCGCGGCCGTAGAGGCTGCCCAGCACCGGCCAGGCGATCTCGGAAGCGAGGAAGGAAGGGGAAAGGCCGGAGACGTCGAACACCAGCCGCGCCCTGCGGTTCTCCGGCCAGTGCAGGCCATAGTCCGGCGCCCGGCCGGTGATGGCGCAGGCTATGTCGAGGAAGTCGCCGTAGCGGTTCGTGCGGGCGCCCAGCACCGAGTTGCAAAACACCACCGCATTGGACTCGCCCCATGCGACATCGCTGCCTTGCGCCGGTCTGTGTCCGGCCTGATAGGGCGCGCAGGTCCAGCTCTGCTCGCAGCCGAGCTTGCGATAGGCGTCCATCATCCGTCGCGCCATGCCGCGCTGCGGCTCCTCCAGGCGAATGCGCGAGCAGCCCATCAGGTCGAGCGCTCCGACATTGAGCGTCGAGCGCACCGCGACCCTGGCGCCGCCTTCGACCAGCCGCTCGGCGAACAGCGTGCCGGAATCGCCGTGATAGAGCGCCCCGTCGATATGCGCCGAAGCGATTGGGATCAGCCGCTGCGCCCCGAGCAGCCGCGCGCTCTCGGCGACGATGCGCATCGCCGTCCCCGCGCCGTCCTTGCCGGCGGCTATTGCCTGTTCCTCGGGGCTGAGAGCGAGGCTCAAGACAGCACCTTGCGCATGGTGATCGAGGTCGGCCTGTCGTATCCCGCATGCGCCGTGCGCCCGGTCTCGCGAAAGCCGAGCCGGGCGAATGCCGCGTGGTTTGCGATGAGCTCGATGCGGGTCTGCAGCTCGATGACGTATTTGCCGTGCCGGCGGGCAAGATCCTCCACGGCCTGCATCAGCCGTCCGCCTATGCCCCGCCCCTGAAGGCTGGGCTCGACGGCAAGCTTGCCGACATAGAAATCCTTCGCCCGCTCCAGCGCGAACACGCAACCGACGATCTGGCCGTTCTCCACGGCCAGGAACGCCGTCTCCTGCCCCGCCTTGCGCCTGAGGCCTTCCGGGGTCAGCAGATGCGCCGAGGATGGCGGGTCGATCACGCCGTCCATATAGGCGAAGGCGCGCAGGATCAGCGCCAGCAACTCGTCCCACCGCGCGAAATCCGGCGGAAGCTCGGTGACGAGGAGAGCGGCGGGCTGGTCCATCGGTTCAGGCCGCCTTGTAGCGGACTGTGTCGAAGCGGGCGGTGAGGCCGTCGTAAAGCAGCAGCCGGCCGACCAATGGTTCGCCGATCCCGGCGATCAGCTTTATCGCTTCCATCGCCTCCAGGGTACCCACGACGCCCGTCAGCGCGCCGACGATGCCGGCAACGGCGCAGGATGGCACCAGCCCTTCGGGTGGCGCTTCGGGGAAAAGGTCCCGGTAACTTGGATTGCGCTTGCCGTCGGCGCCCGTTTCGTACGGCTTCAGCACCGTCACCGAGCCGTCGAAGCGGCCGACGGCGGCGGTGACCAGAGGTTTCTTTTCCAGGGCGCACGCATCGGCCAGCGCATAGCGCGTCTCGAAATTGTCGGAACCGTCGACAACGACATCGTAGCGCGCGACGAGGGCAGGGGCGTTTTCAGCCGTCAGCCTGAGGCGATGCGGTTCCACCGCGACATTGGGGTTGATGCGCATGATCGCGGCCGAGGCGCTGTCGGTCTTCGCCATGCCGACCGTGTCGGTATCATGGATCACCTGCCGCTGCAGGTTGGAAAGCGAGACCGTGTCGTCGTCGACGATGCCAAGCGTGCCGACGCCGGCTGCGGCAAGATATTCGAGCACAGGCGCCCCCAGTCCGCCGGCGCCGATCACCAGCACTCGCGCCCGCTTCAGCTTCTGCTGGCCGGCGCCGCCGATTTCGGGCAGCACGATGTGGCGGGCGTAGCGTTCGAGTTCTTCGTCGGTCAGGGCGGCATTGGTCATGGCCGGACCTTATAGCTGGTGCAACGCCTTGTCATGTACGGGCAAGGCGAAGCCTTGTCCCGCAGGGCAAGATACGGGCAAGGCGAAGCCTTGTCCCGCGGGGCAGATACGGGCAAGGCGAAGCCTTGTCCCGCGGGGCAGATACGGGCAAGGCGAAGCCTTGTCCCGCGGTAGTGTGCTGAGAGTTCTGCAAATTCGCTGAGAGAGGGCGGTCATGGCAGGCTGGTGATTGTTCACGTCACCTGATTCCCGCGAAGGAACGCCACCATGACCAAGATCGAAGATAAATCCGCCATAGCTGCCGTCAAAGACATTCTGCTTTCGAACCCGGATGGGCTGCACGAAGTGATCCGCGCAGTGATGCAGGAGGTCCTCGAGGCCGAGATGGACGAGGCGCTGGGCGCTTCGAAGAGCGAACGGACACCGGAGCGGCTCGGCTATCGCTCTGGGTATTACGGCCGCACGCTTGTCACCCGTGTCGGCAAGCTGGAGCTGCGGGTTCCGCAGGACCGGCAGGGGCGCTTCTCCACCGAGCTGTTCGAGCGCTACCAGCGCTCCGAGCGGGCCTTGGTGGCGACGCTTGCCGAGATGTACGTGCAAGGCGTGTCGACCCGCAAGGTCAAGGCGATCACCGAGGAGCTGTGCGGGCATGCCTTCTCGGCCTCGTCGATCTCGGCCATCAACAAACGGCTGGACGAAAGCCTGAAGGCCTTTGCCGAGCGCCCGCTTCAAGAGCCCTTTGCTTACCTCGTGCTCGATGCCCGCTACGAGAAGGTGCGCGAGGCCGGCATCGTCATGAGCCAGGCGGTGCTGATCGCGGTCGGCATCGACTGGGACGGGCGGCGCCAGATCC
Organism: Mesorhizobium sp. WSM4904; assembly: GCF_029674545.1. Classification (NCBI taxonomy): domain Bacteria; kingdom Pseudomonadati; phylum Pseudomonadota; class Alphaproteobacteria; order Hyphomicrobiales; family Phyllobacteriaceae; genus Mesorhizobium; species Mesorhizobium sp. WSM4904. Next base: position 4,745 of record NZ_CP121354.1, on the reverse strand, counting down.
TGGCCGTGGAGATGGCCAATCGCGAGAGCCGCTCGGCCTGGAAGGACTTCCTCGTGGCGCTCAAGGCGCGCGGTCTTAGGGGCGTCGAGTTGGTTGTCTCCGACGACCATGCCGGTCTGGTCGCGGCGATCGGCGAGGTGATTCCGGAAGCGGCCTGGCAACGCTGCTACGTGCACTTCCTCAGGAACGCGCTCGATCACCTGCCGCGCAAGCACGGCGACGACTGCCTGCAGGAGCTCAGATGGCTCTACGACCGGCGCGATCTCGCCGAGGCCAAGGCCGATCTCGCCGCGTGGCTGGCCAAATGGTCGGGCCGCTATCCGCGGCTGACGACGTGGGTGGAGGAGACCATCGAGCGCACGCTGACCTTCTTTCGCCTGCCGCGCCAGCACCACAAGCACCTGAAGTCGACCAACATGCTGGAACGCCTCAACGAAGAGATCAGGCGCCGCACCTATGTCGTGCGCATCTTTCCCAACGCCGAAAGCTGCCTGCGCCTGGTCAGGGCGCTGGCCGTCGAAACCAACGAAAACTGGATGGAGGCCAACCGCTACATCAACATGGACGACCTGCGCGAGCATAAGAAGCTCGCTCTGCGCCAAGCCGCATGACCAGCCTCATGGCCGCCCCTTTTTGCAGAACTTGACGCACACAACCTGTCCCGCGGGGCAGATACGGGCAAGGCGAAGCCTTGTCCCGCAGGGCAGATACGGGCAAGGCGAAGCGTTGTCTCGAAGGGCCGGCGCCGACGCCCGTTGGGTTCTTCAAGGTCAGCCGGTCGGTCCGACGCTGCCGTGATCGACCGTCAGGAATTGCGCCCGCCCGGCGAGGCTGGAAAACAGCGCCGCGTCGGTGCCGGTCATGAAGGCCTGGCAGTTCAACTCCTCGAGGATGGAAAACAGCGCAGCGCGCCGCCCGCCGTCGAGATGCGCGGCGATCTCGTCGAGCAGCAGAATCGGCGTCAGTCCCGACATCTCGCCGGTCAGCCTTGCGTGTGACAGCACGATGCCGACCAGCAGCGCCTTCTGCTCGCCGGTCGAGCACAATTCGGCCGGCATCGACTTCGGCCTGTGCCGGACCACGAGGTCCGAGCGATGCGGTCCGTCGAGCGTGCGGCCGGCGGCGCGGTCGCGCTCGCGGCCATTGGCGAGCATCGCCCGGAACCGCTCCTCGACGTCGACCGCCGGCGCGACGGCGATTTCGGTCTCCAAGTCGCCGGAGAGGCTTATGTCGGCCTGCGGAAATGGGCCGCTGCCGGGCAGCTTTTCGATCATGGCGGCAAGCAGCCGCACCAGTTCCGCCCGCGCCGCCGCGATCGCCACCCCGGTTTCGGCCATCTGCGTCTCGATCGCGTCGAACCAACCGCTGTCGCGGGAACCCTCCGTAAGCAAACGGTTACGGCCGCGCATCGCCTTTTCATAATCCAGCGCCCGCTGGCCGTGGCTGGGGTCGATCGCCAGCACAAGCCGGTCGAGAAAGCGGCGACGATCGGCGGCCGGCCCTGGAAACAAGCCGTCCATCGCCGGTGTCAGCCAGATGACCCTCAGCCATTCCAGCATATCCTCCGCCGACTTTGCCGGCGCGCCGTTGATGCGAACGCGTCTGCCGCCTTCTCCAGCGCCGTCGCCGCCGGAAATGCCGGTGCCGATTTCGACTTGGCCCTCCGGTCCCTCGACCCGGGCATGCAAGGCAAAGCCGCCATCGCCGCCTTCGCGCGCCACGTCGGCATAGGGCGCACGGCGGAGCCCGCGTCCCGGCGTCAGCAGCGAGATGGCTTCGAGCAGATTGGTTTTGCCGGCGCCGTTGTCGCCCGACAGCACCACGGCGCCGGGGCCGAGCTCGAGCGAAAGTCCCGCGTAGTTGCGAAAATTGGTAAGCGTAAGCTTACTTATATGGGTCTGTTCCGGCAACCGCTATCCGCCCGTGCAAGCCGCCGCAATCATCGCTCCATCGCCAGCCGGCGCGACACCGGATGCGGCTACACCCGCATCGGCATCAGCACGTAGAGCGCGGTCTCGTCCGCCATGTCGTGGATCAGCGTCGGCGAGCCGGCATCCGCCAGCATGAATTTCGCTTCCGAGCCGGTGAGCTGGGCCGCGACATCGAGCAGGTACTTGGCGTTGAAGCCGATCTCGATCGGATCCGACGAATAATCGGCCGCCAGCTCCTCGGTGGCGCTGCCCGAATCCGGATTGTTGACGGCGAGCGTGAGCTGGCCGTCGTTGATCGACATTTTCACCGCGCGGCCGCGCTCGGACGAAATGGTCGAGACGCGGTCGACGGCGGCGGCGAAGCTCTGACGGTCGATGATCAGCTTCTTGTCGTTGCCGGTCGGGATGACGCGCTGATAGTCGGGGAAGGTGCCGTCGATCAGCTTCGAGGTCAGGATGACGCTGCCGATGGTGAAGCGGATCTTGGTATCCGACAGCTCCGTCGTCACCGCCACATCCGGATCGTCGACCAGCTTCTGCAGCTCGCTCACAGTCTTGCGCGGGATGATTATGCCGGGCATGCCTTCGGAGCCTGCCGGCGCGTCGATCTCGGCGCGCGCCAGGCGGTGCCCGTCGGTCGCGACCGAGCGCAGCTTCAGCTTGCCGCCCGCTTCATGCGTGTGCAGGAAGATGCCGTTGAGATAGTAGCGCGTCTCTTCGGTCGAAATGGCGAACTGGGTCTTCTCGATCAGGCCCTTGAGCGCCACCGAATCGAGCCGGAAGATGTGCGAGAAGGAACCGGCCGAAAGCTCGGGGAAGTCCGACTGCGGCAGGCACTGCAGGCGGAAGCTGGACCGACCCGACGTCACCGTCATGGCATTGCCGTCCTCGTCGGTCTTCAGCATCACCTCGGCGCCGTCGGCGAGCTTGCGCACGATGTCGTAGAGCAGGTGCGCCGGGACCGTCGTCGCGCCGCCGCGCTCGACCTTGGCGGGCGTGGCTTCCGTCACTTCGAGGTCGAGGTCGGTCGCTTTCATTTCGAGGCTGGCGCCTTCGGCGCTGAGCAGCACATTCGACAGGATCGGTATGGTGTTGCGCCGCTCCACCACGCGATGAACGTGGTTGAGGGACTTCAGGAGGTTGGACCGTTCCAGGATAACACGCATGACGAAACAGGCTCGCTTCAATGAATGAGCGGGTCACCAGGGAGCGGCGTCCCGCGAAAGCTCCGAAAAGCTCAGAATCTATGTAAGCTGACAGTAAAAACCCTGCAAACGCAAGCCCGCGGCACCGGTCCCGGCCGGTTGCGCGGGCTTTCTGGGGATAAAGCCGGTGAAGCGCTCAGGCCTGCTCGTTGATCAGCCTTCTGAGCAGTTCGAGCTCCTGCGCCAGCGTGTTGTCGGCACCGGAAAGGTCCTCGATCTTGCGCACGGCATGCAGCACCGTCGTGTGGTCGCGGCCGCCGAAACGCCGTCCGATCTCCGGCAGCGAGCGCGGCGTCATCACCTTCGACAGATACATCGCCACCTGCCGCGGCTTGACGATGGTACGCGTGCGCCGGTTGGAGAGCAGCTCCGTCTTCGACACGTTGTAGTGGCGCGCCACGATGCGCTGGATGTCCTCGATGCGCACCCGCTTCGGCTCGCCCGAACGGTAGATGTGGCCGAGGATCTCGTCGATGCGGTCGAGGGTGATCTGCGGCTCGAAGGACTGGCGGAAGAGAAGTTGGTTGAAGGCGCCTTCGAGTTCGCGTCCGCTGCCGGTCACCGTACGGGCGACGTGATCGAGAATCTCGTCCGAGATGTCGAGCGAGGCATCGTCGATCTTGGCCGTGGCAAGGCGCAGCTTCAGCATGCCGAGGCGCATGGCGAAATCCGGCGCCGACATTTCGAGCGCCACGCCGCCATTGAGGCGCGACCGCACGCGCGGCTCCAGCGATTCCAGTTCCGACGGCGGCCGGTCGGCGGCGACCACCACCTGCTTGGCGCTGTCGAGCAGCATGTTGATGAGATGGCAGAATTCATGCTGGATCGACTTGCCCTGCAGGAACTGCATGTCGTCGATGATCAGAAGATCGATATCGCGCAGTTGCTCCTTGAGGGTGAGTGCATTGTTGTCGCGGATCGCGGTGGCGAAGCGCCACATGAAATATTCCGCCGTCAGATAGACCACGCGCGATTTCGGGTTGTGGCGCAGCGATTCCGCCGCGATCGCCTGCAACAGATGCGTCTTGCCCAATCCGACGGTCGCATGAAGGAAGAGCGGGTTGAAGCGCACCGCGCTCGACTGCGATTCCGCCACCGCCTTGGCCGCCGCGAACGCCACCCGGTTCGAGGGCCCTTCGATGAAGGAAGCGAAAGTGTAGCGCGGGTCGAGCGGCGACCCCAGCACGTTGTGGCGGAACTCGGTCTCCGCCGGCACGCCTTGGCGAGGCGCCGGCGCCCGTTCCACCCGGCCGGCGCTCGCGGTGCCGGCGGCGAGCGCCGTCTGCGTCTGCTTGGTCATCTTGCGCGCCGGCGCGATCTCCGGCTCGACATTGTTGCGGCCCTGCCGCGTGGCGGTCCGCACGACGATTTCGATCTTGAGAACGTCGGAATCCTCATGTCTCCAGAGTTCGGCGATGAGGTCGAGATAGTGGCCGTTGATCCACGACCGCAGGAAGGCCGTGGGCACGGAGATACGGACGATGCCGCGCGACGCCTCGGCAACCTTCATGCGGCCAAACCAGCTCGAATAGACCTCGGCTCCCAGACGCGCCTTCAACTGGGCCTTGACCCGCTCGAACTTCTGTTCAGCGTCGCTGGATGCCGCCAT